>CALJAP010000059.1 GCA_938027655.1 uncultured bacterium | reverse complement strand
AGGCGCAACTGGTCGGCGAGTTTGCCCGACGCGGCGAGCGTACCTTCACTCCCCCCGGCGGCGACTCGCGCGAGGAGGACTGGGTTCTGGTGCTGGATGAAGTAGGTAAACGGTTCCGAAAACCCGGAGGAACTTAAAGGAGGACATCATGAAAGCACCCCTGCGAGTACACCCAAAGAACCCACGTTACTTTACTGATGACGGAAAGCGCGCCGTTTACGTAACCGGCTCCCACACATGGAGCGACCTGCAGGATATGGGCATGTCGGACCCGCCTGCGCCGTTCGACTTCGACGCCTATCTGAACTTCCTGCAACGACACAGTCACAACTTTATTCGGCTATGGCGATGGGAAATGCCCAGATGGCGAATCCCCAGACAAGGGAGGCAACCCGCAGTGGGTGTGGAAGACCTTCACGCGCGGACACCACCCTCTGTTCATGGACAGGGTAGCCGAGTTGACAGGGCGCATCGTGACATGGGCGGGACAAGAAGGCGAGGACATTCCGAACGTCCGGAGCACAAGGCTGCTGCCGAGCCGTAGACTCCATCAGCAGGATAACGCCTACTCGTACTTCCCCAGCTCCAGCCCCTTTTGCACGAAGTAGCGATAGGTCTCGTAGTGCACCGTGTTGGGAATGGAATGGTCACTGTGTAGCACGTAACCGTAGTTGCCCTTCACGATGGGGATTTTCGCCTCCAGCTCGGCATCTACCTTGCGCTTGTCGTTCGAGTAGAGTACGCGCACGTCGATGCCACCCATGAAGGAGAGCCTGTCGCCAAAGTTGTGGTACAGGCGCACCAGGTCCATGCCCGCTTTCACCTCGATGACCTGCAGGCAGTCGATGCCCGCCTCGATCATACCCGGCACCAGCGGTTCCACATAGCCACAGGAGTGCATAATCACCGGCAGCCCCAGGCTCTTCGCGTACTGGATGGTCTTGATATGCCCCGGCTGTACGATTTCTTTATACATTGCGGGCGACATGAAAGGACGCCCCTTGAAACCCATGTCCTCGTAGAACCAGATGCCGTCGGGTAGACCCTCTTCCGCGAAGAGGATTTCCATCAGGTTAATCGTCAGGTCGGCGTAGGTATTGACCATATCCTTCACCCAGTCGGGGTCATCGATCATGCCCATCAGCATGTACTCATGGCCGCAAACGGGGTGCATCAGCTCGAAGACGTTCACGCCGGACCAGCAGAAGAAGCGTTGCTTCTCCTGCGCATAGCGGCGGGTATTACGGTAGGCTTCGAAGTGGATGCGCCGGCGGTCGGGCGTCAGCTTCGGTTTGATATGTTCCTCCCACGCATGGCGGTCTTTTACCAGAAAGTCCACATGTTCCGGCGTGGCATCATGTAGTTTGTGGCGGCGTAGCAGCGCACCGTTTCCATCGCGTACGAGAATGGTTTCCTCCGTCTCTTCTACCACTTCCGGCACATGGTCCAGGTCAGCAACCATGTTGAAAGGCCAGCAGAGCTCCAAATCGTAGCCGAAATGGTCCGCTAAGTTTTCGCCTTCGCGGATGTAGCCTGCCTCCAGCCAGCTCCTGTAGGTGTCGCCCCAGAAGTGCTCGAACACACCGATGCGATCCACCGGCTGGCGTTTCAGGATGTTGTGTATGCGTTCTACGCTGGTTAGCGTCTGCATGAGTGTCCTCCGCTCTTGTACACGCCTTGGGGTTATATTCCAGCGTTTCCAGAAGAAAACCTGCCCACGGTACCGAGCGGTCATGCAGCATGGCGGAAAAAATGTTTTTTACGAAAATTTTTGAGGAACCATCGAAACCACTGGATTTTTGAGGACAGATGCTGTATAATTTAGATAAACTAAGCACTACTGGACAATCCTATCGGCAGCACACCCAACTTCCCACAGGTCGGAGGCAGCACTGACCTGTGGGTTTTTTTACGACTGCGGCGGTATGGTTGTCTGGTTGCCCTGCAACTTTTGCACAGCATGTTGTGTCCTATCATATGGCGCGCCGCAAAGAGGGTGAGGTCAGCATTCAAGCCTTTACCTGTTGCTGTCGCAAATGACGGGGCAACCGTCGTTAGGGGGTCTTCGCCATGCCGGAACAGGAGGATTGGAACAGCATTTTAGAGCGGCTGGAGCGGTTGGAGAGTCGGATGGAGGATTTAACCCAGCGTGTGGAGCGGGTGGAGCAAGGGAGAACTCCTTCAGCGCCTCCGGAGCCGGTCGTGCCTGCTCCTTCGGGACCGTCCCCCCCGCGCGACGTGATAGCGGCGCAGCCGGTTATTCCTCCGCCTCCGATTGTGCCCCCACTATCGGAGGAAACCGTTGCGCGCATTGCTCCACAGCCGCCCGAAACAGATGTCCTCCCAGAACCTGCACCGACGATTGGTGCTGTGGCGGAGCCTCCGCCGCCGACGTTGTTCGGATACTGGGAGCAGCTGGTGGGAGGAAAAGGCGCGCTCTGGCTCGGTTCCATTGCCACCTTTTTTGCGCTCGCCTTCTTCCTCGCATACACGTGGCAGTTGCTTGGTGACGTGGTGAAGCTGATGCTGGGGTTCGCGGCAGGCGCCGCTCTGCTGGCATTCGGCGAATACTCGCGCAAGCGGGTGGAGCGGTGGTTCAGCGAGGGCATCTCGGGCGCTGGCATCGCGGTGCTGTACCTCAGTATCTGGGCTGGAGCACAGCGGTACCACCTGTTCTCTTTTGAGGCTTCCTTTGCGCTGATGGGGGCGACCGTTTTTCTGGGGGTCATGCTCGCATTGCGCTACGACGCCATGAGCCTCAGCGTGCTCGCCACCATCGGCGGTTTCCTGACCCCGGTGTTGCTGCGCTCCGAAGGTGGAGCGTCTGCCAGCCCTTATCCGCTGCTCACCTACGTGACGGTGCTGAACGCCGGCATCCTGGCAGTGTCGCTGTACCGGCAGTGGCGCGCGCTGGTGTGGCTGAGCTTCTTCGCCACCATCCTGCTGGTGCTGGGCTGGGCGGTGGATAGCTATCAGGAGCGTTTCCGCTGGGCGGTTTTCGCATACGTCTCTCTCAACTTTCTGTTGTTTCTGGGATGTGCTTGCTTCCGCAGCCTGGTCCAGCGCGTTAGCACCGAAGCGGAAGAAATGCTGCTGGTGTTCGCCGATGCGGGTGTGTACGCTCTGGCTGGGTATGCTCTGCTGGGTAAGGCGATGGGAGATTATCCCTCCGTTTTCGCGCTCACCCTGGCCATCTTGTTTGGTGCTTTGAGCGTACTGGTTCACCACAGAGCACCTCAGAACCGTAACCTGACAGATAGCCTCGGCGGACTGGCGCTGTTCTTCCTGACCATTGCCGTGCCTATGCAGCTGAAGCAAGACTGGTTAGTGGTGGGGTGGAGCGTACAGGCGGCAGTACTGGTGGCGCTGGGATTGCGCCTGAACAGCCCGCTGTTGCACCGCGCCGGGCAAATCGTGTGGGTGATTGCCCTGCTGTCTCTGGCGGTGGTTATGGTGAATGTGGAAGCGACAAGGCATCTGCTCTTCCTCAACGAGCGAGGCTTGCCCCTGCTGGCGGTGGTCGCGGCGACGGCGTGGATGGCTGTGGAAAGCCGACGGGCTACCGCGTTGAAAGACGAACTCGCAGCGTGGTATAGCGCATTGGCGACGCTGGGTGGAGCGTGGCTGCTGGCGCAGGAGGCCACCCTTGCCGTGCAGTGGCAGTCTTCCCGTCTGGGGCAGGCGTGGCACGCGGTAGCGACCTACTCGGTAGCCGCCGTGTGGGCGGTATATGCCCTCCTGATGCACCGGCTGGGCGCGAAGGTGAGCGACCTCTGGGTGCGCTTCTGCGCCCTGCTGACAGCGACTCTGGCGGCGGTACTGCCGGTATGGGCGATGGTATCCGCGCCTGGAGATGCCTGGACGCCTTTCTGGAACGTACGCTGGCTCTCCACCCTGCTGGTGGGCATCTTGCTGGGAACCTTAGCGTGGATGGTGGCGCGAGAGCAGGAGCGCGCCCTTCCCGAAGAGGCAGAGGCGTTTGGCTATCTGACTGTACTGGTCAGCATCTTGATGTGGATTGCGCTTTCGGCAGAGGTGTATCTAGGCTTTCGCGCCTGGCGGATGTCTATAGACCCGCAGCTGTGGGCGGTTGCGGCATGGTTTGCGCTCGTGACGCTGTGGAGCCTACTCGCCGCGCTGTTTGTCGCGTTGGGCATCACATGGAATCTGCTTGGGCTGCGCTTGCTGGGTTATGTGGCTGGAGGCGCGGCGGTCGTCGTGTTGCTGATGTATTCGCTGTCCACTCTGCCCGGTTCGGCGGCTTCCCCGGTATGGGTTCCGCTTCTGAACCTGCGTGCGCTGGCGTTTGTGGTGAGCGCGCTAGCGGCAGCTTGGATAGCCTTACTCCTCAGCCGTCGCCCGTCAGGGAGCACCCCCTCCGAGACTTCGCTGGCGGGTGGCATCGTCGCGCTGGCGGTGGCGGTACTGCTCTGGGGCGTGACGCAGGAGACCTATGCGGCGTTTTACTACTGGCACGTGACGGGCGCGTTCGCAGGCGACTGGCAGCGCATGGCGCAGATGGCGATTTCGCTGGTGTGGACGCTGTTCGGGGCGGTGATGTTGATCGTAGGTATCCTACGTTCTCTGCAACCGGCGCGGCTTGCCGCGTTAGGGTTGCTGGGTTTCACTGCGCTGAAAGTGTTCCTGTATGACCTGAGCTTTCTGGACACGCCGATGCGCATCCTGTCTTTTGGAGGCCTCGGGCTGACGCTGATAGCCATCTCCTGGTTATATAGCCGATATGGCATCGGCGGGACGGGTAGCCTGCGGCGTACCTGAGCCGTTGCGACGGTTCCAGAAGGCGAGTGAAGCCTTCCTGTTCGAAGTGCCTGTCGGTAGTGAGAGCTTCCGTGATGCCCAGCAGGCGCATGATGACGAAACTCACCGCATCACAGAGGGAGTACGCTTTATCGGGACGCGCTTCGAGCAGGGTGAGGGCGGCACGATGCATCGGCTCGTCTACCCACACTACGAGGACATCTTCGCTCTCCAACAGTTCTCGCGCAAAGGCAAGGGCTTTTCTCATGTCCAGCCGACGGGAACGGCAGAGTGGTATAAACTCCGCCAGAATGTACCTGTGAACAACCTTGCTGGTTCTGCCTCTCCTCTTCGCTCAACTGGGGGCGTGGTGGGTTGACCTTCAGCATCATGTCCAGGATGTACCGCTCCGCCGGAATGTTCTGCTCGAGGGCAATCGGTTCCAGTAGCTCCCACAGTTCGTCAGGCACTTCCACGACGATAGTTTTCATGGAGACTCCTCCTGTTTGACCCTTTAGGCTACTTTCCGCCCTCCGTTTGTTACCAGCAGCTGGTTGAGAGGTAGTGAGCGCAATTCTATCGCAGTAAGATTGACTGTTTTACTGGCATCCTCGATCTCGATGGCGACGATACGGTTCTCTTCATCGAAATCCGCCACGATGCCGGGAGCAATCTCTGCGGATTCACTGCTTATCCCTTCGATAAGCTTGATAATGAGCATGTCTGTATCAGGATGATATTCGAATACCATCTTTGTTCCCCTCACGCGGTCTAAATCTCCGGTCGAAGAAAGCGTTGTGCACCGTCTCACCATCCGCCTCCGTCACAACCCGCAAATATCGGTTCGCTTCAGGAATGTATCCCCAGTAGCGAATACGCCCGTTAGGTTGCGTTTCAGTGTACACAGGTTGTTGTAGAACCTGTTCAATCCATTCCCATTTAAGGTAAGGACGGCGTGCCAGCACACTGGTTCTGAAGTACTCGGTTGTTTTCACCCCCTTCATCCTCTTTAGTATCGCGCATCCCGCTACGCACAGCGAAAAGCATACAGGTCGGCGTCGCGTAGCAGGAAGCGCAGGCGCACCGGTTTGCCCCGCAGCGAGCGGATGTCGGCGTCCTTCCAGCGCACGTCTGCCTCTACCTCATCGCCGTACATCTCCACACAGTCGTTGGCAGTGAAGCCTTTGATGGGGTTGCCCCGCTGGTCAGTCACCTCCACCCTCACGCTCCCCACCGCCGAAGTGGCATAGTTGATTTGCAGCCGTTCCCCCTGCAACACCACCGGCTTCGTGAGCACTTCGCCTCCGGAATACGGCGCGTTCACCGAGACGAAACCGTCCAGACGCAGCGTGAACCGCCGCACGCGAGCGGTCTGGTTGGGCAGGTAGTAACCCTCCACCGAGTAGAACGAAATCTCATCGGGGCAACCGGGCAGGGGGGAGCGCGTCACCAGTAGCCCCCACGCGGGCATGTTGTTGCGGTTCACCCACCGCTCGCGCTGTGGGCCCGGTCGCTGGAACGCCTCCTGCCACCGCTTGAAGTGGAAGCCATCGCGGCTGACAATCAGCACGTTGTCGCACAGCGCAGGGTAGGGGTCTTCGGGCACTTTGGCTCGGTCGGGCACGAAGCGCATGGGGAAGCCCAGCAGGATGCGGGGATTGCGAAAGTAGGGACGGATGGCGTTGGTGTACAGGTGCTCGCGTGGGGCATCACCCCAGTCTACCAGCACCGGCTTGCTCCACGTAACGAAGTCTTGAGACTGACACACTCCCACATCGCGGTAGCCCTCGTGCCAGATGCGGTGATACTCCAGATACCGGCGATGGACGGCGTCCCAGAAGGCGGTGTTCAACGAGTCAAATTGACCTTCCGTTATCACCGGTTGCTCTTGCAGTCGCTTCCAGCGGATGCCGTCGGCGGAGACCAGTGCTCCTAACGCGCCCCAATCGTTGCCGGGCACATTCACGCTTGCCAGCGCTTTATAGCGCCGGGTGCGGGGAACATCGGGATTCTGGTCGAGAAGAGGTGCAAAGTTATGGCTCTCTCTGCCCATCCAGATAATGTTGTTCCGTTTGGAACCGCCGAACTCGAACAGCCCCAGATTGGGACGTTCCCAGTGAATGCCATCCCGACTCTCTGCCATGCAGGTTACCTCAGGATGGGTCTCCTTACGTGTGCGGAGGTCGTAAGCGGAGCCACGGTAGTACATTCTGAAGGTGTTACCGTCCTGCAACAGGCTGAAATAGCCGCTGGTGTTGCCTTCCCACGGGCGGTCACATTCGATCACCACTTCCTGCGGTGTGGGGTGGTGCAGGCGTAATTGTGTTCCGCCTGTGAGGCTTTCTACCACTGCGCCGTCCACGAACAGCTCCCAGTAGGAATCTACCGTCCACGTATCGTTTCGCATGGCTACTCCTCCTACCACTTCAGTTTCTCAATGCCGTCCTTGCGCACGCGGAAGCGCATGGCGCGCACGGCACTGCCTTCGCCTTCTTCGTAGTACACCGCCAGCACCGAACCGTCCTTCAGTTCTACTGTAGAGGGATACGCGCCCTCAAACTCGTCCAGCACATACGGTCCCTGCCAGCTCCTGCCCTCATCGCGGCTGATGTGCAGGGCAGTATTGGGCAAACGGTGTGTGAGCAGGATTTCGCCCGTGCTCAGGCGCGTCAGGTGCGGGGCGTGACCGGGGAAGCCGATGTCCTGCGGGGGCGTCCACGTGCGCCCCTCATCCTTGCTGAGGCAGAAGTGCATGTTTACCTTGTCGCTGCGGATGACCGCCATCAGCGAGCCGTCCTTCAGGCGGATGATGTCCGTTTCGGATCCGTCGGGCAAGCCGGGGTAATTTGCACTAATGGGGATAGGTTCACTCCAGCGCAAACCGTCGCTGGAAGCAGTGATAGCAGCAAAATATCGTTCTCCTCCCTCCGTATAAACACCCAACAGGTATCTGCCGGGAGTTATCTCTCGCACCGGTGCGGAAACGGCGTACCCCCTCGCCACGGTCACGGCGCGCTTGCTCCAGGTGCGACCGTCGTCGTAGGAATACACTATTTTAGTGGCGTAGTCCCATCCGTTGCGGGTGTGGCGGCTAGAGAAGAAGCTGCAGACCAGCCTTCCGTCGCTCAGTTGGGCGATGTGAGAGTCGCGGTCGTCGTCGGCACTGTCGTAGAGCACTTCCGGCGGACTCCATGTGCGTCCCTCATCGCGTGAGCGCACCATACAGATGCGCCCTCCTCGAGGATAATCTCTGTTGGGCTCAGACACATGTCCATAGCCCGCATAGAAGACGCACAGGATGTCGCCGTTCTTTAGCCGACAGGCATCCGGGAACGCCTGATAAGACCCCGCTACCTCCCCACGCGAGATGCGCTGGTAGTACGCTGTGTCGATGAGCATGGTACACCTCCCAGTGAAACCCTCCCTCGCAACGCTTTCGCTATGAGAGAGCTCGCATAGCTTTCACTTTCGCGCAGGGAAAGGTTTCTCCTGCTTCTGCCGTTTTGGCAGAGCAATTTGGTACCTCAATCGGATAAGGTTGTCAACACATGCTTTTGGCGGTACAGTCTAAGGTGACATGAAGCCGCATTGTTTGCTGGATACCATTTCTTTGGAACCAGACCCGGTGATAGAACATTACAAGCGGGGCATTGACCGCACCCTGCTACGGGCGAACCTGCGACTGAGCTATGCGGAGCGTCTACAACGGTTAGAAGATCTGCACCGGTTCTCCAGACAGTTGCGTCAAGCGGGCAAACGGCTACACAGGCGGGGGAGAGATGTTTCTGGACCTGCTGAAAGCTCTGAGTGAGCACCAGGTAGAGTATATCCTGATAGGTGGGGCGGCGGCTACCGTGCACGGCTCGCCTCACGCAGGATATTGACATCGTGTATCGGCGCACAGGGGAGAATCTCGCGCGCCTTGCGAGTGCGCGGCTCCCTTCAAGCCCTATCCGCGCGATGCCCCACTCGGTTTGCCATTCCAGTGGGATGAGCAAACGCTGTGGCGCGGTCTCAATTTCATGCTGGAAACAACCGCAGGCTATATCGACCTCTGGGGCGAGGTGGCGGGCGGTGACTACGAGAGCCCGCAGGAGCATACTACCGAAGTGGAGATGGAGGGAACGACTGTTCGCGTGGTGGACCTCGATACGCTGATTCGCCTCAAGCGCGCAGCGGGACGCCCCAGAGACTACGAAGCCATCGCCGAGCTGGAAGCCCTGCGCGACGTTCAATCGGGAAACTCAACGGGGTAGTGGAGCGTCAAGTTTCATTCTGTTGGAGGGCGAGGCTCCTACCGAGCCTTGCTGGGGCACAGGGTTCGGCTCACCCGAAGGTTCGTCCTCCAGAGGAGTGAAGGGAGGTTCGCACCTCGACGCTTTGCCGCGCTACTCTTCCCCGTACGCCTGCTCGATAGCTTTCAGCGGGTCAAACATCTCCTCGATCTCGCCCAGCTGGCTTTCCAGCACGCAGGGAGGCTCGTAGGTGTCTAAATCCTCACCGCTCGCGAACCCGCGTATCAACTCCACCATATACAGAAAATTGCGTAGCGGTACATCGGGGGGCACGCCATGGTCCACGGTGGGGATATAGCGTCCATACTCTCTGGCAGTGCGGTATCGCAGAACGACTTCGCGGCGCACCTCTGCCTTGGTGCGCATCAGCTCGCGCTTATCGATACCGCCCATCAGGAAGAGGCGCGGATACTGGCGCAGGTAGCGCTCGGGATCGTTGTTCGCCGCAATCTCCACCGGCGCCGTACCGTCTATTCCCTCCGGGTGGAACACCTCCAGTATCTGCCCAATATAACCGTCCGAGTCCATCATGACGCACTCCACGCCACGCTCCTTAAAGAATCGATACAGCCGACGGTAACGCGGCAGCATGAACTCGCGCATCATCTGTGGCGAGATCATCGCGTGCGTTTTGAACGCCATGTCCTCGCTGAGCATAACCATGTCCACCTGAATCGCCTGTAATGGCTCGTCGAACAGCTCGGTGATGAACCAGGTCCAGTACTCCATCATCTCGTGCACCAGGTTCGGCTGTTCCACGCACATCATGCACAACCCCTCGAAACCTGCCCAGTCGCGCGCCGTCCACCATAATCCGGGGATGCCTACCGAAACGGGATGTTCACCCCGATTGCACTCCTCCACACGGTCACGCCAGCAGGTGGTCGCCTGGTAGACGCGATAACCGTCGGGGTTGAGGGTAGGGCGTTCGTTCTCGCCCGGCAGAGGGATGGTGCGCTCTGGAGTGTGCGGGTCGAAGCGTTTCTTCATCTCTTCGAAGTCTTCGGGCGTCTTCACGGGAAACTCCAAATAGCGTCGGGTGGCGAAGCCGGCGGTGGGCTGGTGAATGGCGTCGAGGCGTTTCACACCCCAGTGGTCTATCCAGATGCGCACGTTGCCGCGCTCTTCCAGCACCCGTTCCTCGAAGCGTGGGATGGGTCCGCAGTCAAACTTGCCGATACCCACAAAGCCTTCCGCCCCCACAAACTCGCCCCAGTGCTGCTCTTGCTCTTCGGAAAGCCCTTGTTTGCGCCAGGCGGCGAAGGTAGATGCGCGTGGTCCGCCGAACATGTAGGGCATCCGGTCGGGTTTCTCTCCGCGCACAATGGCGCGGAACCGCTCACGCGGCGTCATGAACACACCTCCTTATTCGGGGATACGCGGTCCCTGCTCTGCGATTCGCCGTAGCGTCTGCTTTACCTCTTCGGGCAAGCCCACTATCTCGGCAAATGCAGGGAGCGGGTCGGGCATTTCGACAGCAGTGAGCCATTTGGTCTTCAGCCAGAAACCGGGCAACACCCGCGAGCGGAAGATGCCACTATCGATCGGCGCAGGCACGACACTCTGATGCCTTGTTCCTGGTAGCATGAATACGAAAACTTCCCCTTCTACCCATTCGACGTGAACGTCCTCATTCGCCCATGCGAGAAACTCCTCGTAGGTCATGCGCAGACGGTACGCCTCTTCGGGCGGGGACTTGGACATCGCAGTGCTCATCGTGTTGCCCTCCCTGCCAACAGCCTCTACTCGTGATTATAGCACATTGCCTCTGCAGCGAAACCCATACGCTTTCCGGTGTGTGTGGTGTATACTCTATAGGAAAGGTTTTCGTCAACATGGTGCGTGTGAAAATCTGCGGCATTACCCGAAGCGAGGATTTGCAGGTAGCGGTGGAGAGCGGGGCGCACGCGGTGGGATTCGTGTTCGAACCGTCCAGTCCGCGCTATGCAGGCGAACGGTTGCACCTGCTGGAGATGCTGCGTAGCGTGCCTCCGTTCGTGGTGCGTGTGGCGGTGTTCGGCACACTGCGCGAACTACCTGAGGAGGTGTGGCGGAGTGTGGATGCGGTGCAGTTCATCCCGGCGGATGAACGGCCGCCGCTGCCTCTGCACCTGCGACGTATCCTCACCGTGCGCCTGCGCGCAGAGGAGGACATCCCGCGTGCGCTGAGTTTGCAGGCGGAAGCGGATGCCCTGCTGGTGGACGCCTACCACCCCGATAAACCCGGAGGCACGGGCGAGCGAGCGGACTGGAGGCTGGCGCGCTTGTTGCGCGAACAGGCGCAAAAACCGACCATCCTGGCAGGCGGTTTGAACCCCAATAATGTGCAGGAAGCCATCCGGCAGGTGATGCCTCACGCGGTGGATGTCAGCAGTGGCGTGGAGAGTGCGCCCGGCAAGAAAGACCATCACAAGATAAAGGAGTTCATCGCGAATGTCCGGCGGTTTGCAGACGGTTCCTGATGCGCGCGGTCATTTCGGCATCTTTGGCGGGCGGTTCGTGCCCGAAACACTGATACCCGCGCTAGACGAGCTGGAACAGGAGTACCGCAAAGCGCAGCAAGACCCCGATTTCCAGCGGCAGTTTCACTATTATCTGCGCCATTACGTGGGCAGACCGACACCCGTTACCTTTGCTGAACGTCTCAGCGAGTATCTGGGCGGGGCGCGAATCTACCTCAAACGGGAGGACCTGTGCCACACGGGCGCGCACAAAATCAACAATACGCTGGGTCAAATCCTGCTGGCAAAGCGCATGAACAAACGGCGCATCATTGCCGAGACAGGCGCAGGACAGCATGGCGTAGCAACCGCTACGGTATGTGCACGCTTTGGCTTCGAGTGCGAGGTGTATATGGGTGAGGAAGATGTACACCGCCAGGCACTCAACGTCTTCCGCATGAAACTGTTAGGTGCGAAGGTCATTCCCGTCACGTCGGGCACGCGCACCCTGAAGGATGCCACCAGCGAAGCCATCCGGGACTGGGTTACGAATGTTCGCACCACCCATTACATCATCGGTTCGGTAGTCGGACCGCATCCGTATCCCATGATTGTGCGCGATTTCCAGTCGGTCATCGGGCAGGAAAGCCGTCAGCAAATGCTGGAGATGACGGGCAAATTACCCGATGTGGTGCTGGCGTGCGTGGGAGGCGGCAGCAACGCCATGGGTATCTTCTATCCTTTCTTGGAGGACCCCGTGCGGCTGATTGGGGTAGAGGCAGCTGGGCGTGGACTGCACACGGGGGAACATGCCGCTACCCTTGTTACCGGTCGCCCGGGTGTGTTGCACGGCGCGGCGAGCTACCTGTTGCAAGACGAACATGGTCAGGTGAAACCGACGCACTCTATCTCGGCAGGACTGGACTATCCGGGTGTGGGACCGGAACACAGCTACCTGAAGGAGACAGGGCGTGCCGAATACGTCACCGCTACCGATGAGGAGGCGTTGCAAGCATTGCAGGTGCTGGCGCGAATGGAAGGAATCATCGCCGCGCTGGAAACGGCACACGCCGTAGCGCACGCCATCAAAATCGCCCCCACCATGCCGAAGGATAGCACCATCTTGATTAACCTCTCCGGCAGAGGCGACAAAGATGTGGACATCGTCTCCCGCGCGCTGGGAGGGGGATTATGAGCCGAATCTCCGAGCGTTTCTCTACCCTGCGCCAAAGAGGTGAGGGCGCACTGGTGGTATTTGTCACTGCAGGCGACCCAAACCCGGAACTGAGTGAGAAACTGGTGCTGTCTATTGCCGAGGCAGGGGCGGATATTATCGAAGTCGGTATCCCCTTCAGCGACCCGCTGGCGGATGGTCCCACCATCCAATCCTCCACCTTTCGCGCCCTGCAGCAAGGTGTTACTCCTGCCTCTACGCTGGAGATGATAGCCCGCGTGCGGTCACAGAGCGAAGTGCCGCTGGTGGTCATGACCTACTTCAACCCTGTCTGGCAGATGGGGGTGGCGCGGTTTGCTCAGCAGGCGGCGGGAGCGGGAGTAGATGGCGTCATTATGACCGATATGCCACCCGACGAAGCGGGAGAGTGGCATCCTGTTGCGCGCCAGCACCGGCTGGATACTATCTTTCTGATTGCGCCCACCAGCACCCCGGAGCGCATGAGACTGGTAGCGCAGATGAGCAGTGGGTTCGTGTACTGTGTGTCGCGCACCGGCGTCACGGGTGCACGGGAGCACCTGCCCGAAGAGGTGCCGCAGATGCTTCAGGCGATGCGCCAACTAACCGAACTGCCCCTGTGCGTGGGCTTCGGCATCTCACGTCCTGAGCATGTGCAGGCGGTGTGTCGGATTGCTGATGGAGCCGTGGTGGGCAGTGCGGTAGTTTCGCTTATCGCACAGGAGATGGAGAAGGGAGAACGGGCGGTGCTTTCGGCGGTACATCGGTTTGTGAAGGAGCTGAAAGAGGCGACGAGAGCACGATGAGCTTGCATCTGTATATCTTTGACCTTGACGGCGTAATCTATCGCGGCGAGGAGCCGATGCCCTGTGCGGCGGAGACGATACAGCGCCTGCGTGAAGAGGGCAAAAGGGTGCGCTTCCTGACCAACAACTCCGCCCTCACGCGAGAGGCGTACGTACGTCGCCTGACAGGCATGGGCATTCCCTGTGAGGAAGAGGATTTTATGACCTCTGCCTATGCGACGGCGATTTATTTGCAGTCACAGGGAGCAGAGGGCAAGCGGGTGTTTATCGTGGGCGAGGAGGGTATCCATGAAGAGCTGCGGCGCATCGGGATGAGGGTGGTGGTGGACCCCGAGGAGGAGGGCGCAGACTACGTGGTGGCAGGTATCGACCGCGATTTCACCTACGATAAGCTGCGCAGGGCGCACTTCGCCATCCGACACGGTGCGCAGTTCATCGCCACCAATCGCGACGCAACCTATCCGGCGTCAGGTGGAAGAGTTGTGCCCGGAGGCGGGGCGATTGTCGCAGCTATCGCCACCTGCACAGGGGTGGAACCTCTGGTTATCGGCAAGCCGAATACCTATAGCATGGAGCTGCTGCTACAGCGGTGCAATGTTTCCCCACAGGATGCAGTGCTGGTGGGCGACCGCCTGGATACCGATGTGCTGGTAGGCAAGCGCGTGGGATTGCACACGGTGCTGGTGCTGACAGGGGTAACGGATGAGGAGGCAGTGCGTTCCGCACCTGAGGAGATGTTGCCGGAGAGGGTGATACATACCTTGGCAGACCTGTAAGAAAGCCCCTCTGCCCGGGGGTGGGAACAGAGGGGCGAGTGTTCCTGCGGCTTTCTGGAGGTCGCTCGCAGGAAGCACCATGTTGTTGCTCCAGGTTGGTAGTGACATCATACCATAACATGCACCAAAAATCAATATCTTTTTGTATACTCTTTTGAAAAGCAGGAGAAAAATCCGACCTGCGTTAATACTATCGCAGGCGCTAATGAACTTTGAAGAAGTAGAGCGATTTAACCTCTCCCCCAGCCCCTCTCCTACAAGGAGAGGGGAGCCATGTCTGGAGTGCCCCTTTTCCGACAAGGGAAGGGGGTCAGGGGGTTAGGTTCAATCAGCATGACAAAACAGCGCGTGTCATGATGTGGAGGTCGGACAGTCCTCTACGCTAACCGAACAACGCAAGAAGGAGAAGGAGATGAGCAGAAAGGTAAAAACGCCGATAGGGATTGGCATTATCGGCAGCGGGGGTATCGCTCAGGCGGCACACATGCCCGGCTATGCGGCTTACCCCGACCTGTGCCGAATCGTAGCGGTAGCGGACATCAACCCCGAGGTGGCAAAAGCGGCTGCTGAGAAGTTCAACGTACCTCACGTTTTCACCGACTACCGTGACCTGTTGAAACTGAAAGAAGTGGATGCAGTGAGCGTCTGTACGCCCAACTATCTGCATAAACAGCCCACCATCGACGCGCTGGAGGCGGGCAAACATGTGCTGGTCGAAAAGCCGATGGCGATGAATGCGCAGGAAGGGCGCGAGATGCTGGAGGCGGCGAGGCGCACGGGCAAGAAACTGCAGGTCGCACTGAACATGCGCTTCAGCACCGGCGTGCGCACCATCAAGCGGTTCATCGACGCCGGCAAGCTGGGTGAGATTTACTATGCGCGGGCGCAGGCTCTGCGCCGACGTGGCATCCCTGGCTGGGGGGTGTTCACCCAGAAGGATAAGCAGGGCGGAGGACCGCTCATCGATATCGGCGTGCACATTCTGGATGCGACGCTGTTCTTCATGGGGCATCCGAAGCCGGTATCGGTCAGCGGCATGACCTACACCAAGTTCGGCACGCGCGAGGGCGTTGTCGGCTTGATGGGTCAGTGGGACCCCAAGACCTACACGGTGGAAGACTTCGCGGTGGGGCTGGTGCGATTCGAGAACGATGCCACGCTGGTAATCGAGTCCAGCTTCTGTGCTAACATCGAGCATGATGTCTTCAACACGACCGTACTGGGTACGGAAGGTGGAGCGCAGCTTAACCCGCTCAAGATCTTCCGCGAGGAGGAGCAGACGCTTCTGGACATCACGCCCTTTGGACTGCGTGAGGTCAACAGCCACCAGCAGGAGGTATACGCCTTCCTGCAGGCGATTGTCAACGATACCGAGCCGGAGGTGACCGCCGAGCAAGGTCTGATGGCAACCGAGATTATCGACGCCATCTACACCTCGGCGGAGACCGGCAAAGAGGTTGTGCTGAGGTAAGCGACCTTAGGTACATGATGGGTGCCGACCGGCAGAAACCGCAGATGGAACTGCTCCGCCACTCTTCGCGCGGGCGTGCTCTGCTTGCGCTGGTAGCACTGGCGGGGGTGGCGGAGCTGGCTTACGCCGTGGTGAACTTTTCCGCCATGCCTCCATACTTACGCTTCGATCTGGGTTTGGGAGCATGGGTAGGAGCGGTTGGCGCCGCTTTCCTGCTGGCGGAAACCGCTCTGAAGTCGCCGCTGGGGTTGTTAAGCGACCGCTTTGGGCGAAAGAGGCTGTTGCTGGTCGGTCCCGTCATCTCGGCGTTTACCGCGCCGATCACCGTGCTGGTGCATCATCCACTGGGGTTGTTGTTGTTGCGTGCGCTGGACGGTATGGGAGCGGCGGCGCTATGGCCCACCATCTTTGCCGCCGTTGCCGATGCGGTGGAGGAAAAAGACCGCTCCACCGCCATGAGCCTGCTAAACGTCACCTACCTGATAGGGGTGGCGATGGGACCTTTGCTCGGTGGGGTAGCGAACGACCTGACCGGAAGCCGAACCGCTTCCTTCTATCTGGCGAGCGTGCTGTTTGTGCTGGCGACGGCGGTTTGTCTGCTGGGAGTGCCTGCCCGCTTCCCCCGCCATGTCGAGCATCATGCCGACCCGCATCCTCCCCATATCTCTCTGCGCGAGATGTGGGAGAGCGCGAAGATGGTGCCCGATACGCTGTTGCTGGGGTTTATCTCCTTCTTCGGCATCGGCATGGTGATGTTGCTGGTGAAGCTGTATGCAATGGAGGTGTTGCGTCTTAGCGAGAGCGCGTATGGCGCGTTGCTGCTTCCTCCGGCTATCCTGTTCGCGCTTGCCAGTGTGCCCGCGGGCAGAATCGGCGACCTGTGGGGCAGAGAGCGTGCCATGCGATTGGGCGTCGGGCTGGCAATGGTGGGCATGTGGTTTATCCCATTCGTGCACAGTTACTGGGTCTTGTTGGTCTGTGGGTGCGTGGTAGGCATAGGCTACATTCTGGCGATACCGGCGTGGATGGCACTGGTATCGGAAATAGGGGGTAATCGACGAGGGGCGGTGATGGGCGCGGTGTTCACCGCGCAAGGGGTAGGCGCGATGCTGGGCGCACCGCTGGGAGCATACCTGTACGATAAAGTGCCCATCCGAATCGGACAGTGGGTGATACCAAGCCACATCACGCCGTTTTTGGGTACTGCGCTTGCCCTGACCATCTCGTTTGCCTTAACGGTGTGGTTTTTTCGCGACGGCAGGCGCGTCCGTCAACAGGAGGCGACAGGAGGCTGAAGGGCAGGACAATGCAACAGGTCAACAAACTGCATATCGCGTTGCTCGCCGGTACGGTGTTGCTCACCGTACCGTGGCTGAGCGTGGCATTCGGGACGCACCCTTCCGCGGTGGCAACCGTACTGCTGTCCGGACTGGCGATACTAGGGGCAGCGTTTCTCATCTCGTGGTCGGCGGAGCTGGCGCAGTTCGACGTATCGCGCTCTCTGGCGATGGCGTTGCTTGCGTTGATTGCGGTGCTGCCGGAGTACGCGGTGGATATCTACTTAGCGTGGAAGGCAGCTCACAATGATAGCTATATCCCTTTGGTTGCTGCCAACATGACGGGCGCGAATCGCCTGCTGGTGGGCATCGGCTGGTCGGGTGTGGTGTTTTTGGGGTGGCTTGCGCTGCGCAGGCAGGGTAAGCTGCCATCAGGCGGTCAGATATCCATCGAGCCGGTGCTGGCTATAGAGGTGACCGTGCTGACCGTCGCTACGCTGTACTCTCTGTTGTTGCCGCTCAAAGCCACGATAACCATATGGGACGCGGTGGTATTTGTGCTGATGTTCGCCGGCTACGTGTGGCTGGCGGGGCGCGCCCCGCATATCGAGCCCGAACCGGCGGGACCGGTGGCGACGCTTGCCGAGCTTCCCAAAAGGTGGCGTCGTATGGCGTACGTGCTGATGTTCCTGTATTCCGGCTTTATCATCCTGATAGCCACCGAACCGTTCACCGAAGGACTTATTCAGCTGGGTAAGAGCTTTGGCATCAGCGAGTTCCTGTTAATCCAGTGGCTTGCCCCGCTGGCTTCCGAGTCGCCGGAGATGATTATCCTGTGCTACTTTGCGCTGCGCGGGCATGTGGCGTCCGCCATGTCGGCGATTATTTCCTCCAAAATCAACCAGTGGACTCTGCTCATCGGTTCCCTGCCTGTCATCTACTCGATATCCGCAGGGCAGGTATCCTTCTTGCCTTTGGACCCACGCCCTCGCGAGGAGGTGTTACTTACGGCGGCGCAGTCGCTGTTTGCCTGCGCGGTGATTGCCAATCGCTTCTTCAGCCGTTTAGAGGCGTTGCTGTTGTTTGTGCTGTTTGCTACGCAGTTGCTGATACCCAGTATCACCGCGCGCTACGCTTTCACGGTACTCTATTTCGTGCTGGCAATAGGATGGATGTTCGCCTACCGCCGTGAGGTGACGGTGAACCTGAACCTCTTCTACCGTCTGGCAAAACGGTTGCCGGTTCCTGAGGAGGTTACCTGATGCGTCGCCTGTTTCGGGCGCGCGAGTTCGGTATCCTGATAGTGCTGGCGGCGGAAATCGCCGCCTTTAGCGTCTTGACGCATCGCCCAGACCGTCCCAATCCCATGCTGGATGCCTCGAACTTACTGGCGACCGTTCGCGACATGACCGTTCTTGCCACCGCCGCGCTTGGCTCGTGCGTGGTCATTATTTCGGGCGGGATAGACCTGTCGGTTGGCTCCTGTATCGCACTCACTTCGGTGATTACCGCTTATGCGATTGTATCGGGGTCTTCACCGCTGACCGCGTCTCTGCTGGGTGTGTTGGCGGCGATGGCAATGGGTCTTCTGTCCGCGACCTTCATCACCCGCGCCAAACTGCCCCCTTTCATCGCCACGTTGGGCATGATGAGCATCGCGCGTGGACTGGCGTATCTGATTACCAAAGGGGCGACCATCCCCATCCCCGATTCGGGCTTTACGCGCGGGCTGGGCAGCGGCATGATACCGCTTCCGGGGCTGTCGGTTCCCGTGCCGGTGCTGTTGTTGCTGGTGTGTGCGCTGCTGTTCCACCTGCTCATGACGCGCACGCGCTGGGGGCGCGAAGTGTATGCGCTCGGCGGTAACGAGGAGGCGGCGAGGTTGTCGGGCGTGCCGGTGGTGCGCCTGAAGGTGCTGGTGTACCTGCTTGGCGGGCTGATGGCAGGGCTGGCGGGGGTGATATTCACCGCGTATTACGGCACAGGGCAATCCACCGCGGCGATGGGCTGGGAACTGGACGCCATTGCCTCTGTGGTCATCGGCGGAGGCAGCCTGTCGGGTGGGCGAGGTTCGATTTGGGGAACCTGCATCGGCGCGCTGATCTTTCAGGTACTGCGGAGCGGTCTGGCGATGGTGGGTGCGTCCGACTACAATCAGCTCATTATCGGCGCGGTAGTGATTGCGGTGGTCGCGTTTGACCAGATGACGAGCAGGCGGGTGAGGGGATAATAAACGTCACGCCGCCTGTGCCACTTCCTTCGCTCCGGTCCACTTCGCCAGCATCTCCGCCAGCCGGTCGCGCTTGACGGGCTTGCTCAGGTAGTCGTCCATGCCCGTTTCCAGACAGGCGCGACGATCGCTCTCCATCGAGTGAGCGGTCATGGCGATAATGATGCGGTGTTCTCCGGTGGCACGTTCCGCCTCGCGGATGTGCCGGGTGGCTTCGTAGCCGTCCATCTCCGGCATCTGTACGTCCATCAGGATGAGGTCGTACTCGCCTGCCAGCGATTTTCGCACCGCCTCCACACCGTTGGTGGCAATTTCCACCGTGCAGCCGAGCGATTCCAGCATCTTCACCGCTACCATCCGGTTGACCTCGTTGTCCTCCGCCAGCAGTACATGGCAATCGGTAAGGCTGGGAAGAGTGGAGAGCGTCGCATCCGCCGGCTGGTATACCTCTCCAGCTACCGGCAGGGTCAGATCCACCCAGAAGGTACTGCCTTTGCCCGGCTCACTCTGCACGCTAATCTGCCCGCCCATCATTTCCACCAGCTTTTTGCTGATAGCCAGTCCCAAACCGGTGCCGCCGTAGCGGCGGGTGACGGAACCGTCTGCCTGCGTAAACTCCTCGAAGATGCGCGGCAGGCTTTCGGGGGGAATGCCGATGCCGGTATCGCTCACGCGGATGCGCAGTTTCGCCTGCTTGTTGTCCTCCGTGCCTGCTTCTCCGAGGTACTCCAGACCGACGGTGATACTGCCCCGCTCGGTGAATTTCACCGCATTGTTTACCAGATTACTCACCACCTGGCGGATGCGCAGTTCGTCGCCGACCACCGCATGGGGTACGTTCAGCGCGATGTCTGTGCGCAGGTGCAGCCCTTTGTTGCGGGCCGAGGAGGCGAACAGTGCCGCAATCTCTTTCAACATCTGCACGGGGTCGAACGGCTCAGGATTCAGAGTCATGCGCCCGGACTCTATCTTGGAGAGGTCTAGGATATCGTTGATGATGCCCATTAGCGTACTGGCACTGCCCTGTACCAGGCTCAGGTACTCGCGCTGTTGAGCGTCCAGCGGGGTCTCGGCAAGCAGGTCAAGCATTCCGATGATGCCGTTCATCGGTGTGCGGATTTCGTGGCTCATGTTGGCAAGAAACTCGGACTTGGCTTTGTTTGCCGCCTCGGCGACCTGCGCCAGGCGAGTGGCTTCTGCCAGCGCGCCCTGCAGTTGCCGGTTCATTTCCGCCAGAGCCTCTACCATCCTGGTGCGTTCGATGGCGATACCCGCGATATGGGTGACGACCTCCGCAATCTGTTGCTCACCTTCGGAAGGGTAGTGCCTGAAGGGGTAGAAGACGGTGAATACTCCCAGCACCTGCCCAGAGCTGGAGCGGATAGGCAACGAGTAGGAAGCTGCGACTCCGGTCAGTTCGTCCACGTGTCGGAAGCTGTGCCAGAGTGGGCTGATGCTGGTATCGGGCACGATAACCGGCTCGTTGCGGAAGGCGGCCGCACCGCCCGGAGAAGTGGTATTGCCTACCGGCAGCTGCGCTAAGACGCGACGAAGCCCTTCATCGAAGCCGGGTGCTGCGAACAGTTGCAGGTGCTCACCGTCTCTAAGCATCATAGCGCACTTTGTGCCTGCGTATAGCGACTCGAACTGCCCGCACAAGGAATCCAGTAAATCCAACAGCGGTACGTTGCGGGTAACTTTTTCCAGCACATCCAGCTCAAACTCCAGCAGTCCTGCGCGGGTGGTGACCCATTGATTGTATTCGGATTGACGACGCGAGGAGTAAACAACTACCCCAACTCCCACAGCAAAGACCAACGCGAGGATAACCGAAGCAGAGAGTACCAGCGACAACCCGGCGAGCCGTCTCGTCAGGCTGTCTACCGACATCGACGCCGCAACCACCAGAGGATGTTGCTTATCCGCCGTGCTGACGGGCACATACGCACCGATGAAGTTACGCCCCTGCTCGACGTGACTGTCCGGTTCCACCAGCGCTACCTGAAAGCGCAGGGCGTTCATCAACTCCGGCGGCGCAGACAGGTGCTTCCCGGAATTGCCGGTCTTGGCTGCGCTGAGAAGCAGCACCGGTTTATCGCCATGGAGCGTATAAACGCGAATGTCGTGTAAATCTGAGGAGAGGCGAAGCAAATTGCTCAGCGCGTCTCGGGCAACACTCTGTTGGCTTATCTGGACGGCATTACTCGTCTCCAGAGCGTGTGCAGCAATCTTCGCCGTATACAGCAGCTCCTGGCGTGCCTCGTGAGCCACGAGGTCGCGAGCGTGTATGTATATCGCGCTGCCGCCAAGCAGTGCAACAGCAAAGGTAACTACCGCAGATACGATGCCGAACACTACCGCGGCGCGTCCGCTGGTTGTGCTGACCTGTGTGTCCATTATCTCCACCCGTGCCGCGTCGTTCATCTCGGAGCGACGACCCTCATGCTGTGCGTGAGTGAGCATTGGCTTCCTTCCCGGTTGTATTCTTATCAGTGGCATTATCGGCAGCAATGCGGGTGTCTTGCATATTTCTGCGTAAAAACCGGTAATTTCCTGAGGATTTGACTTTCCCTCGAGGTTTCTTCCATAATAGGAGTGCTTGTATCTGCTTGAAGGTCTTATCGGAGGAAGAGAGGATGAACGCACGCTGTAAATACCTGCGAACCAAGATGGATTATGTCGCACGCGCCGCTGTTGCCTCTGATGCCCCGGGCTTAGCGGATGTTTCCTCGCAAAAGCATTTCTGGTGCCTGCGCACGATGAAGCCGTTGGGGCCGGACGGTGCCCCGGCGGACGATGCCTCCTGTGCTACCGGGCGTGAGTGCTTCGTGGCGGAGGGAGAAGCATGAACTGGAGCGACCTGATTGTCAAGTGGGTGCACGTCGTCAGCATCGTGACCGGAGTGGGGCTGACGCTCTTTCAGTATCTGGTGTTGCTACCGGTGTTGCGTCGGGTGCAGGGCGTGCCGGAGGAGTTGGTGAAAGCGATACAACGGCGCGCGGGCATGGTGATTGGCATCGCCTGGGTGCTTATCTGGGTAACCGGTATCTACAACCTCGTGGTGGTGGTCCCCACCGTAAAGCCAAACTATCATCTGGTGTTAGGCGCAAAGATACTGCTGGTGCTTGTCTTGTTCTTCATCTCCACCGCCCTGTCACACCCTTCGCTGGCTTTTGAGGGGATTCAGCGTAACAGGGCGCGATGGGTGGCGCTGGCGGCATGGCTGGGCATTGTCATCATCGCGCTCTCTGGCACGCTGAACATGATGCGTTTGAAGGGCGTTGCACTGAAGGAGCTGCCCGCGCCTGCGCAGGTACAACAGCTGCCTCCTGGCTCGCCATAGAGGGGGGTCTTATCAGCTGCTGTATCTGCGCTTGCGTCGCTGAGCCACTCCGCTGCGGTACGCCTCGCGCTCTACCGCCTTGGCTACCGCCTCGGCGACCCGACGGTCGAACACGCTCGGCACGATGTAATCTTCGTGCAGCTCGGAGGGTTTGATCACCCCTGCGATGGCTCTTGCCGCTGCCAGCTTCATCTCCTCGGTGACACGCCTTGCCCGGCTGTCCAGCAAACCCCGGAAGAAGCCGGGGAAGCACAGCACGTTGTTAATCTGGTTCGGGTAGTCGGAGCGTCCCGTGGCGATGATGCGAGCGATACCGATTATCTCCTCCGGCATAATCTCGGGCACCGGGTTTGCCATCGCGAACACGATGGAGTCTTTTGCCATCCGGCGCACATCGTCTGCGGTGAGCGTACGGGGAGCGGACACCCCGATAAACACGTCTGCACCCTCCAGCACCTCATGCAGGCATCCGCGAAGGCCGCGCGGGTTCGTTACCTCGGCGATAGCGGTCTTGGCCCGATTCATGTGCTCCGTTCTGCCGCGGTATATCGCTCCGGCGCGATCGCACAACACAATGTCCCTCACACCCGCCTGCAATAGCAGTTTGGTGATAGCCACCCCTGCTGCGCCTGCGCCGTTGATGACCACCTTCAGCGACTCCATCGGCTTGTTGACGATACGTAGGGCATTTTGCAGCGCTGCGAGGGTAACCACTGCCGTGCCATGCTGGTCGTCGTGGAACACAGGAATATCCAGCCGCTCGCTCAGTCGCTCTTCCACCTCGAAGCAGCGCGGAGCGGAGATGTCTTCCAGATTGATGCCTCCGAAGACGGGAGCGATGTTCTCCACCGTTTTCACAATCTCATCGGTGTCCTGTGTGTTCAGCGCTATCGGGAAAGCGTCTACTCCGCCCAGCTCCTTAAAGAGCATCGCCTTGCCCTCCATCACGGGGAGCGACGCTGCCGCGCCGATATTGCCCAACCCCAGCACCGCCGAGCCGTCGGTGACCACCGCCACCGTGTTCCGCTTGATGGTGAGGTTGAACACATCCTCGGGATGCGCCACAATCGCCTCGCACACCCGGGCTACCCCCGGCGTATACGCCATCGAGAGGTCATCACGAGTGCGAATAGGAATCTTGGGCTGGATAAAAATCTTGCCCCCCAGATGCAGCAGAAAGGTGCGGTCGGAATGTTTAACCACCTTCACGCCGGGCGCCTGACGCAACCTCTTGAGAATAGCGTGCGCGTGTTCGATACCGCTGGCATAGATGGTGAAGTCGCGCGTGATGACACTGCTGGTCATTCGCACGATGTCCACCGCGCCGATGCTGCCACCTTCCTCCCCAATCAGGGAGGCGATTTTACCCAGCATTCCCGGCTCGTTGGCGTACTCCAGACGCACCGTGAAGCTGTAACTGGGACTCACGTGAGTTGTCGTCTCTGACACCTCTTTGCCCTCCTCTCTGAGGGATGTCAAACTAGATTGTGACACGTTGCCACTGAGTTCCTGCATTGCCATAGCATGATGGCAGGAGGGAAGGGAAGCCGGCGCGAACATCTTGCCCAAACGAGAACTCCATGAGAGGGGGAAGAACACGTGCCTGCACCGTTGTTATCTACCCTGAAACGCACGCACCCTCGACTGCTTGCTACAGCAGAGGATTTTCGTCGATTGCGCGACCGGGTTGGCAAAAACGCTCGCCTGAAAGAGTGGGCGGAGGTACTGCGCAAGCAGGCTGTGGACACGCTCCAGCAACCGGTCTGCCGGTATGAGATACCTGATGGGTTGCGTCTACTTGCTACCAGCCAGCGCGTGAAGGAACGCGCGTACACGCTGGCGCTGATGTATCGCCTGGATGGAGACCTCCGCTACGTGGAGAGGCTATGGCAGGAGCTTC
Organism: uncultured bacterium; assembly: GCA_938027655.1. Taxonomy (GTDB): domain Bacteria; phylum Armatimonadota; class HRBIN16; order HRBIN16; family HRBIN16; genus HRBIN16. Next base: position 36,100 of record CALJAP010000059.1, on the reverse strand, counting down.
AGGCGGCGGCGCAGTTTCCCGACTGGAACCCGCGCCATTTTCTGGACACTGGCGAGATGACCCACGCCTTCGCCATCGCCTATGACTGGCTGCATGACGTGTGGGATGCGGAACAACGGCGAGTCATCCGCGAAGCCCTCCTGCAGAAGGGACTGGAGCCGGGTTTGAAGAGCTATCGAGGCGAGTGGAACTACGGCTGGTGGGTGAAATCACCGTACAACTGGAATCAGGTATGCAACGGCGGGCTAACGTTAGGCGCGCTGGCGATAGCGGACGAGGCAGAGGCGGTGGCGACGGAGATCATAGAGGGAGCGTTGCGCTCTCTACCCCTGGCGATGGCAAGCTACGCGCCCGACGGCGCGTGGGTGGAAGGTCCCGGCTACTGGAACTACGCCACCGCATACACGGTGGTTATGCTGGCGGGGTTACAGACCGCTCTGGGCACAGAGCATGGGTTGTTACGCTCACCCGGTTTTGACAAAGCCGCGCTTTTCCCTCTCTACATGACCGCTCCCAGTGGGCGCGCTTATAACTTTGCGGATTGCTCGGAAGCGCCTATCGGCGGGCACAGCACGCCGCACTTCTTCTGGCTCGCCAGACAGTTTCGCCGCCCGGAGTATGCCTGGTTCGGGCTCCAGCACGCCCGTCCGGTCGCTTTACACCTGCTGTGGGGCGATGTGCGCGCGAAGTCGCCGGAGGAGGCGAAACTACCGCTCTGCGCCCATTTTCGAGGTGTGGAGGTAGTCGCCATGCGCACCTCGTGGAGTGACCCAAGAGCTATCTACGTGGGCTTCAAGGCGGGACCTACCAGCGCGCCGCACGGCAATCTGGATATCGGTTCGTTTGTTCTGGAGGCGCTGGGACAGCGATGGGCAATAGACCTGGGTGCGGACGATTACAACCTGCCGGAGTATTTCGGCAGACTGCGCTGGACGTATTACCGGATGCGTGCCGAAGGTCATAACACGCTGGTCGTCAACCCTTCGCAGGAACCGGACCAGACTCCGGGCGCGATGACCCGTATCGCGCGCTTCTCCGGGAAGGAAGGCTCTCCGCTCGCTATCGCCGACCTCACCGGCGCGTATCAACCTGCTGCGAAGCGCGTGTGGAGAGGGGTGCAGATACTGGATGGCAAAGCGGTGCTGGTGCAGGACGAGATCGAGCTGCGTGAGCCGGGCACACTGCACTGGTTTATGCATACTCGTGCAGATGTTGCCCTCGGTTCGGACGGTCAGTCTGCCGAGCTGCGTCAGGAAGGAGAGACCCTGCGGGTGCGTTTGCTTCAGCCGAACAACGCGCGGTTCCACGTGATGGCTGCGGAGCCACTACCCTCCTCACCGCACCCGCCGAGGCAGGCGGTGAATACGGGTGTGCGCAAGCTCGCCATCCAGATGACCGTACGCCGCCCGATACGGTTGCGCATTTTGCTGGAGCCGGCCTGGAGCGAGGAGTTCACTATGCAACTGCCCGACGAGGTGCCGCTCAGTGAGTGGTAGTGCTATTTGACAGACCTAGCCTTTTTAGGATACCCTATTCTTTGTCGTATTTCCGCTGTAGCCGCAGGCTTCAGCCTGCGCAAGAGGAACAGAGTAGCCGCAGGCTTCAGCCTGCGCAAGAGGAACAGAGTAGCCGCAGGCTTCAGCCTACGCAAGAGGAGCAGAGTAGCCGCAGGCTTTAGAGGAACAGTAGCCGCAGGCTTTAGCCTGCGCAAGAGGAACAGAGTAGCCGCAGGCTTCAGCCTGCGTAAGAGGAGGAGTATCCATGCGTTTTGGTACGAAGGCGATTCGTGCGGGACAGGAGCCGGACCCCATCACGGGGGCGGTGGTGCCCGCGATTCATCTCGCCTCCACCTATGTGCAGGCGAAGGTGGGTGAACTGAAAGCGGGTTGGGAATACGCCCGTTCGGGCAACCCCACGCGCGGCGCGCTGGAAAAGAGCATCGCCGCCCTGGAGAACGCGGAGTACGGGCTGGCGTTCGCTTCCGGCATGGCGGCGGAGACGGCGGTCACCTCGCTGGTGCGCAGCGGCGAACATATTCTGGCGACCAAAGATATCTACGGCGGAACCTTCCGCCTGCTGCGCCACCTGCGTGAGAAGTATAACATCCAGTCCTCTTACGCCGATTTCACTGACCTGCACCACCTGGAGGAGGCGTTTACCCCGCAGACGCGGCTGGTGTGGATAGAAAGCCCCTCGAACCCCACGCTGGTGGTGGTGGACATCGCCGCTATCGCCGACATCACGCACCGTCATCACGCCGTGCTGGTGGTAGATAACACCTTCGCCAGCCCCTATCTACAAACCCCGCTGGACCTTGGGGCGGACATCGTGCTGCACAGCACCACCAAGTACATCGGCGGGCACAGCGACCTTATCGGTGGGGCGGTGGTGACGCGCAGTCCGGAGCTGTACGAGAAACTGTATCGCTACCAGAACGATTTCGGAGGCGTGCCCAGCCCGTTCGACTGCTGGCTGACCCTGCGGGGCATCCGTACCCTGCATGTGCGCATGGAGGCGCACTGTCGCAACGCGATGGCGGTTGCGCAGTTCTTGGAGAGCCATCCAAAGATAGAATGGGTGCGCTACCCCGGCTTGCCTTCCCATCCGCAGTATGAGATCGCGCGCAAGCAGATGCGCCACGGTTTCAGCGGCATGATTGCGGTCGGCGTGAAGGGTGGGGCGGAAGCGGCTCAGCGATTCTGCGAAGGCACGAAGATTTTCAACCTCGCGGAGAGCCTGGGCGGCGCGGAATCGCTGATTGGCTACCCGCCGAAGATGTCTCACGCCTCGATGAGCGCAGAGGAGCGCGCCTGGTGTGGCATCCCCGATAACATGGTGCGCCTCTCCGTCGGTCTGGAGGACGTCAACGACTTGATAGAGGACCTGCAGCAGGCTCTGGAGGCGGTTTAGCCGCCACCCCACCACGAGCGGGGGGGCGGGGTTCCTCCCCCGTTGTGAACTTTAAAAAATCAGTCGCCCTTATCGCCTTGTCCCTTTTCCCGAAGCTTCGGGAGGGGTGTTCGGGGCGAGGTGTATTCAACCTATCCCCCTGTCCCCTTCCCTACGAGGGAAGGGGCGTTCGACCGGATACGCTGGGCGGGGTTCGGTCGTGGCTAAAGCCGCGTCTTTGCACACCAGACCCCGCCTTGTAGACAGGAGCATTCTGTGTGGCATGGCGAATCGAAAAGGGACAAATCTTCCGTCTGGGGGTAGAGGATGAAACTGGCATGTCAGGAAGGTATGGCGCCCGGTGCGACCCTGCAAGAGAAGCTGGACAACCTGGCGCAGTATGGATATGAGGGTATCGAGTTCTGGGGCGCGCAGTTTGTGGACACGGACGCGGGGGGAATGCGCAAAGAGCGTGTGGCGGAAGTGCGCCGCTTGACCGCAAGTCATCCGGTAAAAGCCAGCACGATATGCGCCGGCTACCGGGGCGCCCTGTTGGACGCCGACCGCCATGAGCGTGAGCGCGCGGTGCAGGATATCGAAGCGCTGTTGTACGCCGCGGGCGAAATCGGCGCGACGGGCGTCATCGTGGTGCCTATCTTCGGCGGACCGCACATTCCCGACCTGACGCCTTATGCGACCGCCATGCAACTGGAAACCGAACTGCTGTGCAAACTACTGGAGCCGCTGAGCAAGGTGGCCGAGAAGGCAGGGAGCTTCATCCTTCTGGAACCGCTGAACCGCTACGAAACCCACTACATGAACCGCCTGGAGCAGGCGGTGAACATCTGCCAGCGGGTAGGAGGCTCGCACCTGAAGCTGATGGCGGACTTCTTCCACATGAGCATCGAGGAGCGCGACATCCCTGCCTCCATCCGGGGGGCAAAAGGGTATCTCGCGCACGTGCACCTCGCCGATAGCACGCGCCTGCTGCCGGGTTACGGGCATACCGACTTCCGGTCAGGCTTCGCCGCGCTGAGGGAGATTGGCTTCACCGGCTATATGGCGCTGGAGTGCGGCATCCCCGGCGACCCGCGTGAGGAACTGCCGAAGTGCGCTCAGTACCTGCGCGCACAAATGCTATGAGCAGGCTGATTCTCGCACACGACCTGGGCACAACGGGCAACAAGGCGGTGCTGGTGGATGAGAGCGGGCAGCTGGTGGACGCCGCGTTCGCCTCTTACCGCACCGCCCGTCCGGTACCTCTCGCTGCCGAGCAGAACCCCGCCGATTGGTGGCGTGCGGTGGCGCGCTGCACGCGCATTCTCCTGCAGAAGGACGAGAGTCGGCGAAGCCGACTGGTGGCTGTCGGTTTCAGCGGTCACATGAACGGCGTGGTGCTGGTAGACGAGGCGGGGACGCCTGTTCGCCCCGCGCTCATCCATGCCGATATTCGCGCCCAGCAGCAGTGTGAACGGCTACGCCTGAGCATGGGGGAGGAGCGTTACTATGCCATTACCGGCAACCGCATCGCGCCTTTCTATTCTCTGCCGCGGCTGATGATGCTGGCTGAGCGCGAACCGGCAGTGGTGCAGCGTGCCCGCTGGATGCTCCAGTGCAAGGACTACTGCGTGGGACGGTTGACCGGCAGATGGGGTATTACCGACCCGTCCGACGCCTCGCTAACCGGCATCTATGACGTCAACCGCCTGCGGTGGAGCGAGGAGGTCATAGAAGCCGGTGGTATCCCTGCGCGTCTGCTGCCGGAGGTGGTCCCATCCACCGAAGTGGTGGGGGGCGTGTCGCGTGAGGCAGCGCGGGTAACCAGCCTGCCGGAGGGGCTTCCCGTCGTGCTCGGAGCGGGCGATGGAGCATGTGCCACCGTGGGCGCGGGGGTGGTGGAAACCGGCGAGAGTTACACCTACATCGGCGGCACAGCATGGACATCCTGCCTGCGCGAGCGGTTCAGCCCCGACCCGTACATGCGCCTGACCACACTCATGGCGGCGCAACCCCATCGCCGGGTGCAGTTCGGCACGGTGCAATCGGCGGGAAGCGCGTGGGACTGGCTTGTGCGACTGTTCGGCAGAGGCATGGGCACGGGGCGGTTGCAGGAGGAAGCGTCCGCTGTGCCGCCCGGCAGTGGCGGATTGATTTTCCTACCCTACCTCAGCGGGGAACGCGCGCCGATATGGAATCCGCGCGCGAAGGGCGCATTCTTTGGCTTACAGGCGCACTGCACACGGGCGCATCTCGCCAGGGCGGTACTGGAGGGGGTAGCGTACGCGCTGGAAAGTATTTTGCAGGTCATGCGCGAACACGGTGCCATAGCGGGCAACGTGCGCGTGGTGGGCGGAGGTACCCGCAGCGACCTCTGGATGCGCATTCTGGCGGATGTGTATGGATGCCCCATCGAGATACCTCAACACGCCGAGTCCAGCACAGCGCTTGGCGCGGCGGTGATCGCCGGAGTAGGGGTGGGGCTATTCGAGACCTTCACAGTGGCAAAGCATGTCGCGGTTGTCGAGCGTCGCGTCGTGCCGGAAGAGAGCGCCCGCGCCGTGTACATGAGGCTAAAGGTGCATTACAGGGAACTGTACGATGCGGTGAAGACGCTGTTTGCTTACTGAGCCTGCGCCACCATTCCCCATGCCTGTAGCACTTCGAGAGGCGTCGGGCGCGTCCACAGCCACTCTACCTTTATCCACAGTCCCTCCAGCACTTTGCTGCGGTAAATCCCGTCTCCTCCTGGCAGAACGGTTTGATACACACCGGTCTCGCCCAGCTGGTAAAACTCCACCTGGTGGCGTTCGGGGTCAACCAGCCAGTACTCCCGTACTCCCTCTGTTTCATACTCGTAGAACTTCTCCCCGCGGTCGCGTGCACGACTTTCAGGGCTGATCACCTCCACCGCAAGGTCTGCTGCGCCCTCCAGGTAAGAGTCCTTCAAGCGGTGAAGGTTCGCGTTGCTGATGAAAAACAGGTCTGGAGAGCGGCTGGAGTGCGACAGCCGCATCTGAAAAGGCTCATGTAATACTTCACCCAGCTTCTTGATGCGCACATAAAGGCGCATAATCTCCAGCAGAAACCCCGAAATATGCTGGTGTTCCAGACCAACAGGGCTCATCGGCACAACCTCTCCATCAACCCATTCGGCGTGGGTATCTTCATCACACCACCGCAGGAACTGTTCGAATGTCATCCTGGTGGCGACAGGAGTTGCAGACATCGCTATCACCTCCCTCCCTTATTATAGCACACGGGGCAATCCAGTAGTTGCATCTTAATCTTGACTAAGGGTATACTTCTTATCAGGATTTAGTAACGCTAGGGGATGACGTGATGAGTACCTGCGCCCATTTGGTGCGTCCTGTCTATCCTGTGACCGGAGAGAAGGGTATCGAACAGCTGATTGGCAACACGCCGCTCATTCGCCTGCGACGGGTAACCAGAGGTCTCGCGCCAGCCGTCGAAGTATACGTCAAAGCGGAGTGGTTCAACCCGGGTGGCTCGGTGAAGGACCGACCGGCGTGGAACATGATTCGCGTGGCAGAGGCGCAGGGGGTGCTCACACCCAACAAAATTATCATCGACGCCACTTCAGGCAATACGGGCATCGCCTATGCGATGATTGGTGCAGCACGGGGCTATCGTGTACAACTGTGTCTGCCCGCTAACGCCAACGCCGAGCGCAAGCGGATGTTGCAAGCCTTTGGGGCAGAACTTATTCTCACTGACCCGCGCGAGCAGACCGATGGAGCCATCCGCAAGGTGCAGCAGATTGTGGCGGCGGACCCCGACCGCTACTTCTATCCCGACCAGTACAACAACCCCGCCAACTGGCAGGCACATTATGACGGCACAGGGGTAGAAATCTGGGAGCAGACCGACGGGCGCGTCACGCACTTTGTGGCTGGCATGGGCACGACAGGCACGCTCATGGGCACAGGCAGAAGACTGAAGGAGTATAATCCCCATGTGCAGCTGATTGCTGTGCAACCCGACAGTCCGTTTCACGGTCTGGAGGGATTGAAACACCTGCGCACCGCGCTGGTACCGGGCATTTATGACCCCACTGTGCCTGACGAGGTGGTAGAAATCTCCACCGAGTCGGCGCACGCCATGGCGCGTCAGTTGGCGCGGGAGGAAGGGCTGTTTGTGGGCATCTCCGCTGCCGCGGCCATATGCGTTGCGCTTCAGGTGGCGGAGCGAGTTTCGAGCGGTGTGGTGGTGGCAATCGCGCCCGATGGTGGCAGTCGTTACATCACCGACCCGCTGTGGGAGGAGGAAGGGTGATGCTGTCGATAAGTCCAGAACAGGCGTTGCAGATTCGCCAGCACGCGAAACAGGAGTACCCGCACGAATGTTGTGGAGCCTTTCTGGGGCAGGTAGTGGGAGAGGAGGTGCGATGGGTGGAGGAAGTGGTGCCCATCACGAACGCGCAGCAGGAGAACCGCGAGCGACGGTTCCTGATAACGCCTCAGCAGATGATGGTGTTAGAGCGCACGGCGGCGCAGAAGGGACTGAAAGTGCTGGGGTTCTATCACTCCCACCCTGACCACCCTGCTCGCCCCAGCGACTACGACCGCGAGAACGCTCTGCCGTGGTACTCCTACCTGATTATCTCGGTGCAAAAGGGTAAGCCTGCCGAGATGCACTGCTGGCGACTGCTTGACGACCGCAGCGATTTCGAACGCGAACCGATGCAAATCCGAGCACTTTAGATTGAGACGAGGTGAACCGATGGCAGTAACCGTATTGATACCCAGCGCGTTGCAGGCATACGCGCACAATCAGAGCGAAGTGCAGGTACAGGCGAGCAACGTCGGTGAGGCGTTGCAGGCGCTAACCGAAGCCTACCCCGACCTGCGCAAGCACCTGTATAACGAGCAGGGCAGGTTGCGCTCTTTCGTGAACGTGTACCTGGGCGAAGAGGACACGCGCTACCTGCAGGGGCTGGAAACCCCCGTTAAGGACGGGGACACGCTGATGATTGTGCCCTCTATCGCGGGGGGAAGCCCGGCGGTGGCAGAAGAGGTCGCGCTGGACAATGAAGAGATACTGCGCTACAGCCGACACCTTATCCTGCCCGATGTGGCGATGGAGGGACAGCTGAAGCTGAAGGCGGCGAAGGTGTTGTGTGTCGGCGCAGGCGGATTAGGTGCTCCCCTCGCATTGTATCTTGCCGCGGCAGGGGTGGGCACCATCGGGCTGGTGGATTTTGACATGGTGGACGTCACCAACCTGCAGCGACAGGTGCTCTACACCACTGCCGATGTGGGACGCCCTAAGCTGGAGGTGGCGAAGGAGCGCCTGCAAGCGATGAACCCTCATATCGAAGTACGCACCCACGAGACGCGCCTCACCCGCGAGAACGCGCTGGACATTTTTGCCGACTACGATATCGTGGTGGACGGCACCGACAACTTCGCCACGCGCTATCTGGTGAACGATGCCTGCGTGCTGTTGGGCAAGCCCAACGTGTATGGTTCCATCTTCCGCTTCGAGGGGCAGGCGTCGGTGTTCTACGCCAGAGAGGGACCGTGCTATCGGTGTCTCTACCCAGAGCCTCCACCGCCGGGGCTGGTTCCCAGCTGCGCCGAGGGAGGCGTGCTGGGCGTGCTGCCCGGCGTCATCGGCACAATACAGGCGATGGAGACCATCAAGCTGATACTGGGTAAGGGGGAACCGCTCATCGGACGACTGTTGCTGTTCAACGCGCTGAAGATGCAGTTCCGTGAGTTGAAGTTGCGCAAGAACCCCAACTGCCCCATCTGCGGGGAACACCCGATTATCCGCGAACTCATTGACTACGAAGAGTTCTGCGGGATACGGGGAGTTGAAGAGACTCCTGCCGAAGTGGTGGAGGAGATAACGCCCACTGAGCTCAAGCGACGGCTGGACGCAGGTGAGAACATCTTCCTGCTGGACGTGCGCGAGCCGGTAGAGTGGCAAATCTGCCATCTGGACGGAGCGGTGCTGATACCGATGGGCAATGTGCCTGCACGGATGCATGAGCTCGACTCGGCGAAGGAGATGGTTGTGTACTGCCGCTCGGGCAAGCGCAGCGCGCAGATTGTCGCCTTCCTGAAGGCGGCAGGCTTCCGCAAGGTCAAAAACCTGCAGGGCGGTATCCTGCAATGGTCGGACGAGGTGGACCCCACCGTGCCGAAGTATTAGAACCGCTCCCCTTCTCCCGTCGGGAGAAGGGGAGCAGATGTGCGAGCTACGGTACCCATTGGCTGAAGACCATATCCCTGTCTTTCTGCGCCAGATGGCAATTGGCGCACTGTTCCACAGGATTGGTCACCAGTCGTTTACCGCTGGCATCCCATGCCTGCCAGCCCCATCCGTAGCTGCGGGCGTAACGCTTGCTGTCCTTCACCATGATGGCGGTTACCTTCTTCTTGCCCGCCACGTACATACCGTTCACGTCTTTCGCTTCGTATAACACGAACACAATCGCGCTTCCATCGGGGAACTGCTTGCCCTTGCGTTGGTAGACGGAAGCCGCTTTGGCGTTGGCATAGATGTGATGCACTCCGCCAAAGGGGTCAAACAGCGGGTGCTGGTCACTGTAAATAACGCCGGTAGTCACGTGTGTCCAGTTGCGCCAGTTCGCAGGCAGGCGGTTGGGCGTGGGCGCGTTCGATTGTTGCGCCTGCAGGGCAATAACGCCCACTACCGCAAAAGCGGTAATCCAGAAGAAGCGTTTCATGTGTTGTTCACCTCCTTGTTACAGAGTATGCAGTAAGTTCACATACTGTTGCAAGAGGTTACGAAAAAGTAAGGTGGTTACTTTTCGGTAAGGGGGTGTGCCTTCGAGAAGCAAATGGCACAGGCGAAACGCCTGTGCCTATCACAACGCCGCTGGCGCGGCGGACACCAGAGTGAAACACACTATCTTACGGGAGGAGGGTTCTCACTGGGGTTGTTCCACAGATATCTGTATTTTTCACAAGGGGGAGTGCGCCAGTTGCACAATTTGGTTTCATACGGCATAATAGCGCCAAAGAGGTGATGCACCATGTCGTTGCCTACCCGACAGAAGGTCAAAATCAGCTACGAGCAGTTTCTGAACTGGCTGGACGAAGACACCCTGGCAGAGTGGGTAGAGGGAGAGGTGATCTATCTTTCGCCTGCAGGTCTGGAACATCAGGATATAGTCGGATGGCTTGTCCGTTACGTCGGAGAGTTCGTGGAACGGAGTGGATTGGGCAAACTGATACTCCCACCCTTCCAGATGCGCCTGCTGCGCTCGGAACGCGGGCGCGAGCCTGACCTGATGTACGTGGCGCAGGAGAACCTGCACCGCTTGCATGACACCTATCTGGAGGGTGGAGCTGATTTGGTCGTGGAGATTACCTCTCCGGAAAGCCTTACTCGCGACAGAAACGAGAAATTCGACGAGTACGAGCGGGAAGGCATTCGTGAGTACTGGGTCATTGACCCCGACGCACGTCGGGCTGATTTCTTCGTGCTGGGTGCGGACGGCCGCTACGAGCGTCGCCATGAGGATGCAGAGGGCGTTTACCATAGCGAGGTGCTGAAGGGGCTGAGTCTACCTGTGCGCTGGTTGTGGGAACGTCCGCCTTTGCGTGAGGTAACACGCGGCTGGCGAGAATAGTCCTTATATGTCTGTTGGGTATGGTTCGCCGTCATGCGTCGGAGCGTCCACTCCCTTGACGGTACGGCATATTCCCCCATATTCGCACAGAGCGCAGTGGTCGCCGGGTATAGGACGGATGTCGCCCGCCTGCAGGCGGTGTAACAGTTCGTTAATCTTCTGCGCGGCGGTGCGCTCGATACTCTTCCACCTTTGCCCGTTTACGCGCTGCACCACCGAGTAATCCTCCTGAGGCTGCTTACCCAGCCGTTGCAGCAACTCGGCAGGTGCGGTGTCGGTGAACAACACGCGGTATCGCTTCCCCCCTAGCGCGTCGTCCACTGCGACCGCTGCAGGAGTCAGTCCCCACACTTGTCTCAGCGCGGCGACATACAGCACGGTCTGCAGGTCGTCGCCAGACTGCACCCGGTACCACCACTGGTTGGGCAGGTTGCGCTTATAGTCTAACAGCACTGCTGCGCCGGTTTGAGGGCATACATCTACCCGGTCTATCCTGCCGCAGATACGCATCCGTTCGCCGTCGGGCAGGGTCAGGCGTAGAGGCGGGGCAGCGTCTTCTACAGGCTCCTCATCCTCTTCAACTGCGGGTCCGAAGGTGGCTTCCGTCCACAGTGTCTGCAAGCCGAAACCGGTGTATACCTGTTGCTCACGTTCCAGCACCGAACGCACCATCTCTTCCAGTTGCTGTAGGAGCAAGTGCCTCTCGCCGGTGGGTCGGTCTACGGGATGTTGCTGGGCGACCTCTTGCAGCAGCTCGTCCAAAGGTTGCTCAGGGTGATGGCGACGGCGGTGCAGTACCGCGTGCAGCCAACGTCCCTGTCCCGCCGCGTAGTGTGTTCTTTCACCACGAGTCTTCATCTCCCAGCGCACGAAATGCCGGAACGGGCATTGCTGCAGCTCCTCCAGTTCGGTAGCAGAGTAGGCTCGATTGCCGATGTGGGGCAAGAGGGTGCTTAAGCGGGGAAAATCAGGCAGGTATCGCCACCGCCACCATTGTCGACAGCGTTCCCCCCGTTCGGTCAGCCAGCGGTGCAGTGTCTGTGCCGTGAGCAGCCGCTCCTCTTCGCCCATCATGCGACGGGTATGCGGGTTGATATCGAACAGGGAGTCCACTAGCGTGCGCTCAGTGTCTTTCTCATCCACCGTATGGGAAAGAGGGGCGGTGACATCGCTCAGGCGCAGACTGCGTTGCATGATGCCGTCCGATGGAAAAATCTCGCGCAACGAACGCAGGTAGAACGAAGGTGGAACGTCGTGGTCGCCCTCCGTGCGAGAGTAAGAGAACACCACCCGTTGCGAGGCACAGGTCGCCGCTTGGTAGAACGCCAGTCGTTCCATGGCGGCGTTGTCAGTGCTCAACGGCAGACGGCTGCCGGTATGGGCGTTGAGCCAGCGACGGTCGCTGTCACGCAAGAGGGCATCTTCCACCATCCTGCGGGGGAAGCGTCCCTCCTGCATCCCCATGACGAAGACGACCCGGGGGCGCAGAGGGCGGCTTCGAGTGGCTTCCAGCAACCACACCGCATTGCGCGGGGACGAACTGCGCTTCTGTGGCGTTACCGCCCATGCCTGTTCCACTGCTCGCGCCCACTCTGCAGGTGTTCCTCCCGCGTCCTGCGCCAGCAAGGAGACCACCTGTTGAGCGACCTCCATCGCCTGCGTCAGCGTGTCCTGCTCTTCGCCGTCGAGGACGGACAGACCGAACCGTGTGGCGTTGAGTGCTCTCTGCAGTATTTCCAGCCACTGACGCGGGTTCTCTGCCAGAGACAGGGATTGGGTGCTCTCTATCAGCATGCGTAGCAGGGGAGCGACCGTGCTGTTTTCTCGCTCCAACTGCTCGGCAAGGCGCAGCCAGACAGTGGCTCCAGAGCGCACTCCACGTCGCACCGCCAACAGGCGCAGCCGGTCTGCCTCAAGAATCTCTATAGGCAGATACCCGCTCTTGAACCACTGCAGCACCCCTTCACGCGGATAGTCCCTCTCGTGAAGATGGAGCAAAGCGATCAGCGTGCGCACCAGCGGATGTTCACCCAGCGTTTGCACCTCGAACCTCTGGGTGGGGATGCCGAACTGCGTGAACGTCGCCTCGATAGTGGGCAGTACCGAGGCGATGTCACGACATAAGACCGCTATTTCGCCCCAAGCCATACCGTTGCGGTGGTGATGCACTATCTCGCGGGCTATCATTTCCGCCTCTGCCAGCAGGTGAGGCGCTTCCCATATCTCTAGGGCAGGCGGGGATTGTGCTGTGTGGACGGTCGAGGAGGGCGCACTGAAGAGATGGGTAGCGATATGCGCCACTGCCGCAGAGGTTCGCTCATCGGGGGGCAGGGTAACCGGCTCCACCTGCACCTCAAATTGCCCGCTCAGCCACCGCAGGGTCGCGGAAGTGCTTTCAAACAGTGCCTCTCTCCCTTCGTCCCAGCAGAGGGTGATGACAACCTGGCAGCCCGCTTCCGCCAGCGCACCCAGAAACGCCGTTTCGGTTCGGGAGAAACGGGCGAAGCCGTCCACCAGAACACGATGAGGAAGTTGGATGTGGTGACTCGCCTCGTGCAGCACCTGCGTAGCGAGTGGGTAGACATCCTCTTCCTCATGCCAGCCTCGCGTGGTGAGCAGGTGGCGATAGCGGCGTAGTATCTGCGCCAGCGCGGAGATTTTCTCCTGTTCCTGCGATTGTGCGGCAAGCCGTTCCAGCGTTTGCGGGGAGACGTCTTCACGTGTCATTTCCCGCACCCACGTGGACAGCAGGGTGAGGATACCCTCCCGCCGGGCAGCACGTTCCACCAACGAGCCGGGCTGCGCGACCGCCTGAACTGCCTGCCGTAGTAGCCAGCGACGCAGGTGTGCAGGCACAAGGTGCACCTCTTTTACCGCCGACGCCACTTCGGTGGCGAAGGTGTGGAAGCTGCATACTACTCGGTCAGCCGTTTGGGATGTCATTCCCTCTGCCAGCAGGATAGCACGCGCCATCTGAGCCTGCAGGTCTGAGGGCAGTATCAGGCGCACACGTTCGCCCTCCTGCAGGCATGTGGTGATGCACCGGCGGGTTTTACCACCCAGAGCAGGTGCTGTCCAGACGGTGACAGGTGGTTTCATGCCTCCGCCAGCACCGGGAACAGGTCGCCTGCTATCGGTTCGCCCACCTGCAACCCCAGTCCATCGGTCACCACGTGTGGTTTACCGCTGTATGCCGTGCCGTCCGCCATATAGATGGTGACCATTGCGCGGCGTGGGCGGTCGGTATGGTTAGCGCCGGCGTAGTGGAAAGTCAGCCCGTGATGGAAAGTGCAGCTTCCCGCCTTCATCCGGGCGATGTATGGAGGCTTCACCTGCTTATCGGGTACCAGTGCGAAGATGTCCTGTGGGGTCACCAGGTTAATCGGCTCCAGTTCTCCCCACAGGTGCGAGCCCGGGATAAACTGCATACAGCCGTTGTTCTCGTCTACATCGTCTAGTGCCATCCAGCAGGAGAGTTGGTCATAGCCAATCATGGGCCAGTAGGGACGGTCCTGGTGCCAGGGCGAGGGCTTGCTGTCACCGGGCATCTTGGTCAGCAGGTGGTCGTGCCACAGCCGGATGCGCTGCGCCCCAATTAGCTGCCGGGCGATTTCGGCGATACGCGCGTTGAGGGTATACTGTCGTATTCCCTCATGTACCCGCCACAGGTTCACTTTTTGCACGAAGACCTTTTCGTACTCCGGGTTGGCTGCGGAGGTTTCAATGCGCGCATCATACCGTTGCGACAACACCTCGTCCGCCGCGCGACGCAGCGCTTCCAGCTCCTCTGCGCTGAGCACGTTGTCCAGTTGCACAAAGCCGTTCTCGCGGAAGAAAGCAATCTGTTGCTCCGTCGGGATGGGAGATCTCATCACAAGCATAACCCTCCTTTTCATTCGCCGAGTTTTGTGATAAGTATACCTTTCAGGGGGAAGGGTGTCAAACGAAGCAATCCACATACAAAGTGTGGAAGCTCTTCATACAAACCCAGGAGGGAGGTGGGAGGTTCTCACCCCGCACTACTGCTTCCGCCACCCCCGCCTCCGCCGCCGCCTCCGCTGAAACCACCGCCACTGCTGGTGCTGGAAGAAAGCGCGCTGGTGAGGTTTTGCAGGTTCTGCACAAAGCTTGTCATACCTGACAGTGAATCCGCCGAGAACGCTTCACCGGAGGCGGTGTAATACCAGGAAGGATGCGACAGGGCGGTGTCATACTCTCGCGCCAGCAAAGCCAGATTGTGGATTAGTTTCTCCGCTACACCTAACGATACCGCATACACCAGATACCGCTCCCATAGGGGAAGCAGCTCCGGTCCCGCCTCGCGCATGGCGGAGAAGTCGGTCATGAACCGCTTGAAGGCATCCCATCGCTGGTACTCGCGTGCCGCTTCGGGGCTGCGACGGGAGAGCGAAACAGCAGCAATCACGCCCAGCACCACGCTGACAGGCAGCACTGTGAACAGGCTCACCGGTAGAGTGACCAGAGAGCCGATAACGCCCGCTGTCGCCAGATGCGTCAGGAACCTGTTTCTTGCCTTCTCGCTCTGCGGGTCATCCAGCCGAAAATACTGCCTCTCGAACCAGCGACGCATCTGCTTGCCCCAGTCTTCCACAAAGCGATACATGCGGGTTTTGCTGCCGGAGGTCTTTTCTGCCCAGCTGCGCAGTTCGCTTTCGGTCACCCTCTTGCCATCGCCAGCCTGAAAGAACAGCACCCGCAACGCCTCACGCTCAAACGGCTCCAGCATACGGGCTTTACGCCCCACAGGTTGCGCCGCTTCGCCGGTGAGCAAGCCTTCCCCCTCAGGAGTAAGCACGTAGCGTCGTTCGGTGCTGCGCAGCAAGCCCAGTAACGCTTTGTTCTCGAACTCCTCGATACGCAGGTAGCCCAGCCTTGCCGCCTCCAGTACCGTTGCCGAGAAACCTTTCACCACCTCCGACGGCTGTGCTTTACTCTGGGTAAGGATGGCGGGTACCACAGCGGGGGGCAGGTCACGCGGCGGTTCGCGCTCGTACTCTATTTCCGGCACCTCCGGCTCACGACCGTAGCGGTTGTAGACGACCACCAGATAGCCGATGAAGCCCACGCACAGCAGCAGGGCGATAGGGGTTTCGATAACAATCCATAGACCAACAATCTGGGCAATACGCTCGCGCCTACGTGCTTCGCGCAGCTCTTTCTCGGCGAAGCGACGTTCCTCTTCTAGAAAGGCTTCGTAGCGGTTGCCCCTCTGCAGGGGTGCGTCTGGGAAAACGGCTGGGTCCAGCATCGCACGCACTTCCACAAAGCTGTCGGAGGGGATGTTCGCCTGTTGTATCTCCGCGCGGGTGAAGTCGGGACGGATGTCCAGTTTGCCCGGCGCGGCGCGACTGTGTACAAACACCTTGAACAGCTTCGCGCTGGGCGCAGGGGGCACGATAGCGATTCGCACCTCATCCAGCGGCGCGTGTTCATCCTCTATCGCTTTCCAGTAGAACTGCGCCACATCCGAATATCTCTGCACGGCGTTGCGGATACGGTAGCGTAGAAGAAACCTCTTTGTCGTGTCTCGCGCCTGATACTCCCAGCGCAGCACCGCATACTCGCCTTCAGAGGTCTGAGAGTAGCGCAATGGCTGTTTGGTATCCGCGTCCCACACGCCAAGATATTCTATCTCATATCTGCCGTACTGTCCGCGCGTGCTGCGTTTCAAGTTCGCCCAGCTGAAGGAGCCGGAGAAGCGGAAAACGCGCAACTCACTTACCTCCACATCACCGTTTGCCTGCAGACGGTAGGTTTGCGCAATCAGCGGATGGTCATACTCCTTCGCCGCCGCCGTCGTGAGCAGTAGCAGGGTAAAACACAGCCCGACATAGCAAGCGATCCGCACCCCATTACCTCCCCACAGGTATCTCTGGTTACTTCGACACCCGATGACACTTTCCTGTTGCGCGGCGCGCGCCAAAACTTGACTTTGGGAGGCGATACATGATATTCTTTGCTCTGATTGCATAAATCCTGAAATCGGTTCGAGGGGAAGGATGTTACTGTTAGGCACGCAACGGGTCAACGAGAGAGGACATCTGGAAGTCGGTGGGTGTGATGCGGTAGAGCTGGCAAAGCAGTTCGGCACACCGCTTTACGTATTAGATGAAACCACCTTTCGGCAGAACATGCGCGATTACCGACGCGCCTTCGAGAAACGCTATCCACGCAACGAAATCGCCTACGCAGGCAAGGCGTTGCTCTGCATGGCGGTAGCTCGACTGGTGATGCAGGAAGGCTACGACCTAGACGTGGCTTCCGCAGGAGAGCTGTACACTGCCCTGAAGGCGGGTTTTCCCCCTGAGAAGCTGGTCTTTCATGGTAATAACAAGTCGCTGTTTGAACTGCAAATGGCAGTGAGGCACGGTGTCGGACGCATCGTGGTAGACAACCTGCTGGAGCTGGAGATGCTGGAGCAGGTAGCTGCTGAAGCGGGCAAACAGGTGACCATCCTGCTTCGCGTGACGCCGGGCATCGACCCCCATACCCATCGTTTCATCCGCACGGGACAGGCGGACACCAAGTTCGGTTTGAATATCCGTAACGGCTACGCACTGGAAGGGGCACGTCGCGCGCTGGCATCACCGCACCTCTATCTGAAGGGCATCCACTGTCACGTGGGTTCCCAGCTGCTGGATACGGAAGCACAGGAGCGCGCGGTCAAGATTATGGTGGACTTTATGCATACTCTGCGCAAACAGCTGGGCTATACTGCGGAAGAGCTCAACATCGGCGGAGGATTGGGTATTCGCTACATTGAAAGCCACCAGCCGCCCAGCTTTGACGAGTATGCCGAGCGTATCGTGAACGTACTCACCGAGCAGCTGGAACGACGCAACCTGCCCTATCCTACGCTCCTTCAGGAGCCGGGGCGCGCGCTGGTCGGCGAGGCGGGGTTGACCCTGTATACCATCGGTGCTATCAAGCAGGTGCCTATCCACCAGCCGCCGGGCACGCGCACCTATGTTGCGGTAGACGGGGGCATGTCGGACAATCCGCGCCCGCAACTGTACGATGCGGTGTACACCGCACTGGTGGCTAATAAGGCGAACCAGCCGGCGAACACGGTGGTGACTATTGCTGGCAAACACTGTGAGACGGACATCCTTATACGCAATGTGGCGATTGCCCAGCCGGAGCCGGGCGACATTCTGGCAGTGCCGTCCACCGGCGCATACAACTATGCCATGAGCAGTAACTATAATCGGTTCCCGCGCCCGGCGATGGTGCTGGTGAACGAAGGGCGTGCTGAGATTATCGTGGAACGCGAGACGCTGGACGACCTGCTGGCGCACGACCGCATTCCCGATCGCCTGCGCGTGGAACAGCCATCGCCGGTTGGGTAACTGTCTGTAGGCGCACACGGATTGGCACGGATGGTTCAACCCGTGTACATCCGTTGCATCCGTGTCAATCTGTGGGCTATTCCCGAAGGACACGGATAGGCAGGGATAACCCGGATTGGCACGGATGGTTCAACCCGTGTACATCCGTTGCATCCGTGTCAATCTGTGGGCTATTCCGCAGGACACGGATAGGCAGGGATAACCCGGATTGGCACGGATGGGTCAACCCGTGTACATCTGTTGCATCCGTGTCAATCTGTGGGCTATTCCGCAGGACACGGATAAACTCAGACCGCCCTTTCAACAGCTCCTTTGCACCGGATAGGGTATAATGCTATTAGCCTTTTGGGAGGAACGGTCAGATAGCAATGATACAACTGGACTGGAACTTTATCTTCATGCAGATATTCGCCTTCGTGCTGTGTATCACTGTACACGAGTTCGCACACGCCATCACCGCTTACAGGCTCGGCGACCCTACGCCTAAACGACAGGGGCGCGTGACGTTGAACCCGCTGGACCATCTAGACCCGCTGGGCACGTTGATGTTGATACTGATGGTGGTGACCGGCGCTCGCGGTATCGGTTGGGGCAAGGCGGTGCAGGTCAATCCGGCAAGCTTTGCTCATCCTCGCAGAGACATGATGCTGGTCGCGGCGGCTGGACCGTTTTCCAATTTGCTATTCGCCCTGTTGATTGCCGGCGTCATGCGCTTCACTCCCCTTCCCATGACACCGAGTCTGGTGGAGTTTTTGATATTCATGGTATACATGAACATCGGACTGATGTTCTTCAACCTGATACCCATTGCCCCGCTGGACGGTTCGAAGATTCTGGCAGGTTTGCTACCTGCCGAGACCGCCTATCGCTACGAGTTGGCGATGTTTCGCTTCGGTCCTATTCTGTTGCTGGCTCTGGTATTCATTGTGCCCGGCGTGCTGAGCGTGCTGGTCGGTTTGCCGACGGTAATGGTCGTATCACGGTTGCTGGGAGTAGGTATGTAGCTGCGCGACGGCAACCGGGCGACCATTCCCGATTCCGAGCAGTAGGGGGCGCACGGTGATACCCCCTGCCCTACGGCAGCGGCAGCCACACCTTCATCGCGCCGGCGCCGCGATTCGCCCACGCATAGTACGGTATCCAGCGTATATCTACCTCACGCCATCGCGGAGGAGTATATTGCGACGCAGGCACATACAGCGGTTGCTGCTCGCGAGCAACGGTATCTACCAGCGCGCTGCCCGTGATGGTCACCACTCCGCCCAGCAGTGAGGGCTCGTACGCTGCTCGCAAAGCGCCGATATGCTGTGGCAGGTAGAGGTCCAACAGGTTTACGCCGGGGGCGTCCACCTGCTCCACACAGAACACCACCGGACCCCGGCGTATCGCGCCGCCAGAGCGGTCGTCCTCAACGCGCGGATTCGCCCGAATCAGCTCTATCGGCATCGGCAGGGAAAGTTCGACGGTGTCGCCATCCTGCCACTCGCGCTGTACGACGGCGTAGGAACCGGGCAGTGCCTCCGCGCTCTTGCCATTGATGCGAAGTTCCGCCCCCAATGCCCATCCGGGCACGCGCAAAGCCAACCGATACCTGCCCGCCGAGGGACGCAGCAGCACCTCGCCGGACCAGGGGTAGTCGGTCTGCACCTGTAGCTGCACCGGTTGACCGTCGGGCAGCCGCGTGCGGAGCTCGCTGGAAGCGTAGAAGTGGACGTATACCGTTTCGTCGCTCAGGCTATACAGGTAGCCCGGCAGAGCAGCCAGAGTGCGGTGTACATTGGGTGGACAGCAGGCGCATCCAAACCATGCCGAACGCTCGTAACCGCCGCGCGATTCCAGCGGGTTCATATAGAAGTAGCGCGTGCCGTCCAGCGAGACACCGGACAGGATGCCGTTGTACAGGGCGATTTCCATCCAGTCTGCGTAATGGGCGTTTGGCTCTATCTGCAGCATTCGCCAGTTCCACATGAAGCCTGCAATCGCGGCACAGGTCTCGGCATACGCCCGCAGGTTGGGCAGTTCGTATGGCAGACCGAACGCCTCGCCCTCGTAGCGTGCGCCCAGACCGCCGGTTACGTACACCTTCCGATGGAACACATCCTGCCAGAGGGTATGCAGGGTGTCTATCAACGCCTGTTCACCGCTCTCCGCGTAGAGGTCGGCAGCGCCGGCATAGAGGTAGAGCGCACGCACCGCATGTCCCACCGCCTCTTTCTGTTCGCGGAACGGCGCATGGTCCAGCAGGTAGATAGAACCGTCCAGCACAGGCGGCTTGCGCCCCCGAGCGTCTATCATTCGCGATGCCAACTGCAGATAGCGAGGCTCTCTCGTCTCGCGAGACAGTTCTACTAGAGCCATTTCCGCCTCAGGATGCCCACAGGCGCCCCACTTGCCTTCCGGTCCGAACAGGCGATACAGCAGGTCTGCGAACCGCCGTGCGACGTTGAGCAGTTTGTCTTCCCCGGTAACACGGTGATGGGCGATAGCCGCTTGTGTCAGATGTCCGAAGCAGTAAATCTCATGCGCGTGGTTGAGGTCGGTGAAGCGCAGGGATTTGCGCTCACCCATGAAATGGGTGTTTACGTAACCGTCCTCTTCCTGCGCCGCCGCGATGACGTCCACAAACTCATCTATCCATGCTTTGAGCGCGCTGTCCCGAGAGCGGGCGTATGCCCAGCACGCACCTTCCAGCCATTTGTAGCCGTCGGAGTCGATGTAACGAGGTCCCTCTACGTTACCAGCACGCCTGCCGCTCACCACGTAGAAGTTGGGGATGGTGTGGCTCTCCCAGAGCTGTGTCCAGCCTGCGGGGATGCCTGCCTCGATATTGTTGCGATAGCGCTCCGCTAAAAGCCCACCTGTTAGATTTACCTCTCGCACGCCCACAGGTTTCAGGCGAGCGTGAGCACTTTGTGCGGTCTGCACCACCGGGTCTGTCGAGTAAGGTGACATCTATAGTGGTAAGCCTCCTAGTTGGTCAGCATTCAACCTCCAATCAGGAGGTGCTTTCACCAAAGGAGGTTCGGAGTCCTTTTTAAGGAAAGGGGAGGTGCATGGCTCCCCTCTGCTTGCCGGAGGGTGGGGGAGAGGTGTGTTCAATCTAACCCCCTTCCCGACGAGGAAAGGGGGAGTTCGCTTCGAGGCTCCCCTCTCCGCGCAGGAGAGGGAACGGGGGAGAGGTCTGCAAGACATCTCGCACTCCTTACCGGACGGCTGCGAGTTTGGGCTGTGACTTCGGCGAAGCGAGCACGACGGTCTGCTTCTTTACCGTGAACGGTCCTATCTCGATATCGGGGATTAACGTTAACGGATATGCGGCGTTCTTTGGCACTCTCACCGAGAGCGTGCAGGTAAAGCCTCAGCCGTAGTGGAATTTCTCTGCCTTCACCGTTTTGCCGTTGCGGTCAACGATGCGCAGGGTAGGAGGCGGCGGCAGGTCGTCGTTCTTCGCCAGGGAAGACACTTGCTGTGTCCGGCTGCCTGCGTACAGCACCAGTGAGATGTTCAGTGTATCGCCTTGCCTTGTGCCAAAGCCCAGCGTTGCGGTCAGCTGCTTCGGCAGGGGGAACGTGTTCTCTCCTGCGCCCACTTTCAGGGAAAGAGGTTCCATAGGCGTTATCTCTACCTGCCACTGATTGCCCTTGCTATCGCGCGTGCCGAAGCGGTAGGCAAGCACGGAGTACTCGTCGGTGGGCAGTTGCAGGCGTCCGTCGGTGGTGCTGGCTTCCCAGTAGCCGACCTCTTTGCCCACCGCCGTCAGGTGCACCTGCGGATAGTCCACGATGACCGTGCTCGTGCCGATTTCCGATGGCTGAAACTCGCAGACAGAACCGTCGGAAGCGAAGGTCAGCCGGTAGTTGCGGTCGCCGAGTTTGCGATAGCGTGGCAGAGGGCGTTGCTCCCTGTCGGGTAAGAAAACGCACCTGTCTCCCTCCCAGCGGCTTTTGGCGGGGGTATCGAATGCGCCGTCCGCGTTGGTGTCCAGCAGAGCTATCTTAACCGCTTCGCCGTTTACCTCACCTTCAAACAGGCGGTAGTCCTCGCAACGCACGTATACATGCGACGTGTTGTCCATATCGTCGCGAATCAGGCTGAAGTAGCGCGAAGTCAGGGTGCCGTTCAGAGGAACAACGAGGCGGACGGGTCCGTAGCAGGTACTGAAATACCAGATGGAATCGGCGGAGCCTCGCAGTACCTCGTCGTCTGTCAGGTCGTTGTTGCGGTTGGCGTCGATGACCGCGCGTGTGCTTGCCGGATCCATCATCAGATGCCACTCTTGAATCGGCTTACCCAGCTTCAGCACACCGTATCGGCAGGATGAGTTTGTCCATGCGGGCAGTTTGACCCCCTTCGGCGGCTGATTGCGCAACTGTACGGTGTGAGAGGGCGAGGCAAAAGACCTCGCCTCCTCGCCGGCTGACTGCAAGAAGCGTACCTGACCCGGAAGGCGTGTGGTCTCCTCCTGTGCAGTCGCCAGCGCGAGGGCTGTCGCGCATATCACGGTGAGCATAGAGTACGTGTGTCGCACTGCAATCAAACCTCCTTCCTTGTTACGGTAGTGCCCCAACAAGTTTGGGTAGCTCGTCTGTTGCGATGCCATGTCGCTGTGGTTTGCCGTCCTGCCCAATGTGCACTACATAAGGCAAAGAGGGCAGGATTCGCGGTAGCGCGGGCACTATCGGTCTGGTTGCTTTCCTCTTCCAGTAGCCGAGCGGAACGTCCAGCCCGATTTGCTGGCAATAGCGCTCTGCCTCCTGTCTGCTGGTCGTGTCGAGCACCACCGCCATCTGCCAACCCTCGCGCAACCGCTGTTTGACGGTTTGCAATAACGGCTCGTTCTGCGCCAGATAGGGCGCAGTAAACACCAAAAGGGTGTTTCTGCCCTGCCACTGTACCGGCTGTAACCACTCCACACTCCGGAGCAGTTTCTCCACATTCGGCGTGACGGGCTCCCTGTCGCTCCCCCATGGCGGGCTGGCGGTGCCAATGGTCAACACCAGGTCGCGCGAAGGTTTCACTCTGACCTGTCTCCACGGCAAGTTCTGTATGCGTGGCACCAGTATCAGTGTGGACGGCATCCCTTTCAGGGTGAATCTTCCCGCCTCATCTGTGGTGACACTGCCCAGAGGGATCTCCCGCGTCGGCACGCGATGTTGCTGATAGTTCCGTGGGGTGCGGCTATCGGGAAACTGGTATTGCAGGGCGAGGCGCGCTTTCGCCACCGGTTCACCGTACTCGTCCACCAGCACACCAGTGTACTCTTTGCTTGCTCCCTGCAGGCGTATCGTGGCTGTCTGTCCCTTGCTTATGAGGATGGCTGCCGGTTCGTAGCCCTTCGCGGTAACGATAGCCCAGCACTTGCCTTCCGGCACTATCGGGAGCGCGAACCTGCCCGCCTTGTCGGTGCTGGTGGATAGCGGGGTCAGAAACTCCATCCATGTCCTCTGGGTGGTTCCGTCGGATATCTGATATACCGATTCCTGTCCGAACATCAGGCTAACCTTGGCGCCGGCGACCGGCTTGCCGGAGGCGTCCAGCACTCGCCCCGTCGCTCTGGGCAAGGGGTGCAGGCGCACCAGTTTGGGTGGGTTCTGCGCGCTGAGGTTGCGCAGGACAGCGCCCTCCTGCGTGCCGGTATCGAGAATAATGAGCCGGTCAACTCTCTGCCCGCCCAGCATACTCAATTCAACGGTCAGCGTGTCGCCCTCCATACGATAGGGACGCCACCGGTTCTGACCGTTCTCGATGTCCTCAAACATCACGGAGCCGAACTGTGTCCAGATACTCTTCGGTATCTGATTGCGCGAGGTGCGCACTCGCATCTTCACCCGCTGCGTTCGTGCCATACGTGAGGTGGTCACGTTCAGCACCACCGGTTGAGAAGCGGCGACTTTGCCCTTCTGTACGCTCAGCCTGTATTCGCCGCGCGAGCTGTAGTAGGTACCCTCTGAAGCGGGCCCGGATGCACTCAGCAGGTACTCTCCATCCGATAGAGGGATGCTCAGCTGTCCTCTGGCGTCGGTGAAGTAGGGAAGAAAGTCCTGGAGATTTCGGTCTGCAGCAGGCGCAATCGTTACCCAGCAGGAAGGTACCGGCTTTCCTTTTTCGTCGCGCACCTCTATACTCACCACAGGTTCTGTGTATACCCTGATAACGCCGAGGTCGGTGGTTGTGCCCGGCTGCAGGTCATTGACCTTTACCCGCGCAAAAATGCCCGGCGGCACCAGCGTGGGCGACGAAAGCGAATAGCCCGGCATCAATGCTGCCGAACCGGTTGCCACATCCAGCGTGATGCGTCCGTTCTCGTCTGTGGTGGCGTAGGTAAAAAAATAGCCTGGGGACACAGCGACCGGATAACCTCGCACCGGCTCGCCGTTGTGGGCGTACACCAGCCGGGCGGTAATGCGCGCTCCGGGCTTCAGGATAAGTTTCACCCCCTCCTTCGGGAGCTTATCCCAGGTGGTGTTGGTAGTGTAGTACAGCGGTTCGTAGCCCGGCGCCGTACAGATGACCGCAACCCCCTGCATTTGCGGATGGGCAGGCAGTCGAAATGTGCCATCCGCATCGGTATGGCTTACAAACGGCGGTACAGGGGGTGCAATTATCGCATCCTGATCACTGATGCCAACGTAGGCAAGGCGCACCTGGGCACCAACGACAGGCTTACCTTCTGTATCCACCACTTTGCCGCTGAACTCTTTGAGTGGTTGCAGGCGCAGGTCGCGAGGGGTCTTTGCCCGCTGGCGAGTGATACTGCAACCCAGCTGAGGATGAAGGGCGACGACAGCTGATAGAGGGGTGTGCGGATGGGTGACGTTAGGAATCCGATAGTAACCCTTGTCATCGGTCGTGGAATGCGGCAGGCTATCGGATGGAACGCCGAGCCACGCCAGCACCAAGTTGGGATAGTAGTACACCTGTGCGCCGGAGACAGGGGTACCTCTGGCATCCAGCACCCGCCCGGTGAGCACGTTTGCATTTTGTGCAGCCGCTACACTCCACAGGCATAACACTCCCAGCATCGTGGCACATATCGCTCTCATGTCAACACCTCCTCAGGATGGAGAACTCAGCATTATCCATTGACCCCTGCGTGCACGGAAGGGTTGCGTTGGTCCATTGTTTTATTCTTTACCATCCCACACCTTCCTGCAGCGTCCCATGTGGTCGGAGCGCAAAAAAGCAATTTTTTAGAAAAAATCTTTCCTTGCCTCGCAAAAATGCTTGACAGCTCTGCACGCGAGGTGTATACTAAAAGCAGAGTGGGAGCCTCGGCTCGCACAAAAGAGGTTTCGTATACATCCATGATGATGAAAGGAGGAAAGGATATGCATCGAATGGCATACCGCTTCGGACTGCTTACGGTGTTGCTTGCAGCGATAGCCCTGCCATCCAGCGCTACGGTTTGGGTACTTACTGCAAGCCTTACCGGCAGTCAAGAGGTTCCGCCTGTTAGTACATCCGCATACGGACAGGCTATTATGAGCTATGACGACGTGTCGAAGCTCTTCAATCTGGCGGTGTACGAGGTTGGAATCTCGCAAAGCGACATCTTAGGTGCCCATATCCACGTCGGCGCGCCGGGCGTAAATGGTCCTATTATTTACGATCTGGACGGGGGCGCTTCGTGGAGCGGTAGCGGAGTGATTTTCTCGCGGTTCATTATGGGTGGCTTATTCCCCTCCGCCTACGAAGCAGACCTGTTAGCGGGCAACACCTACATCAACATCCACACCCCTGCTCATCCCGGCGGCGAGATCCGAGGGCAGCTTATTCCCGTGCCCGAACCCATGTCGCTAGTTGGCTTGTCTGCAGGGTTGGGGATGCTCCTGTTGCGCCGGCGTAAAGTGTAGAACAGAAGGAGGGCACATGCGCAACAGTTCAGCATTGAAAGGAGGGACACTCTTTTGAGTAGATTCGGATTGCGTTTTGCTTTGCTGGTGGTGCTATTGGCGATGGTGACGTTACCATCGCGGGCAGGTTTGTGGTACCTGCAAGCAACGTTGACCGGTTCGCAAGAAGTGCCGCCAGTTTCCACCAACGCCAGCGGGGTGCTTTTCGGCAGCTATGATGATGTCACCAAGACTATCAACCTGGCTATTACGGTGAGCGGCATCCTGCAAAGCGACCTTACTGCCTCACACATCCACCGCGCTCCTGCGGGAGCCAACGGGCCGATTATCTTCCCGATAGGTGACGGAAGTAGCTACGCTGTACTCGGTAGCCAGCTTATCAAGATAATCACCGGCGCGTCGTTTCCCGCAGCTGAAGAGGTGAACTTGCTGAGCGGTAACACGTACATCAATATCCATACCACCGCTCATCCGGGCGGTGAGATCCGTGGGCAGATTACCGCTTTGCCGGTGGTACCAGAGCCTGCTACGATGGCTGGGTTGGGCATCGGCGTGGCGTTACTGGCGCTCCGTCGGTGGCGACGAATCTAGCCAGGATTTCGCGAAGCAAGTGGGCTGAGTTTTTCCTCAGCCCACTTTTGTATGTACACTTGACTGGAGGGCGAACCTCCCGGTAAGCCAATTTCCACAACGGCTCGGCAGGAGCCTCGCCCTGCGGAAGAATGAATTACTGCATGCCTTCCACTGTTATTTCCTGTCCTGCGCTCAGCGTCACAGGCACGACGAAGCGAAGCAAAATACCCTGCCCATCGGGAGCGACCTCTACGCCAACCGGTTGCCTGTTCACCGTGACAGAGACCGCTCTGTCCCCCTGCCGGCGCGGGAGGTTGAGAGTACAGAGGCGTATCTCACCGTGCGCTACTGCTATGCTCACGCGGTGGCTTGTAATCCCCACACTCTCTGAGTAGATACCCCATGCGGTAGGCGTGAAGAAGGGGTATCGGCTCTCGATGGTGCGGATTCGTGGGGCGAAAGCCATCTCGCCTCGCGGGGCGTCCCAGCGAAAACCGGTGAGCGCGTTCAACAGCGTCCACGCCGACATCGCGCGGTAGTAATGGTTTCCGCATTCGACGTGGTTCCAGAACCTGCCCGCCCGCAGATAGCGATCGTGGATGTCGCGCACAATCGCCATACCCTCGGCGAGCCTGCCCCGCGCGATAAGCAGAGCGGCGACGGTGTACTCGATACCCGTCCATAGACCGTCTGCCTGCAGGTTGCCCGAGGCGGCAAGCCGGTGGGGCTTACCGGGTGGGTAGGAGGCGTTGCGCAGTCCCTCGCCTGCACGGAAGTTGTAGCGCAGGATGGCATTCAGCGCACGGTGGATATACTGTTCGGGAATGACCGGTTCCCAGCCGCACACCGCAAAGAACCAGTCCGCGCTAATCTGGTCGCTCATGCAGCATTCGTCCACTGTGTCACCGTCGCGCCACAACACAAAGTACTCGCCGTTCCACAGCTTCTCGATAAAGCTCTTTACGCCTTTTTCGTAAAGGGTTTGCCATTTCGCGGCGCGTTCGGCATCGCCTGTCTCTTCCGCCAGCCGCACCGCACTCCTCAACGCACCCAGCCACAGGCTACAGATGTAGGAGGGACTACCCTGAAAATCCCACACGTCGTAGGTGTTGCGGCGGGTGTCGGTATCCGGCAGGGCATCGTTGTCGGTGTCCAGCAGCAGGGTGTTATCCATCGCGCGCACAACATGCGGGTACAGACGCTCGAGATAGCCCTTATCCCCGCTCCACAGGTAATCACGCGCTACCAGCATCACAAACTGCGGGTTCATATCCACGCGGTCAAAGCCGTTGTCCACCGCGCTGAAATCGGGGGCGAAGAAATGGTGCACGCGCCCGTCCGCTCGCTGAAACTTTGCTCCATGTTCCATCTGTATCTTCTGCAGGTCGGGGAAGAGGGCGATAATGGGGAAAGAGCCCTGATAGGTGATGTCGGTGGTATGAAAGCCACAGCATCCCAGCCCTTCCCAGACGCCGAAATGCCCCGCTCTGGTCCACCAGGTGCACTTGGTCAAGGTGGAGAGTTGCCCGCTGATGGCGTCGGCGGCTTCCGCCGGGAGACTGGAATCGTAGATAGCCTGCACGAAATCCAGAGTGCGCTCGCGCAGGGAGGAGGCATGGCTGAGTAGGTGCTCTGCCACCTCTAGCGAGCTGTGGAACCAGTGCGCGTACTGGTGTCCGATGTTTGCGCCGGTGGGACTGATGTGATTGGGAAAGAACCAGCTGAGCGTGAAGAGCGCTTCGCCCTCGCCCTCCGGGTCGATTTGCTGATGACTGCATAGCGCAGCGTAGCCCCATTCGGCTCGCCTCTCGCGCAGATCCTGCAGGTTCATCGCGATTTCTTCCAGAAACTCCGCCGACTGCACGAGCTGTGGGTCCACGAGGTGCAGACGATGGTATTTGTCATACACAAACGGATGCTGAAGCATCTGCCGAACCCATGCCTCGCGCTCCTCCGGCGAGAGACGCGATACCTCCAGTCCTTCGGGGAGTGCGGGGGCGATTTCGGGGACGAGGTTGGGCAGAACGCCTTCTTCACGAAAACGGCGCAGTACCGACACCGGCTTTAGCCCGAAGCGGTTGCGCCAGAACATCAGCGAACGATACTCTTCTCGGTAGCCTCCGGTAATGTAGCTGACCTTGCCTCCGCGCACGGCGAAGGTCATATCGCCGGTGGAACAGTGCTCAGGCTGTAATCCCTCCGCTGTCAGGTAAACGGCAGCACCTCCGTTGACCTCTCTGAGCAGGTTGCGGGGTTGCCTTTCCGCTTGTCCGATGCCTGCCATGTTCCGCAGCACGCCCAGGATGGACACATCGATGGGCACCTCCGCCGTGTTTTGCACTAGAAAACGAACATAGAAGCCCGGCGTAGCCGATGCGCGGCTATCCAGTGGCACCATCGGCGAGAACACCTCCGCCGTCACCTGCACGGGCAGCGAGGCGTCCAGATAGTGCAGGCGTGCGAGGGGGAACGCGCCTTCGAACTGGATGGATTGCACCGCGCGCGCCCATCCGGCGGAGTACAGGTCGTGCAGGCTCTCGTGCAGGGCAAGGTAACGCACCTGCACGTCGCCGTCCTGTGTAGCCACCCGCAGCACGAAAACGAGGTCCTCAGGATGCACCAGCTCTTCCGAGCGCAGCCCGCACGGAGAGTGCGGCGACCACGCGCCCGTATTGAATATCTGCCATTCGTGAAACAGTCCGTCGGGGCGTATCTCCACCGAGCCGGCGCCGATCCCGCCCAGAGGAATGCCAGAAGTATGGTGGATGGTCGAGTAGAGCAAAGGCATTATCTGTTGTCCTCCTGTTCCTGTGGATAACAACCTGCTGTAGAATACGTGCTGCGTGGGGCTGTATCCTGTTCTTGCCTTGCCTGTGGCAGCGCATCGCAACTTTTATGCAGGAGAAAAGGGGGCTGCGCCGGGAACAGTTCTTGATAAAGAGTGCGCCAGCGGGTACAATCTTATTGAGAATGATTCTCAGAAAGGTATAGATATGTTAGAAAACGGTTACCTGGTTGCTTCGGTTATTGTACTGCTATTATTGTTCGCACCGCAATGGGGTGTGATTTCGCGCTGGAGGCAGAAGCGGTGGTTGCGTTCGCGCGAGGCGATTGAGGATGCGCTGATGCACCTGCATCAGCGCGAGCACGACGGGCGGCTGGCGTCTGTAGAATCTCTGGCTGGGGCACTGGATGTTCCCACCCGACTGGCTGCAGTTCTGGCGCAGCGCATGGAAACGCAGGGGTTGTTGCGTGCCACCGCGGGCGGCTTGAGTTTGACCCCAGAAGGACACCGGCTAGCTATTCAAGTGGTGCGGGCGCATCGTCTGTTCGAGCGTTACCTTGCCTACGAGACCTCCGTTGCACCGACCGAAGTGCACGATTTTGCGCACCGCATGGGGCACGCCCTGACGCCCCAGCAGATAGAGCAGCTGGACGCCTACATGGGACATCCCACTTCCGACCCGCATGGCGACCCCATCCCTTCTGCCAGCGGCCAGATGCCGGAGATAGAAGCACAGTCGCTGGTGGAGTTTCCGATAGACAAGCCCGCGCAAATCGTACATGTGGAAGATGAGCCTTCGCACGTGTACGCGCAGATTGTGGCGGAGGGATTGCGCCCCGGCATGGTGGTGCGGGTTGTGGAGCGCTCGCCGACGCGAATCGTGCTGGAGAGCGACACCGATGAGCATGTGCTCGCGCCGGTGGTAGCGGCGAACATCAGCGTGCGCGAAGCCCTGCCCGGAGCGCGTGTCGCCCCGGGAGAACGATTGGGTTCGTTGGAACCGGGCGAGCGGGCAACCGTGTTGCGTATCGATGAGGCTTGTCAGGGGCTAACACGCCGGCGGTTTCTGGACCTGGGCATCACCCCCGGTGCGGAAATCGAAGTGGTCATGCGCTCCGCTTTCGGCGACCCTGTGGCGTATCGCGTGCGCGACACACTAATCGCCCTGAGACGCGAACAGGCGGACTGGATTTGGGTGAGGCGCGACGGGCGCGATGCGCCCCTGCATGAGGAGCACAAGAGTGTGGAGCAAAGAACCGCATAGTGGTTGATGTCATTGAGCAAGGTGGAGAGATGAGATGAGAGAGGTAACCGGTCAAGGCTGTGAGTCGTGCGCGTTGCGTGAACATCTGGTGCAGATGGGCGTGCGTGTGGACTCCTTCGACTATGTGCTGGCGCTGGCTGGCAATCCGAACACCGGCAAGAGCACCGTGTTCAACGCGCTCACCGGCTTGCGCCAGCACACCGGCAACTGGCCCGGCAAGACGGTCACACGGATGGAGGGCGCGTTCGAGTTCAACGGCAAGCGATACAAAATCGTGGACCTGCCGGGTACCTACTCCTTGCTCTCCGCCTCGGTGGACGAAGAGGTCGCGCGAGACTTCGTGCTGTTTACCAAACCCGACGTCGTGGTGGTGGTGGTGGATGCCACCGCGCTGGAACGCAACCTGAACCTGGTGCTGCAGGTACTGGAGATTACCGACCGCGTGGTGGTATGCCTGAACTTGATGGATGAGGCAGAACGCAAAGGCATCGAGATAGACCATCGTGCGCTGGCGCGGGAGCTGGGCGTGCCCGTTGTGCCTACCGCAGCGCGGCAGGGCACGGGACTTGGCTTGCTGATGCAAACGGTGGCAGAGCTGGTGCAGGGCAGGCTCCGCGCCTCGCCGCGTCGGGTGAAGGTGGACGAGAAGGTGGAGCAGGCTCTGGCGGAACTGGTGCCTGTGATACAACAAGCCTATCCCGACCTTCCCAACGGTCGCTGGGTAGCGATGCGCTTGCTAGACGGTGACTACAACGTGCGTCGCTCGCTGGAGAACGGTGAGCTGCTACGCCTTGCCAGAAGTGACGCCGGCGAGCAGGAGATGGCGATTGCACGTGCGCACGCCGCCCATATTCTTTCACATGTTGAAAGGTTGCAGCGCCAGCTAGAGGGTTCCTTCCGCGACCGTATGGTGGAATCACTGTACGCTGAAGCAGAAGCCATCGCCCGGAAAGTAGTGCACCGGAAGGGCGAGCGTCGCTGGGACTGGGACCAGCGGCTGGACAGGATTCTTACCTCGCGCGTCTGGGGACTGCCCATCATGGGATTGCTGCTGATGGGGGTTTTCTGGGTTACCATTCAGGGCGCGAACGTGATTTCCGAGTTTATCGCGGCAGGGTTGTTCTGGTTGGAATCGAAAGGCAGCACCCTGTTCAACGCGCTGGGCGCACCCTGGTGGCTCACCGGCTTTCTGTGGCATGGCATCTATCGGGGGCTGGCGTGGGTGGTCTCCGTCATGCTCCCACCGATGGCAATCTTCTTCCCGATATTCACCATCTTGGAGGATATGGGCTATCTGCCGCGTGTGGCGTTCAATATGGACAGGTTTTTTAAGAAGGCGGGTGCACACGGCAAGCAGGCGTTGACGATGGCAATGGGGTTAGGCTGTAACGCGGCAGGCGTGGTAGCAACGCGCATTATCAACTCGCCACGCGAACGGTTGATTGCCATCCTCACTAACAACTTCATGCCCTGCAATGGGCGATGGCCTCTGTTGATTACCATGAGTTCGCTATTTGTGGCAGCAGCGTTTCCGCCCGCATTCGCCGCGGCGGCAGCTGCCGGCGCACTGCTTGCTGTGGTAATGGTGGGTGTGTTGACCACTTTCATCGTATCCGCGGGGCTATCGCGCACTGTGTTAAGGGGCGAAGCCAGCAGTTTCACCCTGGAGCTACCCCCATACCGTAAACCCAACGTGCTGGCGGTGCTGTACACCTCTCTGATTGACCGCACCTTGCTGGTGTTGTGGCGCGCGGTGGTCATGGCTGCGCCAGCGGGTGGGGTTATCTGGTTGCTGGCTAACATGCACGCGGGCGGGCAGAGCCTGTCGCAGTGGATATCCGGCTGGCTGGACCCCGTTGGACGCGCTATCGGGCTGGACGGCGTGGTGTTGCTGGCGTATATCATTGCCATCCCTGCCAACGAGATTGTTGTGCCTACGATTATCATGACCTACATGGGCGCGGGTATGATGACCGAACTGGAGAGCCTGAACGACCTGCATCGCCTGCTGGTAGAACAACACGGCTGGACGACGATGACCGCTATCAGCTTGATGCTCTTTTCGCTGCTGCACAACCCGTGCTCCACGACCATTCTGACGATATGGCGCGAAACCAAAAGCGCGAAGTGGGCGTGGGTTGCTACGTTGCTACCTCTGGGCATCGCCTTCGGTGTGCTTCTGGTGTTGAACGCCGTCGTACGATCGCTGCACCTATGAGGTATAGGGGGCAGAAACAGAGGTCTGCCCCCTACTCTGAAATTGTTGGGGGGTCACACTCCGTCGTGACCACGCTGTTTGGGGTAGTGCGTGTCCGTGTGCCTTTGACGAAAGGTCAGCGGCTCGCACGGAGCCTCGCCCTCTCATCTTACGATAATCATGCTCTGTGACTTAAATCACGGCACTTTTCGCTCTGCTGGGATAGGATGAAAACAGTGCCACAGGCACTCCGATGAACTTCCCAAAGGAGGTTAAGAGTTCAAAATGGCGTACGTGATTGCTGAACCCTGTATTGGCGTGAAAGACAAGGCTTGCGTGGCGGTTTGCCCGGTAGATTGCATCAAGGAAGGCGTCTTCACCGATAGCGACGGCACCAGCTACGACATGCTGTTCATTAACCCGGACGAGTGCATCGACTGCGGGCTGTGCGAGCCGGAGTGCCCCGTCAGCGCGATTTTTGCGGAGACGGATGTGCCCAGCCAGTGGCAGCACTTTATCCGTATTAACCGCGAGGCATTCGCCAGCGGTCAGGTAGGCGGCTAGTCCTCGCTACAGGCTAGCGCCTGCAAGGCTTCCGGGTCTATTACAGTAATTTGCCCGTTCTGCACGGCAATCCAGCCCGCTTTGCGGAAGCGGTTGAGAGTGCGCGTGACCACTTCGCGCACCGTGCCCAGCTGGGCTGCCAGCTCGGCATGAGTGTAGTCGAGGGTGAAAGAGGTACCCCTTTCTTTTGCCTGCGCCAGCAGATAGCGGGCGATGCGCTCGGGTACCTCATGCAGAGAGAGCTCTTCCACCAGATGCAACAACCGACGCACTCGAATCGCCAGCGCACGTAGCGCAGCTTGCATCAGCTGGGGGTGAGTGTGGAGTATGTTGAGAAAGTGGTCGCGAGGGATGAAGAGCAAACGAGAAGGCATCATCGCTTCTGCCGAGTAGGGCTGGTTGCCGCCATCAAAGAGTGGCAGCTCGCCGATGACGGAACCGCTGCGCTCCACGCCGATAACCTGTTCTCTACCGCTGGAGCTGCTGTTGTAGAGGCGAATGGCGCCGTGCAGGACAATATATAACCCATGACACGGTTCGCCTCGTAGGAAAAGCACCTCACCACGTGCCACGTTCATCGTGCGCGCACGAGTGAGCAAACCATGCAGAATCTGCTCATCTGCATCACGCAGAAACAGTACGCGTCTGAGAGCTTCCAGTGCTTCCATCGCTTCTCCCGAGCCGAGATACCTGTTTCTTATTGTACCTGCTTTGGCAGAGACGCCTGCTGTGTGGTGACTCAAATCACATCGGGTTTGAGCCTGTGCCTTGCACAGGTAGTGTTCGAGCTGATATTCTATGAGCGAGAGGTGAAATCATGCCCGACTGGTGGAGCCGGTTCAAATTGGAAGAGCATTTGCAGCGCAGTGTGGACGCGGGCTTGCAGCTGCTCAAGATTGTCCTGCTGTATCTGGTCGTGCGCTTTCTGGTTGCGCGGTTGGCGCGTACGACGGTGAACCGCCTAGAAAGCGTGGAGCGTATTGCCGCACAGAAGCCGCGCATTCGCACGCTGGGCAACCTGATACGCAGCATCATAGAGTACACCCTGTTGATTATTGCCATCTTGATGGCGCTGCGCGCGATAGGCATCGATATCACCCCTCTGCTGGCTACGGCAGGGATAGCCGGTCTGGCTGTGGGTTTTGGGGCGCAGCGGCTGGTGCGTGATGTCATCTCAGGCTTTTTCCTGCT
Organism: uncultured bacterium; assembly: GCA_938027655.1. Taxonomy (GTDB): domain Bacteria; phylum Armatimonadota; class HRBIN16; order HRBIN16; family HRBIN16; genus HRBIN16. Next base: position 1,790 of record CALJAP010000059.1, on the reverse strand, counting down.
GGCGGAAAACCAGTTTGTGGTGGGCGAAGTGGTGACGATTGGCGGCATCAGTGGTGTTGTGGAAGAGGTGGGGATGCGCACTACCCGCCTGCGCGATGAACAGGGGAGGATGGTGGTTATCGCCAACGGAGACGTGAACCTGGTTATCAACCACTCGCGAGTAGGGGGCGTGAAGATGAGTGTGGAGATGCGTGTTGCTTCATCTGCCGACCTGCAGGCGGTAACAGAGGTGTTACAATCTGCTGCAAGCGAAGCAGGGATAGAGCGACCGGTGGTGGGGGTGAGTGCGTTTGACGCTGCTTCCGTCACTCTGCGCCTGACCGGTGAAGTGTCTGCACAAGAGCGTGAAGTGCGCGAACTACAGCTGAGGGGACTACTGCTTCAACGACTACGTGAAGCGGGCGTACCGCTGGTATAGCAAAGGAGGTGCACCAATGGCTTTGCTAAGCGATGAACAGATTGCTCAACTGCTGCAAAAAACTCCCCAGTGGAAGCGGCTGGGCAAGGAGATTACCCGAACGATAAACTTCAACAACTTCCGGGAGGCACTGGCGTTCGTGGTGCATGTGGGGTTGCTGGCGGAGAAGATGAACCATCATCCCTACATCGCGATTCACTATAAAACCGTGATTCTGAACTTGACCACCCATTCCGAAGGAGGTTTGACGGAGAAGGATTTCGAGATGGCGAGGCAGATTGATACTATTGCCTGAAGGCACAACCTGTAGGGGCAATGGGTGCGGGGGAGGGATTTGAACCCTCGACCTCCGGGTTATGAGCCCGGCGAGCTGACCGCTGCTCCAAAACACAACATGTTGTGCTCATAGCCTGCGAAACATACTACATCTTGTGTCCCAAACTGTGACAATTTTCGGGAATCCGGCGTTCTCACAGAGGGGTCTTGACGCAGGAAGAGAACAGCGGTAGAATGTTCCTGCGTTCAGCACGCCCACTGCTGGACGCCACGCCTGCGGGTGACACTCACACCGCGCAGGCACTTTCATCATAACACGCAGGGCAGAAGATGTCAACCACGTTCCGACGCTGTGCCTGTTCAATTCTGTTCAAATCTGTTCAATCTAGTACCTGAGGCGATTGCTGTGACAGACCTGAATACGCTCCTACAGGGCAACCCCGTGTATAGCGACGCCTTAGCAGAACAGGTGTTGCAACAATACCTGCGCGTCCACAAAGGTTATGTCCGCTATTTGGTAGAAACCCTCTGCGTGTCCCCTGAAGATGTAGTGCAAGAGCTCAGAATCGCCCTCTGGCGTCAGTGGACGCGCTACCAGCAAAACAGTAAAATCTCCCTCCAACAGTGGCTCAGCTGGAGAATACGACACCACTTCAAGAGCACTATTCGCAAAGAGCTGCGCCGAATTAGCAGAATACCTACCGTCTCGTTGGAAGCTATACTCGAAGACATTGCACCGCAGGAGTAACGCCATGCACAACCATTACGTAGACCTCACTGACCGTCACGCTTCCGATGCCTTCCATCACGCCGAACGCTCCGCTGACCTCCTGCAGGCTCTGCACAGAATCTACGCCACACGCGGAATCGAAGCCATCGCCATTATTGCCTTGCGCTACGGTATGGAGTATAATCCCAGCACCATTGCCAACATCCTAGATGTTTCTACACGGCGTGTTGAACAGGTGCTGAGGCAAACTCTGCGCTCGCTGAAAGAGACACTGGAAGCGTGACAGGCTGCTGAGGTAGGCGGGCAGGGCGCACGCGCCCTGCCCGCGTCATTCCTCAACAACCTCCCACTCCTCACCGTAGCCGA
>CALJAP010000058.1 GCA_938027655.1 uncultured bacterium | reverse complement strand
TACTGGCTGTGTGACTGAAGCGCTATCTCGTGGAGGGCGAGGCTCCTGCCGAGCCGTTGGGGTATGTGATGTCGGCTCATCCGGAGGTTCGCCCTCCAAAGTGACGGACTTTAGGTGTGGGTATTCTGAGCCAAAAGGCGTTCCTGTCTCCTTTTGTCATGCTGAGCGCAAACGAAGCATCTCAGAGTAGCGAGAGAACGAGACCCTTCGCTTCGCTCAGAATGACAGGCAAGAGGAACCTTCCCGCCAATATCGAAATAATCATAGCCCGCGTCTGACTGGTCAGTTCCTGCACGAGTCTTGAGGTGGGAAACCTTTTCAAATGCCGCATCACAACCGGGCAGGATGATGAAAAGGAGGTGGAAACCGATGAAGCGCTTATCGGTTGCTCTGTTTGTGGGATTTGCAATTACCAACCTTTGTGGCAGTGCTTTGTCGTTGCAAGATGCTAGGAAGCCCCCTAAGGAAAGCCAAAAATCGGTTAACTTGACAGCAGCTGCCGATAAAGGCGTGACGTCGGGCGATTTCAAAGGCGGACTTCAGCCACAGGACCCTGACGGGAATGCGCCTGTGCTGTGGGTTTCTCAACTGGTTTGGTGGGAGGTAAACCAGGTGCTTTTGCGCTTTGACTTGAACGCTTTGCCCCGAAATATGCAGGTCAAATCGGCGATGCTGGAACTTTTCGTCGCCGAATTGAAAGGGGGTGACGGCAGAGGAGAGGGCGAACCGACAAAAGTGCGGGTGGCAACTCTGCCACCTTACGACCTGTGGGATGAAGCGACGGCAGATTTTCAGAACAGACACGCGCACAAGAGCTGGTCTAACGGTGAGTTGCACAGGAGCACATGGAAAATTCTGGATACGCAAACGGTTGCCCAGAAGGGAGTTTGGGTGCGTTGGGATGTGACGGAAGCAGTGAGGGCGCATCATGAAGGTAAGCTCCACCTCAGCGGCTTCCTTTTGCAAGCCGACTACCCGATGAACCATTGGGGTGACTTGACAAACAGCCCGGGCAAAGTCGGCTTTTACTCAAAGGAGGCAGATGACAAAAACCTTCGCCCGAAACTAACCGTCATCCTGACACCGCTTGCTAAGGGCAAAAAGCTGCCGCCGTTAACGCCCCCAAGTGGTCCATCCCAACTGCTTCGGATGCCCAAACCGCCTTTCGTCATCTGGTATCAGTGCCCGTTCCTAGACGAATTGCAAAATTGCACTGTCGATGCATCGGTCGGGAACATCCGATGGGCTTTTGAAAACCACGCAAGGGGCATTACATCCTTGATGTGGGTCTACGGACCAAACCTGTACGGCGAGGCAAAGGACTGGGACACAGAGCGGTTTGTCAAATACTACGCATCTTACGCAGAAGAGGGCTACGCGGGGATAGCCATGGATGAGTGGAATGTCGGCGACGACCACCCTTATGTTCCCATGATTGCTGAGGCGTTGCGACAAGTCAAAAGCAAACATCCCAAGTTCTTTATCGCTGTTTGGGTTACGCATCTAACCCCTATCTTTCGGCAACTGCTGAAGGAAGGGGCGATAGACCTTGCCCTGATTGAAGGCTTCACTTATGTACCTGAGCATCCCGAGTGGGCAATAAGTTGGGATGCACTTATTCGTGAGCGGGTCGAGTTGATGAAGCGCGAGGGTTTGCTGCACAAAACCATCGTTTGTGTGGGGATGGTGGCGGCAAAGCCAGACTCACACAACCGCCGAATGACGCCTGAGGAACTGTCAAGACAAGTAGAATACTTGGCAAGGCACTACCCTGAGATGCCCGGCATCGCGTTTTACGGCTACCAGGATGGCAACCCGAAAACACGAGATTTGGTCAAGTTAGCGGACGAATTGGCGGGAAAGCGGTATCGGAGACGCTAAGGCTTTATTGGAGTTTGAACAAAATTGCCCCCTCTTGCAAAAGTGTCGGAACTGAGCGAAAAGGAATACCATGAACACACAACCTCTTCGCCAGTTCCGATGTTCGTGACAGTGTGTGTTCGGTATGTGCTTTAGGCTATGTTGTTGGTGCGCAAGCTTGGCAAACTGGGCGTAGATTTGTTAGACTAAGAATGCACTTGGATTTTGTTCAAACTCCAGTACGAAACGAACGGGCTCGCGCAGGCGGTCCAACAGGAGGTGCTGCATGATACATCAGACTTCCCAGCTCCCAGCGAACACCCCCCCGTTCTGTGTTCTCGGTGCAGGCAACGGCGGTCTGGCGATGGCGGCGCATCTTGCGCTTAAAGGCGTGCGGGTGCACCTGTGGAACCGAAGCCCCGAAAGGCTCCTGCCCATCCAGCGGTCAGGCTATATCCACCTGATTGCCAGCCCCGATAGACCTGACCTGCCACAGGGACAAGCACCTATTCCGGTGGTAACTACCGATATCGAAGAGGCAATACGCGATGCCAGAGTGCTGATGGTGGTGGTTCCTGCTACCGGTCATGCGGAAGTGGCGGAGAGGCTGGCGCCGCACCTGCGCGACGGACATATCATTGTGCTGAATCCAGGGCGCACTGGCGGTGCTTTGGAGGTGCTGCATATCCTGCAACGGCACGGTGTGAAAGCAGATGTAATCGTCGCCGAGGCGCAGACCCTGCTTTATGCCAGTCGTGCGTTGAACCCGGGACAGGTGCAGGTTTTCGGCATCAAAAACAGCGTGCCCGTCGCGGCGATACCCGCCTACCGCACCCCTGAGGTGATTCAGGCGTTGCACACTGCCTACACCGAGTTTGTGCCCGGCGACAACGTGATGAAGACCAGCATGGACAACATCGGTGCGATTTTCCATCCGGCGGTCACGGTGTTCAATGCCGCCCGCATCGAGAGCACACACGGTGAATTCGAGTACTACATCGACGGCATCACGCCATCGGTCGCTCAAGTGCTGGAAACCATCGACGCGGAGCGCGTCGCCGTGGCAGCAGCGATGGGCTTCGGATGCATGACCGCGCGCGAGTGGCTGTATATCGCTTACGGTGCATCGGGCAAGACGTTGTTCGAAGCCATCCGCGCCAATCAGGGCTACTACGGCATCAAGGCGCCACCCATTGTTCATCACCGCTATATCACCGAAGACGTTCCGATGAGCCTGGTACCTATCGCTTCGCTGGGAGAGATGCTGGGTGTGCCCTGCCCGACTATTCGTGCTATCATCCACCTCGCAAACCTGATGCACGATTGTGACTACTGGCAAATAGGACGCACAGTGGAGAAAATGGGGCTGGCGGGTTTGAGCTTGCGCGAGGTGCGCTTGCGTATTATAGAAGGCATCCCGGCAGAAACGAGGTAGGAAAAGATGGCACGCCCTCTGCGAGGCAACGAGGTCTTCGGGCTGATTCATCCCGCTATCGATGCACACACGCTTGGCATCAGCTCGGTAGCGCAGCTGCTGCAGGATTGTGGCTACTCTGTGGTCAACGCCGATGCGCACGTTTGCTCCGCCGCCAACCAGCCCTCCCATCTGGACAACGTACAAATCGTGCTGAACTGGATTCGGCAACATGGCATCACCCGGTTAGGGTTCAGCTACCGTCTGGACCCGGTGGAGGGGGCGGAGCGCTTCGGCAGATTGTTATATCAGCTGCGTGACCGGCGAATGCTGGCAGAACAGGGTGGTCCGTTGCGCGGTATCTACTTTGCCGGTCTGCCTGCCGCGTGCGAACAGGTAGCGCGAGAGCACGGCGACCTGGTGGAAACCTTCGATGGCGACGAGACTCCTGCCGAGACACTGCATAAGCTGGGTGTACCTCCTGCGCGCATCCCGTCCGACATGGGTGCGGGGGTGGACTACGACGAATTCCGCCTGCGCTTTGGGCGCGACCTGGTGAAAAGCGGCAAACACTTGCAGATAACACCCCCCGACCGTAGCGGCTACCCCGAGTTCGGCACGGCGCAGGACACGGTAGTCGCGCGAATAACACATGCCCAGCGGTACGGTCAGCCTCCGTTGATGCGAGCGCACGTGGGACCTTACCTTCCCGACCGCGAAGCAGCAGTGCACCTCTTCCTGAACTGGACGCGCGAGCTGGCACGCGCCGGCTTTCTGGATGTACTGTCCATCGGCACATCGCAGCTCAGCCAGTCGCATTTCGGCGAGGACTGGACAGGTCTGCCCAACGGTGGGGGTGTACCTATCAACTCGCCCGAAGAGTTTCGCATGGTGTGGCAGGCGGCGCGCCCGATGCTGGTGCGCACCTACGCGGGAACCAAAAACATCCCCCAGCTGGCGCGCATGTACGAGGAGACCATACATATCGCATGGCACGCGCTATCCTTCTGGTGGTTCTGCCAAATAGATGGGCGTGGTCCACACTCGGTGAAGCAGAACCTGGAACAACACATAGAAACCCTGCGCTTCATCGCCGAATCGGGCAAGCCATTTGAACCCAATATCCCACATCATTTCGCCTTTCGCGGCGCGGATGACGTGAGCTACGTGGTCTCCTCGGTATTGGCGGCGCGCACGGCGAAACGGCTGGGTGTGCGTACGCTCATCCTGCAGAACATGCTGAACACACCCAAAGCCACATGGGGCATCCAGGACCTGGCAAAGTCGCGCGCGCTCCTCACGCTGGTGCGCGAGCTGGAGGATGAACGGTTCCGCGTTATCCTGCAGCCTCGTGCAGGACTGGACTACTTTTCGCCCAATTTAGAGCGAGCAAAGGCACAACTTGCAGCGGTTACTGCGCTGATGGATGATATCGAACCCCACCATCCGAACAGCCCGCCCATCATTCACGTGGTCAGCTACTCGGAAGCTTCCCATCTGGCGGACCCGCTCGTGGTGAACGAGAGCGTCCAGATTACTACTGCCGCCCTGCAGGAGTACCGGCGTTTGAGACAGAAAGGCGAGGTAGAGGATTTGTCTCAACACCCGGAAGTGAGGACGCGCACGGAGGAGCTGCTGCAGGATGCTTGTACCGTGCTGAAGGCTATCGAAGAGAGCATTCCCAACCCGTATAGCGCAGAGGGACTGTACAGAGTCTTCTGGGCAGGTTTTCTGCCCGTGCCCTACCTGTGGGAAGGGCGTAAGGAGTTTGCCCACGCCGTACGCTGGCAAACGCGCGTGATACGCGGTAGTGTGAAGGTGGTAGATGCACAGGGGATGCCGATTCCCGTCAACCAGAGGATGCAGACGGCGATGGCGGTTGCCCGGACGTATGAAGGCGGATGACGTTGCCTCCTGCGAAGAAACGCTCATCCCGCTGCGACCGCCCCGTTTGTAGTAGCGCACGTCAGCGCGCATCCGGGGGGAGCGGAGACCGCCCCGAGCAGGAGCCTCGTCCTTCGGGTGGCGAATCTGGTATGTAAAGGAGAACGCCGATGGAGTGGATAGACCTCAGTATCCCACTGAAGGCGGGGATGCCCACCTATCCGGGCGACACCCCCTTTGAACTGAAGCCTTTGTTGCGTATTGCGGACGGCAAGGTATGCAACCTCTCCGCCTTGCAGATGGGCACGCACACCGGCACGCATGTAGACCCGCCCTGGCACTTTGTGGAAGAGGGCGTTCGGGTGGATGAGCTTCCGCTGGACCTGCTCATCGGGAAGGCGTATGTGGTCAGCATACGCGGCGCGCCTGCGGTGACTGCCGATGCACTTGCCGCTGCGGGCGTGCCTGAGGATGCCGAACGCCTGCTCATCCAGACCGACAACTCCTTCAGCGCATGGGATAAACCCCATTTCCAACCTGACTTCGTGTACCTTGCACCGGATGCGGCGGAGTGGGTGGTGCACAGGGGTATCCGGCTGGTAGGAACGGACTATCTCTCCGTTGAACAGTTCCGCGCCCCCCAGCCGCTGACACATCGCACCCTGCTGGGCGCTGGGGTTATCGTGGTCGAAGGCTTGAACCTGCGTGCCCTGGAGCCGGGTTGGGTGCGGTTTATCTGTCTGCCCTTGCGCATCGAGGGTGGCGACGGTGCCCCCGCTCGCGCGGTAGCCAGAAAGATGGCATGAACCGAACCTACGCGCACGAATGATTTTTTCGTGGAGGGTCGCGCTCCGTCGTGACCAAAGGGGAACGGTTCGGGCGAAGCCTCGCCCTCCACACAGGATAAGGGTTCACACACCGCTAATGCGTCGGTACTGCCATCTCGGGCTGTCGGGCTTCCGCCCCCAGCTGCACCTCACGCAGGTGCTTCGCCGCGTCCTCAGGCGTGGTCACGTTGATGTAGATGCCCGTGCCCAGCTCGAAGCCCGCAGCGATGGTCAATCGCGGCATAATCGCCAGATGCCACTGGAAGTAGTGGTAGTTGCGCTCCTGATTAATGGGCGCAGTGTGTAACGTAAAGTTGTACGGTGGATGGTTGAGCGCAATGTCCATGCGCAACAGCACTTCCTTCAGAATGCGGGCAAAAGCCGCCGCCTGTGTACGCTCAATCTGGGTGAAGGACGGCTGGTGTCGCCGCGGAATAATCCACGTTTCGAACGGGTACTTGGAGGCGAAGGGAGTAAACGCCAGAAACTCCTCGCTCGCCACCACCACGCGCTCACCCATACGCTCTTCCTGCCGTACCATGTCGATATACACGCACCGCTCGTGCAGGTCGTAGTACAGCGACGCGCCCTCGATGCGTCGGCGCACATCCGCAGGAACCATCGGCAAAGCAATCAGCTGCGAATGTGGATGCTCCAGTGACGCACCCGCAACGCGCCCGTGGTTGCGGAACACCATGATATACTGGAACCGCTTGTCCTGAGCTAGGTCCAGCGAGCGGTCACGGTACATCCAGATGACCTCTTCCAGCTGCTCTTCGGGCATGAGCGCAGGATGCTGGTCATGGCGAGGCGTCTCGATAATCACCTCGTGCGCCCCGACGCCGTTCATGTAGTCGTACATTCCCACGCCGCTTCGCTCCAGCTCCCCCTCGATGGCCAGGGCAGGGAACTTGTTCGGCACCACGCGCACCCACCAGTCGGGAGTATCAGGGTAGGTTCCCGCCTTGCGGTAGGCAATCACCTCCGGTGGGGTCTGGCGCTCGTTGCCCGGGCAGAACGGACAGTCCGCCGCATACTCCGGTCGCTTCTCTATCACCTCGCTCGTCTTGAAATCCGACGGGCGTTTGCTTCGCTCGGTGGCGATAATCACCCATTCACGGGTGACAGGGTCTTTTCTCAGTTGTGGCATAGTTGACCTCTCCTTACGTCAACGATGTTCATACACGGTAGGCGGCGTTGTTCTCCACTGAGTCATTTCCACAACCGGAACATGCACACCATACCGGTTTTTTGCCCTGAGTTCCGAACCTTGCGAATCACCCTGCTGGTACTCTTCCCGTTGCTACGCATTTATTAGACGTTTGTTTACTGGATAAAGTTTCCCGTACCCTTGACAGCAAGGTGTGCTTTCGGGCATCCTATCGGTATGAGCATCTGGACGGATACGCATTGTCATCTGAACCACCCGGATTTCGCCTCCGATGCAGCGCACGTCTGGAACCGCGCGCGGGAGGCAGGTGTACGTTATGCTATCGTGGTGGGATACGACCTCGCCAGCAGTGAGTCCGCCTTGCGGGTTGCTGCGCAGTTCGAGGGCTGCTGGGCGTCGGTCGGCATTCATCCGCACGATGCGTTGCAGTGCGACGAGAACGCCCTGCGCGGTTTACAACGGATGGCTTCGCAGCCCCGCGTGGTCGCCATCGGCGAAATCGGTCTGGATTACTATCGAAACCTGTCGCCTGAAGACACGCAACGGCAGGCGTTCGAGACCCAGCTTCGTCTGGCTTTACAGTTGCAGCTACCCGTCATCATTCACTGTCGCGACGCATACGATGACCTGCTGGATATTCTCTCAGCCTATTCCCTGCGTGGGGTACTGCACTGTTTCAGCGGTGAGCTGCACCATGCGCGGCGCGCGGTGGAGATGGGCTGGTATCTGGGCATTGGGGGCGTCGTGACCTTCAAGAACGCCCATACCTTGCGCGAGGTGGTGCAGCAAACACCGGCGGAAAACCTGCTTCTGGAGACAGATGCCCCCTATCTTGCGCCGATGCCTTATCGCGGTAAGCGCAACGAACCCGCCTATATTCCGCTGATTGCTCAAACGGTTGCCTCGCTGAAGAGCCTTCCCCCCGAGGAGCTAGCGACGGTGACCACGCAAAACGCTTTTCGCCTGTTTTCTTTGAATGAGCAATACCGGTGATATTATTGGTTTTCTAAGGCGATTTTTTGAGGGATAACTTCTCAGACAACCTGTTCCCCAACCCCGAAAGGCTCCTGCAGGAGCCTCGCCCTCCAGAAGGTTTAGTAGCCAGTGCAGGCTGGCTTCGTCTGCAGGGGAACGGCGTTAGCCGTAGACACCATCTCATGCAGACAGCCCGACAGGAGACTCCCGAAGCTTTTCCCATTCCCTCCCGTATGGTATAATGGCTACGACACCAGGCACCGGGAGCAGCGATGAAACATCCTCTCATCGGAATCACAACGGGCTACGAGCAACTTAACGAACCGGTCGTCTCGCTAGGGCAGCGGTACATCCGCGCGGTGGAGCGGGCGGGCGGCGTGCCGGTGACGCTGGCTCCCCTGCACGAGGAACGGCTGCTGGAACACGTCGCCTACCTTCTGGACGGTCTGGTCATCAGCGGAGGCAAGGATATTCCCCCTGACCTCTACGGCGAGGAGGCGCATCCCCAAACCGCTCCCCTGTCCAAAGACCGCCCGGAGTTCGAAATCGCGCTGGTGCGCCTGTTCCGTGAGATGGATAAACCGGTGCTGGGAATCTGCTACGGCTGTCAGCTGTTGAACGTAGCCCTTGGCGGCACGCTGATACAGGACATCCCCGCCCAAATCGGCGACGGGGTGAAACATCGGCGGATGTCCGCTCAGGAACCGCACGCACGCCACATCGTGACCATCCGCGAAGGGAGTCTCCTGCACAGGGTTTTGGGCACGAGCGAGGTGGAAATCGTCAGCTCGCATCACCAAGCGGTGAAACAGCCCGCCCCCCGCTTGCAGGTTACCGCCACCGCGCCCGACGGCGTGGTGGAAGCTATCGAGCTGGAGGACGCGCGCTTTTTCGTCGGGGTACAGTGGCATCCGGAGATGGACCCCGAAGCGGAGGCAACAGCCCGGCTGATGCACGCCTTCATTCGGGCCGCTTCGGAGGGAATCACACGATAAGGAGGCACTACCATGTACCGTCGTGCTGCGTTTACGCTGATCGAGATGCTGGTGGTTATCGCCATCATCGCTTTGCTGGCAGGGCTGCTGTTCCCTGTCTTCGCGCGCGCCCGGGCGAAGGGACGCGAAACCGCCTGCCTGTCCAACGTCCGACAAATCGGCATGGCAATCATGATGTACGCCGAAGACTGGGACGAACGCTACCCCTTCGCGGTGGACGCTACCGATAAATACACCCCCCAAATCTGGAACGAATACCCCCAGTGGCAGCAATGGATACCCTATATGCCGATGCTCCATGAGGTACTGATGCCCTACTGTCGCAGTGCGGAACTGTGGCGGTGCCCATCAGATTTCGGCTACGTGTATCAGGACTTCAACTGCGAGCCGCTGGATGCCACACCCTCCTCCTTCCAGAAGTTCGGCACGAGCTACGTCTTCCGCACCGAGATTGCCTTCCGGCAGATGATGCTGTCCAACTTCCAGTATCCCGCAGAGGTCAACGTCATCATGGACAGCAGTGGGGCGTGGCACGGCAGTGAAGGTATCATGCGCAGCTTCAGCGAATGCTTTAATCCACGAGTGTACCGAGGATACCGCTACAACGTATTGTTTGGCGACGGACACGCCAAAAATATAAATTACTACGACCTGGACAGAGCGTGGAGTGTCCCGCTGTGATCCTGCGAGCGGAATGGGTGCTGCCTGTCGCCCGCGAACCGATGGAGCAGGGCGAGGTAGTGGTACAGAACGGGGTGATTGTGGACGTGCGCCGGCGTTCGGGCATGCGCGGCGGCGCGGATGTGCTCGACTTCGGTGAAGCGGTCATCCTGCCCGGACTGGTCAATGTGCATACCCACCTCGAACTCACCGTCCTGCGCGGCGCGGTGGAAGACCTGCCCCTCTTCGAGTGGATACGCCGGCTGGTGGAGCTGAAAGAAGTTCTCTCCGAGCAAGACTGGCGCGATTCCGCGCTCTGGGGCGCCCTGGAAGCAGCCGCATCGGGCATCACCACCGTCGCAGATACCACTGATTCGGGGGCGTCGGCATACGCTCTGCTGCAAACGGGGCTTCGCGGGCGCGTGTATCAGGAGGTGTTCGCCGTACAGCCCGATCAGTCCCCCACGAAAACGCTCAGCGAGCTGGAGGATAAACTGCAGTGGCTGCATCGCGCCACGCGAGGTAGTCTGGTGGAAGTCGGCGTTGCCCCGCACACGCTGTACACCGTCCGTCCTGCTGTCCTGACCGCCCTGCGCGAACACACGCGCCAGAAGGGCTACCCCGTCTGCATCCACGCCGCCGAGTCGGCGGACGAAACCGCCCTGTTGCAAGAAGGCAAGGGCAAATTTGCGCAGATGTACGCGGAGCGAGGCATCGCGTGGGAGACGCCTGGCAAGCATCCCGTAGTCATCCTGCAGGAAGGGGGCTGGCTGGACACCAACACGCTGCTGGTGCACGCGGTGCATACCGACTCGCATCACGCCGAACTGTTTGTCTCCACCGGAACCGCTATCGCCCACTGCCCGCAGTCCAACGCGAAGCTGTTCAACGGCGTGGCTCCACTGAGCGAATGGCTGACGCACGAGGTGAAGGTCGGTCTGGGCACGGATAGCGTGGTGAGCAACAATACGCTGGACATGTTCTGCGAGATGCGCAGTGCAGTGCTGCTACAACGGGCAACGCGCGGTGTGCACTCCTGCATGACCGCACGCAAGGCGATAGAGATGGCGACAACGGGAGGGGCACATGCGCTGGGTATGGCGGAGCGTATCGGCACACTGGAGCCCGGCAAACAGGCAGACCTGTGCGTGCTCTCCCTGAACGGCGCGCACTCGTTCCCCACCTACGACCCGGTAACCGCGCTGGTCTTTTCCGCACGCGCTTCCGACGTGTTGATGACGATGGTGGCGGGCAAAATCGTCTACCGGCAGGGCGAATACCCCCTGCTTCGCGAGCCGGTGCAGAACCTGCGCGAGCGGTTACGTCACACCATGCGCCGCGTCTGGGAAACCCTGAGCCGCGATGGAACTGGATAGCCTTCGGCAACAGCTGTGCGAGCTGGCACATGACCTGGCAGCGCGGGAGCTGGCGTGGGGCACATCCGGCAACGTTAGCCTGCGCGTGGACGAAGAACGTTTCCTCATCTCCGCCTCAGGCGCGTGGCTGGGCAGGCTCACGCCCGAACAGACCGCCCTCTGCCTCCTGCACAGGGAGGATTTTGTGGGGGCGAAACCGTCGATAGAGACGCCGATGCACCGCGCCATTTACCGCAACCGCCCCGAGGCGCAGGTGGTGGTGCATGTCTCGCCCCTGTACACCACGCTCGTTGCCTGCTCCGACATGGAAGTGCCCACCGACCTCAATATCGAGAACATCTTTTATCTGGGACGGATTGCCCGCGTGCCGTTCCTTCAGCCGGGCACTGCGCAACTCGCCGAGGCGGTAGGCGACGCGGTGCGTGAGCACGAAACGGTTATCCTCTCCAATCACGGCGTCATCACCTTTCATCAAACGGTTCCCGACGTGCTGATGCGCGTGGAATCCTTTGAGATGAGCTGCAGGTTGCTGGTGATGGCGCGTGCGGCAAACATCCCGTTGAACCATTTGTCCTCGGACGTGGTGGAAGAGTTAAGAGGCGGTTACAGACGCTAGTATTGGAGGGACGTGCTCTGTCGTGTCCCTGCGATGACGACGGACCGTGACCCGCTACCCCTATCACGGCTCTATTTCCTGCAGGATTCGCTCTATCTGAAGGCGCAAACCAGGTAATTCGTTGACGACAATATCCCACACAATCTCCTCATCGACGGCGAAGTAGCCGTGTATCAAGCGGTTGCGAAGCGCCACAATCTGTGCCCAGCGCACGTCGGGGTAATGCGCCTGGACAGCTGCCGGCACGTGGCGTGCTGCCTCGCCGATTATCTCCAAGTTCCGCAACACAGCGTCCAGTGTTTTGCTGTCCTGTACGAACTGCTCGTAAGTGAGCCCTTGCACGTACTGCGCAATCTTCTCGATACTCTCCAGAATGTCGTGCAGAAACAGCACGCCCTCGCGCTCAGACATACACTAGGTCCTCCTGAACCCGCTCTTGCAGCCGCGGCTTACGTCGGAGCGCGCCCGGCGTCAACAAATCCACCCGCGTCCCCACTATCGATTCCAAATAGTCCCACAATTCAAAGAAGCGCAGTCCAATGGGCTTTTCCAGCTCCACCAGCAGGTCGACGTCACTTTCGGGCGTCGCGTCGCCGCGCGCGTAGGAGCCAAAAAGCGCAATTGTCTGCACGCCGTAACGCTCCCGCAGTATGTCCCGATGCGCTTGCAATATCTGTCGTATTTCCTCTGCCGTTCTCACCGCTGGCATCACTCCATCATGTTCCCGCAACCCAGTAAGGATTCTACCTCCTGCCTCCGAATCCTGTTGTGCCTCAGCCGCGAATGTCTACATCTTCTCAGATCAGCCCTAACCGCCCGCACTCCTCCGCAAACCGCTGCAGCGCCTGTTCGTGTGCTGGGGTCATCTGGTACTGCATGACCTCGCACAGGTAGTGGCGTACGAGGTCTTCCGGCAATCCCATCTGCACCGCCTCCTGATGGACAACCTGCTCGACATGTGCCAGCCCCCACCGACACGCCGTGAGAAGCACCTCCACCAGAGTCGGTGTGATGTTCTCTTTTCTCCCCAACCATAGCGCCCACACAAACGGCAGCCCTGTCCACCGATACCACTCCTCGCCCAGGTCGGCAACGTGTAGACCCTCCGCCCCAGCCAACATCCCCTTGTCGCCGATGAGCAGAGCGGCGTCTGCCCCCTTCAGCATCAAGCCCAGGTCGGGAGCCGCCGGGAGGTACTCCGGCTTCGCCCCCCACCACCGCGCAAACAGCACCTGCACCAGCGCGGAAGAGGTGAGCGAACTGGTATCCAGTGCCACCGAGCGCACCCTGTCCAGAGGCACTTTGGAGAAGAGCCTTACGCTGAGCACCCTGCCCGTGCTGGCGATGGCGACCCGCGGAACCGCTGCCCAATCGGAACGGCGAAAGAGCTGGATGGAGGAGACCAGTGCACAAGCTACCTCACTCGCTTCCACCCTCTGCGCCAGGCGCGACGGCACATCATACACCACCTCTACCCCGCTGCTCTTGCCCTCCGGCGTGTGGAACCACGCAACCAGCGGCTTGGCGTTCAGATACGGCACGCTC
The DNA here is from genome assembly GCA_938027655.1 of uncultured bacterium. Taxonomy (GTDB): domain Bacteria; phylum Armatimonadota; class HRBIN16; order HRBIN16; family HRBIN16; genus HRBIN16. The sequence continues at coordinate 2,213 of CALJAP010000058.1, read as the reverse complement.
CCGATTCGCATCCATCACCTCCAGAACATCCACCAGTCCACGACCGTAAACGCAAAAAGCAGCACACTCACCCACCCGTTGAGCGTGAAGAAGGCGAGGTTGACCCGGCTCAGGTCGTCCGGTTTCACGAGGCTCTGCTCGTAGGCGATGAGCAGGGCGGCTACGGATACCCCCGCATAATAGCCCCAATGCAGGTCTGCCAGCCGCCCCACCGCCAGCAGCAAGCCCACCATGCCCACATGCATCAGGCGCGACAGCCACAACGCAGGAGCCTCGCCCACCGTCTGCGGGAGCGAGCGCAAGCCGACGCGACGGTCGAACTCCACGTCTTGCAGGCTATAGATGGTGTCAAATCCCGCCGTCCACAAGGTCACCGCCAGCGCGAGCAAGATGGGCACGAGGTCAAACTGCCCGCGCACCGCCAGCCATGCCCCCACCGGCGCAATGCCCAGACTCAGCCCCAGCCACAGGTGACTGAGCGCGGTAAACCGCTTGGTGTAAGAGTAACCCAGAATCCACAACAACGCCACCGGAGATAGCGCGAAGCAGAGCGGGTTCAGCTGCCACGCCGCCAGCACAAACACCCCTGCCGACACCGCCGTGAACGCCGCTACCTGACCGAGGGTGAGTGTGCCACGCGGTAACGCGCGGTTGGCAGTGCGGGGATTGAGGGCATCGTAATGCAGGTCGGCAATGCGGTTGAACGCCATCGCTGCGCTGCGCGCGCCAACCATCGCCACCAGAATCCAGCCCAGCGTGCGCGGTTCCGGTATTCCCCTCGCCGCCAGCAAAGCGGATAGCAGCGCAAACGGCAGCGCAAACACCGTATGCTCGAACTTAATCATCTCTAAAATAATGGCGATTTGCCTCAGAACCCTGACCGGCATCATCTGTCACCTCTGGTGGCGCCGGTACGGGGCAGACACATCGGTCTGCCCCTACGCACATTCGGATCACCTCTGCTGCGTCACCATCCATTATACCCCTGTCTTCCCCTCTTTGCCTCTTGGGAGAGACTCTTCCCCATGCATTTGGGTATACTAGATACACACTTCGAACGGAGGCGAAAACACATGAGAGCGATGCTTGTAGCCAGCTTGTTTGCCCTGTTCATCCTACCCGCAGGGGCACAAACCCTGCGTGGCGACTATGTGGAGGCACGCACCTGTAGCGTGTACGCAGGAGGTTGCCATTACTCGGGCGAATACGTGACCACTGGACGCGAGGCATTACTCTTCTGGCATATCCGCGAAGGCAGCTGGAACGGCATGAACCTGAGTGGGCTGTCCGTGCTTGCAGCGGTGGTCGCGGACAACAACCTCGCCGAGCCGTCCGCCCGACGCCAGAGCGTGATTTACGTGGACGCCCGTGCGGACAAAGCGCAGCGTGAAGCGGTGGCGCAACTGCTGTCGCGCCACTACGCCGGCGTGCTGGGCGAGGTGCAGGCGGTGAAATCGGTAGCCCTTCGCTACACCCAGCGGGACAAGCAGATAGCGATAGATGCGCCCGGTGTGGCGACGCTACACCTTTCGCGCTACCCATGCAAGGGATGCGTGCAGCCCCACCAAGTATGGTATCAGCCTCTCGCCTCGCTGACGGAGGCAGAGGTTGCTTCGGTGAAGCGCGCCGCCTACCGCGACCGCCAGCTGGGCACCGTGTGGCAACGCGGTGAGGAGAACAGCGCATTCGTCGGGGAGTTTGAGGTGCGTTAGCGCAAGTGTGCACCAGCACCGCCCTGTCATGCTGAGCGTTAGCGAAGCATCTCAGCCTATTGGCAGAATAGGATTCTTCGCTTCGCAGCATAGCGCCGAAAACAATGGTTCATCAGATGGACCACACACAGCCCAAACGCATCCTTTGCCCACGCTGTCGGCTCTACGACCGCGAAAGGCGTCGTTGTACGGTCGGCAAAGTGAACCCCCGCACTAAGCTGGACACCTACGAGACCGCACAGGTGCTGGGGGTTCGCGCCCTGTGCACGTTTAACCTCTACCGCGAGCATCTGCTAGACCAAATGAAAGTGCGCCGATAGGCAGTTTCTGCACTGCAGCACGGCGCACGTCACTTTCTGGTAGCCGGTTTTTTTCGTTTTCTGGAAGGAGGGAACCCGTGGTGAGCTCACCACAGGTCCCGTCCCGTGTCTTACCCTACGCCTTCTTCCGTCGCAGCAGCGCCAGCGCAGGCACCCCGCTCAGGAACAAGGTCCAAGTCGA
>CALJAP010000057.1 GCA_938027655.1 uncultured bacterium | reverse complement strand
GCATTTCGCCTTCGCCAGCGCACTGTCCTTTGGGGCAGGGTAGGTCTTGTTGAACACCGTTTGCATTTTGGGCGTCGCCAGTGCACCTGCCATCAGCCCCAAAGCAAGCAAGGTGCTTACAAACAGTTTGATCCGTTTCATGCTGCTGCTCCTCCTGTTTTTACTGGGTCTATGCGACCCGCGTCACGTTACTGTACCGGCAAAGCGTATCCCAGTGTGAGCCTGTATCTGGCTTATGGTTTGCTCTTGGGGTCGCCCGGCAGAGTTCCCGCCTTGAGCTCGTCACCGTTGGAGACGCCGTCCTTATCCGAGTCGAGCTTCTCGACGGATTTGAGAATCTCGGCGGTCAAATCCTTCGTCTTCTTCTCCTGCATCGCCTTCTGCAGGTCTTTACCGTAGACGTTCAGCTCGTTCCCCTTCACGTGGCAAACCCCGCATTTTGCCTTGCCGACCGCGTTGTTCTTCACGGACGGGTAGGTCTTCAGGAAGGTCGCGAGGTGTTTGGGGGTAGCAAGCGCACTCACCATCAACCCCAACGCCAGCACAGTGCTTACGAACAGCCTGACTTTCATTAAACGGTTCCTCCTTCACTTCAGTGAAATACTCTTCTATCTGTATTATATTACAAGTTTGCCCCACTATATAGAGTACTTTCAGAAATTTTGCCTGCCTTTCTTCCGCGCATCGTTCCATCATCGTGTAGCCTGCGCCACAGTGAGCGCAACCTAAAGGTTGCGGCTACATTTGTACAGACCGAGTAGCCTGCGCCACAGTGAGCGCAACCTAAAGGTTGCGGCTACATTTATACAGACGTAGCCGCAGGCTTCAGCCTGCGCCACAGTGAGCGCAACCTAAAGGTTGCGGCTACATTTGTACAGACGGAGAAAAAGACGGATCGTTTCGTAAATATCTAACTCGACAGAGGTTTACCTGCACCCGATGGCGAATAACATCTACAATAAGGTACGGCAGGCAAGGCAGTAATCGCCTTAACACTATGGATAGACGAGAGGCATAGCTATGCAAGTGCAGTATCGCAACATGGAAGGTTCGCTTCCCCCAGCGGTGCGTGAATATGTGGAGAAGAAGATAGGCAAGCTGCAGCGACACTTCAAAAATTTCCGCACCGCCTCGGTCGTTCATGAAGAGATTCGTGGTAGACACACGATTGAAATCACCCTGAACGGCGATGGCATTGTGCTGCGGGCGGAAGAGAGCACCAACGACCTGCGTGCTACGGTAGACCGTGTGGTGGACAAGCTGGAGGCGCAGATTGCCCGTTTCAAGGGCAGGCGTTTCCGTTCGCTGGCGAAGCGCGAGCGAGAGGATATGCTTCACGCAGAAGAGATTATGCTGATGCTGGAAGCGGTCGGTGAGGAACCCGCACCGGAACCGGGCGAGGAGACACCTCCCTTCCGTGTGGCACGCATTAAGCGCTTCACGCTCAAGCCCTCCACGCTCGAAGAGGCGGCGATGGAGATGGAGATGCTGCAACACGACTTCCATGTCTTTCTGGACATGGAAACGCAGGGCGTGCGGGTGTTGTATCGCCGCAAGGACGGAACATACGGACTGCTGATAGGCGAAGAGTAACATCCCGTTGAGGTTTCCCAGAAGCCCCTCCTGCACAGAGGGGCTTCTTTTGCTTTTTCCTATAGCAATTTTGATGCGCTGTATTGTAAGATATACTTGATGAACAGCGTGAAAAAGGAGAGGCGATAACGATGACAGACAGCAAATCTCCGCTGCAGCAAGCACGAGCATCCTATCAGCCGAAGCTACCTCCCGCGCTTCGTACGGGCAACATCGCTGTGCAGCTGGGGGAACCTACCGAGCCGGCGACCGACAAGGAAGAGATTCGCAACCTGTTTCCGCACACATACGGTCAGCCCATCGCCACGCTGGTGGAAGGCAAGGGTGAGCTCGCTACCAGACCGCTCAAAGTAGGCGTGGTGCTTTCAGGTGGACCTGCGCCCGGCGGGCATAACGTGATTGCAGGTGTGTTCGATGCGCTGAAGGCAGCGAACCCCGACAGCACGGTGTACGGCTTCCTGAAGGGTCCGGCGGGCGTCATCAAGGGTAAGTACATCGAACTCACCGCCGACATCGTGGACCAGTATCGCAACACCGGCGGCTTCAATATGATTATGACCGGGCGCGACAAAATTGAAAAGCCGGAAGAACTGGAAGCCTGCCGGAAGAACTTCGAGCAGATGGGGCTGGACGGGCTGGTCATCATCGGTGGTGACGATTCGAACACCAACGCGGCGGTGCTCGCCGAGTACCTGCGTTCGGTTGGCTCGACTACCTGCATTATCGGCGTGCCCAAGACCATCGACGGTGACATGAAAAACGAGCTGATTGAAGCCTCGTTCGGCTTCGACACCGCCAGCAAGGTGTACTCGGAGCTCATCGGCAACATCGCCCGCGACGCCACCTCTGCGGTCAAGTACTGGCACTTCATCCGCCTGATGGGGCGTGCCGCCAGCCACGTCACGCTGGAATGCGCCCTGCAGACCCATCCGAACATCGCGCTCATCTCGGAAGAGGTGCAGGCGAGGGACATCACCCTCGAGCAGATTGTGGAGCAGATTGTGCACTCGGTGGTGAAGCGGGCGCAGGCGGGCAAGAACTACGGCATCGTCCTCGTGCCCGAGGGGCTGGTGGAGTTCATCGCCGAGATTAAGACGCTGATTGACGAGCTCAGCGCGATACTCGGTCAGGAAGAGGCGTACATTCACAGCCTGCCCGACCACTCGGAGCGCGTGCAGTATCTGAGCACCAAGCTCAGCGACCACAGTGCGCGGGTATACGGCTCGCTTCCGCAGGATATTCAGGCGGTGCTCCTGCGCCGCGATAGCCACGGCAACGTGCCCCTGTCGCAGGTGGAGACCGAGCGGTTGCTCATTGACCTCGTGTCCGACCGAATCCGCGAGCTGCAAGCGAAGGGCGAAGCGCAAGAGGTGAAATTCAGCCCGCTCAGCCACTTCTTCGGCTACGAGGGACGATGCGCCGCGCCGTCTAACTTCGACGCTGACTATGCGTACACGCTGGGTTATGCAGCGGCGCAGCTGATTCGCGCAGGGCTAACGGGCTACACCGTGTACGTGCGCAACTTGACCCGCAGCGCAGACGAGTGGGTGGCTGGCGGCGCGCCTGTGACGATGATGCTGAACATCGAGATGCGCAAGGGTAAACCCACGCCCGTCATCCGCAAGGCACTGGTGGACCTGAACGGCAAGCCGTTCCAGACCTTTGCCCAGCAGCGCGAGAAGTGGGCGATAGAGGATGACTACCGCTTCCCCGGACCTATCCAGTACTTTGGTCCGAGCGAGGTATGCGACGCGCCCACCCTCACCCTGCAGCTGGAACACGAGTAGGATAACCGAATCTGCGTGGAGGGCGAGGCTCCCGCCGAGCCAATTAGCGAAGGTTTTTGGCTCACCCGGAGGTTCGCCCTCCAGGTTTGGTAGCGAGGCAATCCCTCCGGAGGGTGAGGCTCCCACCGAGCCGTTGAGGGGTCAGGTCCTCCCCGGTGACGATATGGCACGTTGCTGCAAGCACGCCTCCTCTCTTCAGGCGGAAGGAAATTATCCGGTCCCTTGCGAAATACAAAACTGGTTATTCGCTTAACAGGACAAACCTCAAAATGGTAGCTGAGGCACAACGCAAGCACAACGCAGGTGCAATCCGCCTTATCGTACGCGGAGAGCTGTTGCTCCCTTCCCTTGCAGGGAAGGAGGACAGGGGGGCAGGTCATTCTGCAGGTTCGCCGAATTGCCCCTACCCTGACTCTCCCCGCGAGCAGGGAGGGAAAGTTCCTTCCCCCATCCACAGGGGAGGTTGGGAGAGGAGGAGCCTCACGGCTCCGCAGGAACCTCGCCCTTCGGGAAGGCGCTATGTTTTTTGTCTTGCGATATGGAGCGTTCTGCTGTTGCTCTGGCTGTTCGCATCGGTAGCGCGTGCTGAAGAGAAGAACTTCGTCACAATCCGCCTGGCAAACATCCCCCTGCGCAGTGCCACAGGCGTGCAGAACCGCGCGGAGCTGGCGGTGTTCGACGCCTTCTTCCGTAAACATCCAACCTATCGCTACGAGCGGGTGACCGGTCTCGCGCTCCCTGAGGGGCTGGCGGAGGCGCAGCAGATGATGGCGTTTGCTGGCGACCGCGCCCCTGACGTGTTCGACCTCAGCATCCGGCAGGTGCAGAACTACATCCGGCAAGGGCTAATCCTGCCTCTAGACGACCTGATTCGCGAGTATCGCAAGAAGCATCCCGAGTGGAAGCCACCCTCGCTGGGCTTGACCGAGCACCACTACGACGCCGCACGCGGTCCCGACGGCAAACTGTACGCCATCGTGAGCGACTACTGGATACTGGGGCTGTGGTATCGGCGTGACCTGTTTGAAGAGGCAGGCATCGTGCCTGCGCGACCACCGAAGGACTGGCAAGAGTACTTCGAGTTCGCCCAGAGGCTGACCTACCCCGAGAAGCATGTGAAAGGCGCACGCTTCCAAACGGGGCAATACGGCACTGCCATTCGCACCGGCTACACCGCAGGCTACATCTTCACCAACTTTGTGTATCAGGCAGGTGGCGACATGACCCTGCAGGAGCGCACCTGTCCTGTCGATGGCACGGTGAACGAGTTCAAGCAGGAGGACAATCGGTGTCTATGCCGCAAGTGCGGGCGAAGTCTGGCAGACCAACCCCGGCGATGGAAGGTGGCTTATGGGCGCGAGCCGGGGCAACGGGCACTGCGCTTCTACAAACGCCTGCGCTGGACGGAATGGGTACGCTGTCCCGATTGTCAGGAGCCCAACAACCTGCCGGTGGCGCTCTGTCCGAACTGCAAAGAGGAGAACCCAATACGCACCACGGCGGAGCGCATCACATGCCGTGTGTGCGGCACGGTGATACCGGTAAAGCCGGAGCAAACCCGCTTTCGGTGCAAAAAGTGCAGGCGTGATTTGCGCGGTGTGCCCGTGCACACCGGTGTGGTGCGCGTGGGTGGCGACCCGGTGGAGATGTTCCTGCGTGGCGAAATCGCCATGATGCTGGACCACATTAACCCGCAGGTGATAGACCAGGTGCTCACGCAGGGTGGTTTGCGCCCCGACCAGATTGGGCTGGGACCGCCACCCAGCGCGGGAGAAGGAGGCGTGCGCGCCGCGCTCACCGGTGGGCGCGCCTGGTGCATCAGCGCACGTGCCGCGCGCGACCCTAAGGTGCTTCAAGCGGCGTGGGAATATCTCGTCTTTCGTTGTAGCGAAGAGGCACAGCGAATCATCACCGAGGTGTACGTCAAAGGCGGCTACCCCCATCTGATCCGCCCGCAGATGCTGAAGAAGTTCGGCTTCACGGAGGAGTACGAGGACTATGAGCCCACCTTCCGCCGGGCGATGGAGGAAGCGCCCAAATATGGGCGCATCCAGCCGCACGACCCCTACTACCAGCATGTAGAAGGACACGAGCTGGCAATACCCATCGATACCATCCTTTATGATGGCGGACAGTTCAAAGACCCGGCGAGAGTCATTCAGACCAGCATGAACGAAGTGAACGCGAAGCTGTACCGCGTGGTGCCACCGGAGGTAGAGCGCAGGCGTAACCTCTGGGGTACGATAATTTTCCTGCTGGCGGCGCCGCTGGTAGTGTACGGCTTCGTGTGGGCGATGCGCGAGCAGTCAGAAGTGCATGTGGGCGCGCTACAGAAGAAGGCAAGCCAGGTGGTCGGCTCCGGAGCACGCCGCAGGGTGACCACCATGCTGGCCTGGTCGATGATGTTACCCGCTCTGCTGACGGTGCTACTGTGGCAGTACGTGCCCCTCATTCGCGGCACGCTGATGGCGTTCTATGACTACAAAATCTACGGCAACAGCCCCTTCATCGGGCTGGCGAACTTCATCGAGGTGATGACCAGCCCCGATTTCTGGAACTCGGTGCGGGCGACGGTGCTGTATGTGGGGTTGAACCTCGCCATCGGCTTCGTCGCGCCTATCTTTCTGGCACTGCTCCTGCACGAGGTGCCTCGGGGCAAAATCCTCTTCCGGGTTATCTTCTACCTGCCGGCGGTCACGACCGGACTGGTCATCATGTTCCTGTGGAAGATGTTCTACGACCCCACGCCCTACGGTTTCCTGAACCGCATCCTGATGCCGATCCTGCACGCACTGGGCCTGGTAGCACCGGACGTCAAATATATCGACTGGCTGCACACGCCCGGGCTGGCGATGCTCTGTGTGGTGATACCCGGCGTGTGGGCGGGGGCGGGACCAGGCAGCCTGATTTACCTCGCCGCGCTGAAAACCGTGCCCGAAGACCTGTACGAAGCCATTGCGGTGGACGGGGGCAACTTCTGGCACAAGATATGGTACATCATGTTCCCCTCGCTCAAGCCGCTCATTATGATTAACTTCATTGGCGCGTTCATCGGCAGCTTCCACGCCATGCAGAACGTGTTCGTGATGACGGGCGGCGGTCCTGCCAACTCTACGATGGTGCTGGGCATCCATATCTGGACGAACGCCTTCCTGTACCTGCGCTTCGGCTATGCAACGGCGATGGCTTGGGTGCTGGGTTCCGTTCTCATCGGCTTCACCATCCTGCAACTGCGCATCCTCAAGCGGGTGGAGTTCCGCGCGGCGCACGCGGTGGAGGGATAAACGATGGCGCTGTTCGGACCGTGTGAACAACGCACCCTGACCGCTCGCGCGGTGTACGCCTTTATCTACACCGTGCTGATTGTGGGTTCGGTGACGATGATATATCCCTTCTTGCTGATGCTAGGGGCGTCCGTCACCACCGACACCGATTTCGACGACTGGCGCGTTATCCCCGCCTACCTGCGCGACGATACCGCACTGTTCCGGAAGTGGATGAACGACCGATATGGCGCCGACTTCAACATCGCTCGCCGAATCCATCGGCTGGACATCACCAACTTTCGCTTTTTGGAGAAGATACCCGATTATCACGTCAACGACCCCAAAGTGCAGCAACGTGTAGCAGACTGGCTGGCGTGCGTCAGGACGTTGCCCGACGAGTGGGTCAAGGCGCATTTCATCGACGACAAACGCACGCGCCTGACCAATCAGCGCTATGCCCGCTGGCTTATCCAGCGTTACGAGAACAATATCGAGGCGTTCAACCGGCGTTACGGCACGGTATACTCCAGCTTCCCCGAAGTAGCACCCTTTGAATACGACCTCACACATAAATCGCGCCGGGAGACGTCGCCTTTGCGCAAGCTCTACCTAGAGTTTCGCCGCACGCTACCTGCGCATGACCTGATGGCGATACTGGCAACCGATGGTTTCCTGGCGTGGGTGGAGCGACATGTCGGTGGCGTGGAGGAATTGAACGCTCTGCTGGGCACAAACTACCAATCGCTCAACGACGTGCTGTTCCCCACGCAGCGTCCACGAGAACCTCGCTGGCAAAAACTGTGGGACCGCTACGTGCGAGAGCGATTTCCCCTGCTGTTTGTGCGCGTGGAGGGCAACTGGGATGCACAGTGGCAGCGCTTCTTGCGAGAGAGACATCCGTACCTTTACACGTCGACGTACCGCCGCGTTCACATTTCAGGGCGCCCGGAGATAGACCTGTCCCGGTTCCCCGCCATGTTGCCGCAGGACGACCTGCGCTTCGCCGACTGGGTGCTGTTCGTCGATACCGTTGTGCCCCCCGAAGCCAAGCGGTTGACTACCGTCGAGGGGCTATGGCGAGAGTGGCTACGCGAGAAGTACGGCACGCTGCAGGCGGTGAACGCCGCACACGGAACCGCGTGGAAAAGTTGGGAGGAGATTGTGCCCCCTCGTGCCGAGACAGACGTGCTCACCTTCTGGCGCAACAGGGACGAGATACGGCGCGAGTTCCTCACCCGCAACTACCGGCTGGTGCTGGACTACATCCTGTTTCACGGACGCGCCCTGTGGAACACCTTCGTGCTGGTGCTGATGACGGTGCTGGGGCATCTGACCGTGCAGCCGCTGGCGGCGTATGGGCTGTCACGTTTCAACCTGCCCTACGCGCACAAGATTCTGCTCGCCCTGCTGGCAACGATGGCGTTCCCCGCCGAGGTGGCGATGATTCCCAACTTCCTGCTCATTAAGGAGCTGGGCTTGCTGAACACCTACTGGGCGCTGGTGTTGCCCGGGCTGGCGAGCGGCATGGGCATCTTCCTGCTGAAGGGCTACTTCGACAGCCTGCCGCAGGAGCTGTATGAGGCGGCAATGCTGGACGGCGCAGGCGAGCTGCGCATGTTCTGGAACATCACCGTGCCCCTCTCCATGCCCATTCTGGCGGTGATTGCACTAGGCGCGTTCACTTCTGCCTATGGCGGGTTCATGTGGGCGTTCCTCGTGGTGCAAAAGCCTGAGATGTGGACGATGATGGTCTTCTTGTGGCAGTTGGGACGCGACAGCTACCCCTGGGTGTGGATGGCGAGCCTGGTTATCGCTGCCCTGCCCACGTTGCTGGTGTTCATCTTCGCGCAGAAGATTATCCTGAGAGGCATCATTGTGCCGACGATGAAATAATCACGGTGCGAAGCCCGGCGAGTACCGGTCTGACAAGTTTCCTTCTTGTGGGGGGCGAGGCTCCTGCCGAGCCGCCTCTATCATCAGGCATTCAAGGGTCACAGCTCCCCATCGAGCATCATCAGCTTCGCCCGCAGAATAGCCGTCACGCTGATGGCGTCGGTGATTTCGCCCTCGCATACCATGCGGTACGCCTCCTGAAAGGGCACGCGCCTCACCTGCAGTTGCTCGGTGTCTTCGGGTTGGGCATCACCCTGCTTCAGCCCACGCGCCAGATACACTATCGCCAGCTCGTCGGTCACCGAGTTGGAAAGGTGCATCCGCAGGATTTCGCGCCACTCCTGTGCTTCCAAGCCGGTCTCCTCTTTCAGTTCACGCTGAGCGGCGTGCAAGGGATCCTCGTCCAGCCTGCCGCCCCCCTCGGGTATCTCCCACGAGTACTGCCCTAACGTGTAGCGATACTGTCCCACCAGCCAGGTGAAGCCTTCGTCATCCAGTGGCAGCACCCCGATAGCGCGGTTCTTAAAGTGCACCACGCCGTAGATGCCCTCCCCGCCCGAAGGCTTGACCACCCGATGCTCCGTGACCGAAATCCAGGGGTTGTCGTACACAGGTCTGGAGGATAACGTGCGCCAGGGGTTGTCCATCGTCTCTATCTATCCTTTCACCGCACCCAGCTGAATCCCGCGCACCAGGAATCTCTGTGACACCACGAACAGGATAACCAGCGGGATGATGTTCATCACGCTGGCAGCCATGATGAGGTTGGTCTGCCTACCGTAGTTGGTATCGAAATAGAGCATGCCGATAGGCAGAGTGCGCAGGTGCTCGCTCTTGATGAGGATGAGCGGCCAGAAGAAGGAGCCGTAGTTGCCCATAAAGGTAAATATCGCCAGCGTAATCAGCCCCGCGCGGGACAGGGGCATGATGATGTCCCAGAAGATTTGCCAGTGCGTTGCGCCGTCTATCTTCGCCGCTTCGTCCAGTGAGGGCGGGATGGTGAGCATGAACTGTCTCAGCAGGAACGTGCCGAACGCGCTGAACGCCGCGGGCACAATCAGCCCGATGTAGGAGTCCAGCAGGTGCAGCCACACCATCAGCGTGTAGTTGGGTATCATCGTCACCACACCGGGTATCATCAGCGTGGCAAGGTAAAGGCGGAATACCGTATCGCGTCCCTTCCACTGCAGGCGGGCGAAGGCGTACGCTGCCATCGCACTGGTGAGGCACTGCAGGAAGGTTACCCACGCCGCGATGAACACGCTGTTGAAGTAGTAACGCGCGAAGGGGATTTGCTCGAACACCTTCGCGTAGTTCTCGGGATGCCACACGCTGGGCAAGGGGTTAATCTGCTCGACCTCTTCCAGCGGTTTGAAGCTTGCCAGCACCATCCACACGAACGGCGCGAGGGTGGTCAGCGCGATGAGCGTTAACACCAGGTGGCTGACCACCACCTTCCCTGCATTGTTCCACCAGACGGCGACCGGTGGAGGTTTTTGGGTGGCGGTTCCTTCTACCATGGGATGCTAGCCTCAATCAGAGAACGAGCGTAACCTATTGCGCCCTTTAGGTCCTCTACCGGTGTTGGAAAACCCTTCCAGTCAAATGTCATATTTTACCCCGGTGCTTTGAAGTCAGTTGTGAGCAAGAACCATCCGTTTGCGCCTTCCAGTACTTCACCACACTTGATTACCTGGATGCAGACATGGCGGTTTTACGTCTTCACCGTGCTAAACCCCACGATTGAAATCATGGGCTATGAGCAGAGCAAAATCCGCCTGCGCGGATGAGAAAACCTGTGAAGACAGGTTTATCCCCACCAGCTAAGGGGTTACTCCCCCTTGAAACCGAAATCAGGAATGCCTCCACACTCGATGACGCGCCGATATTCTGCCAGCTTGTCTTTGCCGTATTTCCAGAAACGCTCGCACAGGTTCAGGTATTCCTGTACGACCTGCCTCTCGCCCCGTTGCAGCAGTGCCTTCGCCAGCGTGAAGTCGGGACCGAACGAGCCGAGCACCGGAGAACCTTTCACGCGAGCCGAGTCCAGCAAGTGTTCCTTCGCCGCCTTGATGTCGCCTCTGTGCAAAGCTACTTTGCCCAGCACCGTGTGCGCGGTATGCATGCCATCGGCGTCCGGCTCGAAAACGAAAATGGGACGGGATGCCAGTTCGAGCAGCTCCTGCGCGTAGCGTTGCGCTTTCTGCCACTCCTCTGCCCGCGCGGCAACGTCTGCTACGGAACGAAGCAGGGAGACACGTGTAACGGGGTCCATCCAACCTCTTCTCCAAGCACTCTCCAAAACGGAAAGAGCCTGCTGGTAGTAACGTTTGCGCGTTGCGGCATCTCGCACGCCTCCTGCTATCAGCTCGTACAGGTGAGCCAGCCGCTGGGCGTGTTCGGGGTTGCCGGGCTCAAGGCTTAGCACACGCTTTGCTAGTTCCACCGCCGTGGCCTCGTCGTAAACGCTCAGGAAATCGCGGGCGTTTGCCAGGATGCGCGCGTTCTTTGGGTGTTTGCGCACTTGCTGCAAAAGTATCTCACGCGCTTTGCTGAAGGCTTCGCCGTCGATCAGAGGATGGAGCATCGCATAAGGCGTTCCAAGCACCGGCTCTTCGGGACGGTTCTGAGCCAGCCACAGGATGTGGGCTTGACGCGCTTTCGCTGCCTGCGGCGAATCATTGGCGCGTTTCCAGTAGTAACCCAGCAGTATCACACGTGCTTCCACGCCGTTCGGATGACCGCGAAGGTGCTCCTCCAGCTGCTGAGCCTCTGTGTCGCTCAGGCTTTCTCCCTGCTTCACCATTTCGTATGTGTCTACAGGCACGGAAAACACCTCCTCTCAGTAGCTAATCTCCTTTGCGCCGAACTTCCAGTTGACCAGCGTCACCACGAAGATAATGGCGAACAGTATCCACGAAATCGCCGAAGCGTAGCCAATCTGGAACTCCTCGAACGCCTTGGTGTAGATATAATACGTCAACGTGGTGGTTGTGCCTGCGGGCCCGCCGGCGGTCATCACGCGTGCCTGCTCGAAACCGCCCTGCAGTCCGCCGATGAAGCTCATCACCACGATGAAGAAGGTAGTTGGCGCGAGCTGGGGCCAGGTGACGTTGCGGAACACCGACCACTTGCCCGCACCGTCCAGCTGCGCGGCTTCTATCAGCTCCTGTGGCACGTTGGTCAGTGCGGCAAGATAGAGTATCATGTTGTTGCCGCCGATGGCAATCCAGATGCCCATGATGATGAGTGCGTCGCGTGCGCCCAGTCCGAACTGCTTCGCGGTCATGCGCACCTGTTCCACATCCAGCCCCAGCAGGTTCGCGGTGGAGAGCAACCACTGAGGCGCCTGCACATCCAGCCCCAGTGCCTGGCTGACCGCGTTAATTGCCGCGTTGATGGGGCCGAAATCGGGATTGTACAGCGCCTTCCAGAGTATCATCAGCGCGACGCCGCTGGTGATGCTGGGCAGGTAGAAGAGCGTGCGATACAGCACGATGCCTCTCAACCTCTGGCTGAGCAGTATCGCCAGCGCGAGCGACCCGGCGATGGCAACGGGCATTCCCAGCATGAGGTAGAGCGTGTTGATGAAGTACAGCCAGAACTGCTGGTCATGCACCAGCTCGATGTAGTTTTCTACGCCAATCCACTGGAAGGGGATGGTGCGCTGCAGGTTCCAGTTGGAGAAGCTGACGATGAGAGAAAACAGCACCGGACCCGCGGTGAACACCGCGAAACCGAGAAAATTGGGCAGCAGGAACAACCATGCTACCCATCTTTCATCGCGAGCGTGAAAAACTCTTCGCATCGACTGGCTCCGGTTGCCATCACCTGGCACACTGCCTACCGCAACAATTAACGCGGTAATGCAGGGGCGAATAAGTATTCGCCCCTACTTTACTTCACCACCGTTACCACCGGCACGGTGCACACATGGTACTCCGTACCGTTCACACTGCCCCGTGCATCGGCGAACAAGGCGAAGGCGACGGCATCGGTCGGCAAAGCGAGTTCGGCTGTGTATTTGCCGTTGCCTGCGGGCTTGGCGTCCTGCGCCGTCCACTTCGAGCTGCGCAGGTCTTTCGTGCCCGATTGCGCCGTCCAGATTTGCACACCTTCCACCTTGCCCTTGGTGGTCACGGTCACCAGCAGTTTGTTGCCCTGCCTCTTCACGTCCGCCTGGATTTGCGCCAGCGGCTGTTTGGACGCTACCGCCAGGTAAAACGCGGTGAGGTTGTTCACCACACGCGGCAAGCCCTCTTGCAGGCTGTGTCCGGCGTTGGGCACGTACATCAGATATTTCTCGCCCGGCAGGTCGTTGAAGTAGAACTGCGCGGCGTCTATCACCCAGTAGCGGTCGTTCGCACCGTTGATAATCATCTTGGGCATCTTGAACCGTTCGCGGTAGAAATAGGGGTCTACCGTTGTGGTCAACACCTGCCCTTCGGTGGTGGAGAGCATTTCGGTTAATCCCTTGCTGGAGTAGTCGGCAATCATCTCGCTATACTTGCCCCAAGTGGCTACCTGATGGGGCAGCTGCTTGGGGAAGTTCAGGATATCGTATACCAGTGGGGCGATGGCGCGCAC
Source organism: uncultured bacterium (assembly GCA_938027655.1). Taxonomy (GTDB): domain Bacteria; phylum Armatimonadota; class HRBIN16; order HRBIN16; family HRBIN16; genus HRBIN16. Next base: position 6,434 of record CALJAP010000057.1, on the reverse strand, counting down.
GCGCTTATCTACCGCTGCGGTCAGCCAGGTCGTCCAGCCTCGCTTGGAGCCGCCGGTGACCATGAACTCCCTCACGTCGATGTCCCATTGCTTCTTGGCGATCTCCTGCACAGCGGTCATGGCGCGCACTGCGCTTTTGGTCATCGGCAGCAGGGCAGGCCAGGTCTTATCGCCCGATTTGGCGAACTCCATGAAAGTGTACGAAATCAGCGCGTCCTCGCTCAAACCGCCGAACAGGGGCTGATTAGGCACGTCGTTGAGCACAACGCACAGCGCCCCCACCTTGTTGGCTACCTGCCCGAACGCTGCCAGCTCCGCCATCCCGCTACTGCCGGTGATGTACAGCACCGCAAACTCGGGGGTTTTCAACTGCGCTGGCTTCAGGATATACACGCGGTGCTTCCATACGATGTCGCGCCATTTTTGCGAGGTGAGACTGACCTCCAGCGCGGTGATGCCAGCCATTTCGCGGGTGTTTACGATTTGCCAGCCGTAGGTGTTATCCTCGGCAGCCACATAGTCGTCCAGCGGCGTCGCCGACGCCATCCACGTTGTCAGTGCGACCAGCAAAGACAGACACAACCAGCGGAACATCTGTTTCCCTCCATCGGTGAGTTCTCGTTATCATCTGACGATTCGGCTCAGGGGAAGGTTTACCCTTTTTAGGCGGGCGTTCGTTCGACACGAAAATTGACACACTACTCGAACTTATCCGCCTTGAATCTCTCCACCGAAAACTGCTCGCCGTGGGCGATGCCTGCTTTCATGCAGGCGATGTGCAGTTGCTGCTCCACTGTAGTGACCTCCGGCAAATCGGGCAGCAACAGACCGCGTCTTCCGTCTTCGGTGTGCACGATAACTCCGTATCTGCGCGGGTCCAGCTCCTCCATCGACTGCACCGGCTCGGGCGGATGCAGTACATACACGGTGTATTCGAGGTCATGCAGCTCCGACACGTCCACCGGCGGGAAGCGAGGGTCTTTCAGCGCCGCGTCCAGCGCAACCAGGATAATCTCTCTGCCGATGTCGGGATGGAGCGGACGCAGCGTGCCGATGCACCCGCGCAGCTGCCCGTCGGAAGTGTGTATCGAAACGAAGACGCCCTGCCAGTTCTCCACAGGAGGTGGAGGCAAATCAGGCGGCGGTTCGACCATTTCGTGGTCTCGCAGGAAGTGTTCCACCGCGTCACGCGCCAGCTGAGCGTATGGATGACGTGTTGTTCCCATCAGCGCTTCCCCCATAGATTCACTCGTGGCTCCGTGCCTGCCCGCAGGCGCTGGAAGTTCGGACGGTGCTTCCACGCAATCCACAGCGCAGCGAGCAGAGCCGCCCCACGTACAACATCTTTCGTCTGAAACACCCACATCCACACCAGTGGCAGGGACAGCGAGCCGAGCACCGAGGCTACCGATACGTAGCGGGTCAATAGCACCAGCACGCCCCAGGTGGCAAATGCACATAGCGATGCCCATGGCGACAGCGCGAGAAACACCCCCAGGCTGGTAGCGACCGCCCTGCCCCCCTTGCCCCGCAGGTAGGGCGAGAAGCTGTGTCCCACAATCGCGCCGATGCCCGCCGAGATGCCGTCCCAATCGAACAGGTTGCCCAGCAGGATAGGCACACTGCCTTTGGCGGTATCCAGCAGAAAGACGAGAATACCTGCCACCGGTCCCAGCACCCGATAGGCGTTGGTGGCGCCGATGTTGCCGCTACCTACCTCGCGCAGGTCCACCCCTTTCCACACTCTGGCAATCAGCCAGCCGAAGGGAATGCCTCCGATAAGGTAGCCGACGACCAGCGCTAGCCCGTAATCCCGCCCCCACCATAGCAGTAAATCGGTTGTGGACATAACATCAGTCTCCAAACAAATCGCGCTCGACCCACCCTCTTACTTCGCGCATCAGCTGCTCGAACTCCTGCAACATCTGCGTGTGGTCTTCCCTGCCCAGCATCCTTGCCAGGATGCGCTGCTCCGCCTCCTCGTCAGGTATCACGTCGCGCGGTAACCCATGACGCAGGGTAAGCGCGTTGCGCACGGTGCTCCAGAGTGGATATGCCTCTGCCGCGTTTCGGCTGTCCGCCGGAGAGACCATCGCAATCATGCGCAGGGCGTGCAGAGCGGAAAGAGTGCTGGTGTGACGCACGCTGCGATACTGCTTGCCCACGCGCAGCTGCCATGTCTGCACGGTGAACTCGATGTCCACCATCCCCCCGTATCCCAGTTTTACATCGCGCCAGCGGTGCTCCGGCTTGAGCCGCTCGTTTTCCACCCGGCGTTTGATGTGGCGAATGGACTCCAGTTCCTCCTCGCTCAGTGCGCGCGCGTACACCACCTCTTCTTCCACCATCTGCCGCCACGCCTCGCCGACCGCGGGGTTGCCCGCAACGGGGCGGGCTTTAATCAACGCCTGTCGCTCCCACGTTTCGCCGCGCGTGAGGTAGTACTGCCGGTAGTCGTTCACTGTACGCACGATAGCACCGAAGCGTCCCTCCGGGCGCAGGCGGGCATCTACCTCCAGCGGCGCGTGCTGCGAGTGCACCAGTCGGCAAAACTGCAGTACGTGCTCGCACATTTTCGCGGTCACCGCATAAGCCTCCGCGTGGGGCACGGAAGCAGGGTGCTCGAACACGAACAGGATGTCGGCGTCGGAGGCATAGCCCAGCTCCCAACCGCCCAGCTTGCCCATGCCGATTATCGCTACCGAGCGCAGCACCTCCTCCCATTCGGGGTGCGCCTCCATCGCATGCGCCTGAGCCAGCTGCAGCGCGCATTCCAGCACCGCCTCCGTCAGGTGCGTCAGGTCTCTGGCGGTGTCTGCGCCACGCGCCTCGCCCCATACATCGCGAGCGACGATGCGCAGTCTCTCCCGACGGATGAAAGAGGCAATCGTCTGCGCCTGTCGTTCGGGGTAGCCTCGCGGGGTGCCGGCGCCCAGTCGCTGGCGCAGCTCTTGTAGCATCTGCTCGCGCGTTTTGGGCTCGCTGGCGATAATTTCCTCGCTGAAGAGGGTATCCAGCAGCTCCTGATGACCGCTGAGCGTGCGCATGGTCGGGGGGCTTGCTCCTGCCAGCTCCACCAGCCGACGCAATACCTCTGGGCTGTCGGCGAAGGCGGTGTACAGCTGTGCCCGATTGGGTACCGCCAGCGCAAGGGTTTCGATGCCCAGCAGAGCGTCATCGGGCGAGGGGCTACGCGAGGCGTAGGTGATGAGCGCGGGTGCGATACGCAAAAAACTCTGGCGCATGGCAGGGCTCGCCGCCCCGCGTGTTACGACAGGCGGGCTATCGGCGTCTTCTAAGCCCGCATCCGTGCCCATCAGCGGGATTTGCAGCAGGCGCAGAGCCGCCTGGGGGTCACGGAAGCCGTTCCGGGCGAGATGCTGGAGCACCAGCTCTTGCGCCCTGGGGTCGTCGATTGCGCTCAGCAGGTCGCGCAGGGTGCTCTCCTGCTGTTCCATCACCCGATCACCTGCCTCGCCGTAGAACACCCTCAGGAAGATTTTGCGCACCTGCGCCCGCACGCGGTCGTAGGTCTCCCGAAAATAGGCGGCGTTTTCGAAGCCCATGCGTCGCGCCAGCAGTTCCATCTGTCGCGGGTCGGCAGGCAGCTTTTGGGTCTGCTGTTCGTACAGTATCTGCAGGCGGTGTTCCACCATGCGCAGGAAGCAGTAGCTCTCGCGCAGGATAATGGCTTCTTCGGGGGTCAGGAACCCCTCACGTCGCAGTCGCTGCAACGCCTCCAGCGTGTTGCCAGTGCGTACCGAAGGGTGTTGACCGCCTACCAGCATCTGCAGCAACTGCACCGCAAACTCGATATCGCGGATGCCCCCCTCGCCGATTTTGACGTTGGAGTGCGTCTCGTTGGCAAGGGCGGCTTTCTGTTCCAGACGGCGTTTGTTGTGGCGGATGTCCTCCACCCATTCGGCGGGCACATAGCTCTGGTAGGTGTACTCCTCCGCCATGCGCACAAACGCCTCTCCGACGCGCGGGTCGCCCGCCACGAAACGCGCTTTAATCAACGCCTGTCGTTCCCACGTCTCCGCCCAGCTCTCGTAGTAGTGGCGGTAGCTGCTGAGCGAACGGCTGGGGGCACCGTACCTGCCTTCGGGACGCAGGCGCAGGTCCACCCGAAACACAAACCCGCGCTCGGTGTTGCGTGCCAGCACGTTCACTATCTCCTGCGCCAGCCGCTCGGCGTACTGGGAGCCGGTCAGTTTGCCTGTCACCCCTACGTCGTCATCGTGCACAAAGATAAGGTCGATGTCGGACGAGTAGTTCAGTTCCCTTCCGCCCAGCTTGCCCATGCCGATGACTGCAAAAGCGGGTGTGCCGGTCATCTCATAACGTCGGGAGAGCTCCTCGTGCGCCATTTCGTATGCCACCTGCACGCAGGCGTCCGCAAAGTCGCTGAGAGCCTGTGCGACCTCCGGCAGGTCGGGCAGGGTTGAGCGGTCATTTGCCCCTGCACCTGTTCCAGCCAGAATATCCATTACGCCGATGCGTAACACCTCACGCTGTTTGTAGCGGCGCAAGGCGTCTATCTTCATGCCGTAGCTGGTGCAGGTGCGTAACAGATTTTGCAGGTCGCGGTAGTGCTGGGAGGCGGTTTTGGGACGTCGGCGCAGGCTGGGGTCGGAGAAGAACTCGAAGTATTCGGGGTTCTGGATCAGGATTTCGGAGAAGAACTGGCTGGTGGCACACACGGTGAAGAAAATCTCCAGCACCGATGGGTTCTCGGCAAGGAAGCGGTAGTAGGGCAGACGGTTCGCCAGGTTCGCCTGCCAGCGTTCGAAGTTATTCAACGCCATGTCGGGGTCTGGCGAGAGCTTTATCGCCCGCAGCAGGTGGGGTAGCATCTGGTCAAAAGCGTCGGCGTGCGGACCCCAGCCGCGCAGGATTTCAAAAATGGTACGTGCCCGCTGCAGGTCGCGGATACCCAGCTCCTGCAGCTGCGAGTCGGTTAACGTATCGAGCGGATTGACCGGTCGCTCCATCGGCTCCTCTTACTCGTTGCGCTGCTTTCCCGTCGCCTCTCTGACCTCGAGGCGGATAGGCGTGCCCTCCAGCGGAAACTGCTGCCGGATGGCGTTCTCCAGATAACGCAGGTACGAGAAATGCACAATGTCCGGTTCGTTCACGAACAGCACCACCGTCGGCGGTTTGGTAGAGGGCATCGTGGCGTAGTATACCTTTAGCATTCTCCCCTTGCGGCTGTAGGGACGGGCATCTATCGCATCGTGGATAAGGCGGTTTAGTACGCCGGTCGGGATGCGGTGTGCATGTGCCTGCGCCGCTTCGAGAGCGGTGTCCACCACTGCCGGAACGCCCATCCCCGTTAGCGCACTGGCGAACACCAGCGGCGCGAAGTGCAGGAACGGGCACTCTTTGCGGAAGATGCGCGTGAAGTCCATCATGAGCGTTTTGCTGGTGGGGTTCCTCACCATATCCCACTTGTTCACCACGACCACGCAGGCGCGTCCCTCTTCCACTGCGTAGCCGCCCACGCGCTTGTCGCCATCGGTAACACCCTGTGGACCCTCCAGCACCAGCAACGCCACGTCGCATCGCCGAATTGCCTTCTGCGCCCTCAGCACGCTGTAGTACTCTACTGAACCCTGCACCTTACCTGGGCGACGGATGCCCGCGGTGTCGATCAGCACCATCTTCTGCCCGTCGCGCTCGAAGGGGGTGTCTATGGCGTCACGGGTGGTGCCGGGCATTTCGCTGACTATCACGCGCGGCGCGCCGAGAATAGCGTTCACCAGCGAGGATTTGCCCACGTTCGGTCGCCCCACGATGGCGAGTTTGATGGCGGTGTCTTCCTCTTCGGTAGGCGTAGCCGGTGGGAGCAGCTCTGTCACCCGATCCAGCACTTCGGCGACGCCGTGCCCGTGAATAGCCGAGATGGAAAAGACCTCCTCCCAACCCAGCGCGTAGAACTCGGTGGCGTCTGCCTCGCGGCGGGCGTTGTCCACCTTGTTCGCCACCAGTAACACCGGCTTCGTGGTGGTGCGCAGCACCTCTGCCAGCTCCTCATCGGCGGGGGTGATGCCCTCTACGGCGTCCACCAGAAACAGGATAACATCCGCCTCCTCGATGGCAGCCAGCGCGTGGATTCGCACCTGCGTGATGAGGGGGTCTTCATCCTCCAGCAGCACACCGCCCGTATCCACCACCTGAAAGGCGCGTCCCCGCCATTCGGCTTCTCCATACAGGCGGTCACGGGTGATGCCGGGGGTGTCTTCCACGATTGCCACGCGCCTGCCCACCAGCCGATTGAACAGGGTGGACTTGCCCACGTTCGGTCGCCCCACAATTGCCACTGTGGGCAACCGCAGCTGCTGGGATTCACCGATGGTGTGTACGGAGGTCTTTTCCATAGTGGACACCGCTAAAGAGGATACCATAAAATGCCGACTTTTTCCAAAGGGGCT
>CALJAP010000056.1 GCA_938027655.1 uncultured bacterium | reverse complement strand
GCGCGGAACCGTTTGACCCTGCGTTGCCCCGGCAGCCCGCGCCGAGTGAGGGGTATGCTCTACAGGGATTTGTAGAGTTGGAGGACTGGTTGGGCTCGTCACAGCCGGTACGAATTGAGGCGCTGCGCGAAGACGACCCTGGGCAGATAGTGTACTGGATGGATGTACAAAGCAGCACTCCATTCACCCTGCACCTGCCGCGGTCGGGTTTATGGTGGGTGAAGGCGAGCGGGATGCCCCATGCGCTCACGGCACAACGCTCAGCAAAGAAAACTTACTCGAGGGGCGATGCTGTTCGGGTTATCGTTGTATATCCTTCCAGAGACGAGAAGTTCGGTGATGATTCGGTAGATGACGGACCAATACCCATCCACGTACATGCGTTTGACTACGACGATGTCACGTATACGTCAGCGGATGGCAGCGTAGAGCTGAAGAACAAGGAAAGGGAACTATCCTCAAGACTGCGGGCAGAGTGGGAGATAGTCAGCGGCGGAGGTTCCTTTGTGTTTCCCAACCCTCTGGGCTTTGATGCCGCGTATAAACCGCCTGCGCTTGGCACGAATGAACCTTCTCGCCAAGTGAAGTTGCGGTGCAAGATTTGGGACGAGAATGCGAACGACCCTCTCCGAAGGGATGGTAACCCGGACCGTATTCCTCCTTTGCCAGCTGCGGTGGCTGAAGTGGAGTTCACTCTGGTCAAAGATCCCACTATCGCTAACATTCACTGCCAGGCTATAGGTGACGATGGTAGCACGGTCAGCAGCGCGCCAATAGCATCGGGCGCAGCCTCTGCTGATCGCGTTCGTCTCCGGTTTACCTTCTCGACGCGTCAGAACAAGACGGCTTGGGAGTTGTACAAAGTACAATGGCAGGTTCCGTGGGCGGGTACTGCGTCAGGTGACAAAGGGGAAGTATTTACCACCGAACCCATCCCATCTTCTCAAAACCATACTTTCTTCTCTGTTACCGTTGTCGCGAAGTTCAGGAGACTGAAGCCTGGCAGACCACCCCATGACCCTCCCCAAGAGGAAGACTACGAGTACCGGGAGGATACCAAGACCCGTACGTTTCCTCTCTGTTTTGCCAAGACCGACCATGATGAGTGGCAAAACATCTTTCGCGGTATCTCACGCATGGGCGAACGCAACCCTCCGAACTGGTTTGATGCCAAACCTGACCATGCCCGGCATTGGGGGCACGTTCTAGAAGGCTTTGACGAGATTGACCCAGACCTTGTGGGGGGATACGTTGTTTACTACACCCCTGCTGCCCCTGACGGGGTACCAAGATGGTGGCATGCAATGTTTGACTGGCAAGGCTATTGCGCCCCGTCTGGGCACCAATATTCCTTGGGCTACCGTGGGCGTATCTACCTGTTCGGGACGCGGATTATACAGCCTGGCGATGAAGCCCCGGTTGAACGCCCTTCGTTCCTGCCCGCGGGAGGTATTGACCACGTAGGTAGGGTACTGGCCCACGAGTTCGCCCACCGCAAGCTCTGGTTGTTATCCGACAATTGGGGAGGGTTTACCCCGGACAAGATAGGAGCCCCCGGCTGGTTTTTCCCTGGGAATCCACTCGCTGAAACGGGAACAGGTCGTCCAGACGAGTTTTATGACAGAGATGCCGATGGCGTGCGAGACAGGTATGAGAAGACCTCTGAGGCAAGGCAAAGGTATCACTTCCTTGCTCCTGATCCACTTCGTTTTCCCTCCCCGCAAGAGCTTGAAAGGTACGCTTTACCATACCGTTATTCTCTTGCGCTCTGGTGGTTTGGTGCTTCTACAGTCACAAGAGATATGCACCCAGACATGGAGATGCATGCCTACCTTTGGGGCGAATGGGGCGAGGCAAACTCCCCATTTAAGGGTTTTGTTATCGGAAGCAAGGATGCGGATAACTGGTCTGTCGGGGGACGTAACGATTACTAGTCGGCAAACGTCATAAGGAGAGGAGGCTGAAGCATGAGAACTCACCACACCATATTCGCTGTGCTAGGGGCGGTGCTGCTGTTGGCTGGCTTTGCGACGGGTGACTCGCCGCTGAAGCTGAACCCCACCCTGCGGATGCCGGGGATTATTCAGGGCTCTGCGCCGCTAGAATGGATAAGGATGCATCGTGCCTCGGAGCGCGACCCGTCCGCGCTGCTACGCTATCTGGATGATGCCTACTTCTTCGAACCGCAGGGTTCGGAGGACGCCGGCAACTGGTTTCTGTCACCCCTTGGCCAGCAGTATGCCCTGTTTCGGCAGTACGCGCTGGTTCGGCTGGGCGATATCGCAGGTACGGATTTGATACCTGTCCTTGAACGTTACGCCCAGATTTACGAGGCGCAAAGCAAAAGGGAAAAGCCTAACAACTGGGTGTACGAGGACTTCGCAGACCTAGCACGCCTAACCATCGAGCGCATAAGGCTGCGGGCAGTAGGAAGGGACGTGTATGTTCGTGCAATGATAGAATGGGTTCGTACCCCCATCCCAACACCTGGCGAAACCTTTCGCGAGGTTGACAAAGCCCTGATGAGAATCAGGCAGGGGGCGCGTGCGCTCGGCGTCCTCAAAGCCAAAGAGGCAGTAGATGTATTGATGGCGCGAACAAAAGAAAGTGGTCCGTTTGAGGACACCATCGCGTGCGAATGCGCACGCGCACTGGCACGCATCGGGGACAAGCGGGCGATGCAGGTGTTAAGGGAGAGTATGATGAGATGGGTAACGGTCTACGGTACCTACAACTACCAGGTGCCGTTGGAACCGGGCGAGCCTGATATAGCGTGGGCATACTGGGAAATGCGTACGGATGGCATGAGCACGGAACAGGCAGTTGCGGAACTCATCTGCGGTCTTGATGAGCATGGTAAGATGGTACCCGGCGCGCTAGCGGGGCTCATACGCATCGGCAAGCCCGCCGAGCCTGCTTTGCTTGCTCTGCTCAAAGACCCAAACGTTCGGAGTGCGGTGAAGGTGGAAGTGATGGGCGTCCTCAACGGAATGGGTTCTCGGGACGCGGGGAACATCTACTTGGATATCCTCCGCCATGGCGACAAAAACATGGGTGCGAGGGCAGCAACCAGTCTGGGGGTGCTGGGCGTTAAAGAGGCTTTGCCCGACCTGCTCAAAGCCGCGGAACAGGACGACTCTCGCGAGCTCAAAGAAGGAGCCATTAAGGGGTTGCGTGAGATGGGCGACCCTGCGGCAGAACCTCTGCTGTTGCATATAGCGACCCAGCATCCGGACACTCTAATCCGCGAGGAGGCGATTAAGGCTCTGGCGAAGGCAGGTACGCCGGCGGCGATTCCTGTACTGGAGCAACGTTTGCAAGTAGAGGAAAGCTACCTGATCGGCTACCTCAAGAACACCATTGACGCCTTGCGAAAGAAGAAGCGCTAGCATGTGGGGGTTGTCGAATCTGGGGAATAGCAGGTAGCGTCTTCGAAACATCCCGCCGGCATCGCCAGTGGGATGTTTACCAACAACTCATCGGGAGGCAGCGTATGGTGTTTTCGCAACTATGGCGTCGCGTGAGGCGGCGCGGACTGGATCGGGAGCAGGCGGCGGTGGACCCCATCGCCGCCCTTCGTTTTGGTGGCACAGCGGATGCAGACGACCTGCTGCGCACGCGCGGGGAGCGGGTGTACGAGGAGATGCTCACCGATGCGCAGGTGCAGTCTGCGCTCACCACCAAGAAGTTCGGCGTGCTGGATGCGGATTGGCAGGTCGTGCCCGGTGGCGAGGACGAGCGGTCACAACGGGCGGCGGAGCTGGTGCGCTTTGCTTTAGGGCAACTGCGCGGTTCGGTCACGCGCATCCTGCTGAACGCGCTGGACGCCTTAGCACACGGCTACTCGGTGCAGGAGATTAACTACACGCTGTGCGAGCAGGAGCCGTGGCGCGGGATGGTGATATGGCAGAGCATCAAGAGCAAACCGCCCCGCCTGTTTCGGCTGGAAACGGACGAGTTCCGAAACCTAAAGGCACTGTACCTGCGCACGCCTGCGGGTGAGGAGAAGCCCCTGCCCGCCGAGAAGTTCGTGGTGTATTCCTACAACGGCAGTTACGAATCGCCGCAGGGGCGCAGTGACCTGCGCGCGGCGTACAAGCACTGGTGGGCGAAGGGGCTGTTGCTGAAGTTCTGGCTGTTGTCGCTGGAGAAGTTCGGTGCGCCGACGGTGAAGGGGGTGGTTCCGCGCCATGTGCCCGAAGCGGAGCGACGCGAGCTGCTGGAGGTGCTCGACCGCATCCAGCAGGAGACGGCAGTCGTGCTGCCGGAGGACGTGCAGATTGAATTGTTAGAGGGCAAGTCACCGGTTGGCGCGGCGTATCTACAGGCGGTGCAGTTTCATAACAAGGAGATTGCGCGAGCGATATTGGGACAGACGCTGGCGACCGACGAAGGGATGCGCACCGGGTCGCTCGCACTGGGCAAAGTGCACTATCGGGTGATGCAGCTCTACTTCCGCGCCCTGCGCCGAGACCTCGCCGAGCAGGTGATGGAAGAGCAACTGTTCCGTCGGCTGGTGGAGATGAACTTCGCCGACGCGAAGACGCCGCGATTCGTATGGATGGAGAGAGAGGTTGCAGGGGAAGAGTAGGCATCCCCGTTGCTTTACCGTTTTTTTCCAATCCCCGCAAAGTGCGCAATGGGTATGGCACTCCTCTTGCACTATTTTAGAGTGGAACCACTTTATGAAGAAGGAGGAGTGTCTGATGAGACGATGGATTTTGAGCCTTGCAGTTGGGCTTGTGCTTGCCAGCAGTGCCAGCGCAGTGACCATCAGCCTGCACAGTTACGATACCAGCTACACCGCCGATACCGTTCTGGACGGTAGCACCCATTGGGTGTATATCGGCGCGATGCGCCTAAATATTGCGGGAGACCCCTTGCCAAAGGAAGCGTGGTGCGTGGACCTGAAGCAGGTGGTGGCAAGTGGTTCGTGGGACGCCGTGCAAAAGAACACCACCGCTACTGCGCTGGACGATGGGCGTCGCGCGGACTGGGCGATGGGTGCGTTGTGGAAGAACCGCCCCGCTGCTACGGATGCACGCGGTCGTGCCGCCCTGCAGTTAGCCATCTGGGAGGCTCTTTATGATGGCTTCGGCGCAGACCCATTCGGCAGCGGACGCTTTCGCGTGACGAACGTGTTCAACGGCACCAATCGCAGCTCTCCCGATAGCCTGACCCTGACGTTGGCGCAGAGCTATCTGCAGGCATGGAACGGTCTGGGCGTTCTGAACGGCATTCTGTACGACGCGCCCCTGCCCGGTGCAGGCACGCGCTCGCAGGATTTCATTCTGACACCGGAAGGGGGATTTACCCCGCAAGCGGTTCCCGAAGGGAGCACACTTGCGCTAATGCTGCCCAGCTTGCTGGGCATAAGCCCACTGTTGAGGCGGCGAATAATAATGTAGTCAGCATGGAGGGCGAGGCTCCTGCCGAGCCGTTAGCCCCCCTGTCGTCCCCCCGCAAGCAGGGGAGGTGTTAGCCCCCCTGTCGTCCCCCCGCAAGCAGGGGGACATGACGCTCCTCCCCGCGTGCGTGGCGGCTGGGTGGAACGTCTCTCCTCCTCGTCTGCGGGGATGCTGGGTGGGGCTAAACCGGCTCACCTGGAGGTTCGCTCTCCGCAAGGGGGGCTAAATCTGCCGCGACGCAGGATAGTAGCGCTTCCACACGCGGAAGCCGATTTTGCCGTAGAAATCCACCAGGTCGGTCCAGTCGATTGCCATGCGCTGTGCACCCTGCTGCTTTACATATTCCACGCCTTTGCAGAGCAGAGCCAGTCCCAATCCCTTACCGCGCGTGCTTTCGGCGAGCCCGATGGGTCCCAATCCGCCGTATGCCTCACCCAACAATTTGCGCCAGTAGATGGATGGCCCAATACGCCTGGAGCCACGATGGAAGGTATGGCAGAACCCCACCACCTCATCCCCTTGCGTGAGGATAAGGATGTCGCAAGGGGTGTCCTCTACCTCCAGCCTCTTTGCGGTCTCGTAGTACCACCTGCCCGGAAACTCTTTCTGCAGGAATCGGAGCAGGGCGGGCACGTCTTCGGATGTGCAGGAGCGGATGGCATAATCCTCCCGCAGGCGTTGCAGATTCGCTTCCACCGCTTCGGGCACGCGATAGTCCGCCAGTTCACGCACTAGGTCCACCGCGACATGTTCGCCGATAGCGAACCCCGCCTCCCGCAGGAGCTGCTGATGGAGGGACTGTTCGACAGGAACGCCCGGAAAGAGATGTGCCGGGTCGGAGCCGTAGTTCACGTGCCTTCTGCCCTTCGATTGGAGCCAGTCCAGCGCCGTGTGCAATAGCCGACGCGCCGCTTGCAAGCCCTCTTCATTGGGCGAGAAGGCAAGGGCGCCAATCCAGCCCTGCTCGGGCATCATGCCCGCCGAACCCAGCGGTTCTTTGCACACCTTCGCGTGCGCGTACGCCAGCAGGTTGCCCCCGGCGCCTTCCGCTACCCACACCGCCTCTGGGTCGAAATGGGCATCCCGCAGCACGTTCTGCTCGAACAGAGCGGAATCCAGCGGAAACTGCGCCCCCATACACTCGTTCCACAGTTTCAACACTGCCGGTTCGTCTCCGGCGCGATAAGGGCGTATCGACATCTTCAGTGTCCCGCTCTCTGCCCGTATTTTTCTATCTGGGTTCGCAAATGGGCGTCATAGCGAGCCACGATGTCACGGGTCAGGATGATGCGTCCCAGCAGGTCACCCTCATCGCTTTCAATGACCTGCATCACATGCGCCGGTGCAAACAGTCTTTCAAAGGGGTCTTCCTTTGGATTGCCATCCTGCTCCGCGAGCACCTGTCGGATGATGGGAGCCATTGCGCGGCGCACGGGGGCGTAGTGCTGTGTGAACCAGTTTCGCACCTGTTGATACCGTTCGTCGCAACCGTCGTGCACGGTGTCGCGCGCTGCCCAGCACAACACGTCTACCAGCCGTTCATACTGCTCGTAGAAAGCAAGAAACTGCTCGCGCTGACGCCGGTACTGTGCCAGCGGGTCGGTGCGCTCCAGAATCCAGTGCGCTATCAGAGATACCCCATCCTGTACCTGTGCGGTAAGCGCCCTCATCCCCCGTACTGCCCAGAGATAGCAACGTCGAATCAGATAATAGCGTAGCCACTGCGCACGTAACCAGCGAACCTCCGCGCTCTCTTGCGAACGATGCATGGTCGCCTCCTTTTCTCTTTCGCTTAGCGACGCGGGTGGCTATCCCCCCGCACTGCGCTGCACAAAATTAAGCCGTAAGTCGGTAAGCAGACGCTCTAGGTCGCGACGCTGTAGGTCGGTAATATGGGGTTTGAGCACCTCCGTCAGCGCCGCCACCCCGTCGATGGCAATCTTCGCCTGCGGCAGGTCTGTATACAACTCTCCCGAAACGGGGTCCTTCCACAGGCCCATCTTAATCCATGCCTGAGCCTGGAGCTCTTCAATCATCCACAAGACGAACGTTACCACATCTACAGGTTCCTTGCGAACCTGCTCCTCCTGCGTGGCTTGCTCAAATTGCGGCTGCTGCTCGTGCTCCATCTCAGCACCTCCCGCAGTGTGACCGATTATATCACACCTTGCTCGGCACAGCAACTATTCATCTGTCTGCCTGAAGTTTAAAATGATAGTCGCCGGAGCCGACTTCCACTATCATCCAGTGCTTCTCGTCGCGTGCGCTTTTCACGCCGGGCACCCGGGGTACAAACACGCCTTCGCGCCATACCTTTCCTTCCGCCTCCGTCAAGGCGGGGGTCGCGATGCCCAGCTTGGGGATGTATACCGTTGCGGAGCTGTTGGCTGGCACGATGACGCTCAGCAGAAAGGCGTCGGGACGCTTCTCCCAGCGTACGCCTACCCTGCCGCGCACAGTGTCTACTGAAGCTTGCGCCCAGTACAGGTCGCCAACAGGGTGCGGGCGCACGATGAAGTGTTCCCAGTCGCCTCGCGAAGCATCAGGCTGGATGCCCGCCAGCGCCTCATAGAACCATGCGCTCACCAGTCCAAACGCCGGATGATTGTGGGAGTTCATGCCCGCACCGACCTCATACTTCCACAGTTCCCAGATGGTGGTTGCACCCATGCGCACCATGTAGCCCCAGCTCGGGTAGGTATCCTGTGAGGCAACCAGATAGGCGATGTCGGCGCGTCCCAGCATGGTCAACGTGTCCAGCAGGTAGCGCGTGCCGATGAACCCCGTGCTGAGGTGTCCTTTGTGGTTGACGGTGATGTCGCGTATCACATTATCCAGCACCTTCTGCCGGTGTTCCTCCGGCACGATGCCCAGATAAAGCGGGAAAATGTTGGAGAACTGGCTGCCGTTGCCGTACTGACCGCTCTGTGCGTTCCAGAAGCGTCCATTGAAAGCAGTGGCGATGCGTTCGCACAGGGCGCGGTACTCTCGCTCGTCAGCGTGTTTGCCCAGCACGTGCGCGATGTCCGCCAGCACCTTCACGCTCAGGTAGTATGTGCCCGTGGAGATAAGGTCTTTGGGCGTTTCCACCACCGCCACCCAGTCACCGTAGTTGTTGCGGGTAAGGATACAGCCCTCTCCTGCCTCCCGACGCAGCATCTCCACATAGCGCTTGAAACCGTCGTAGTGCTCTTCCAGCAGGTGCTTTGCTCCGGTATGGCGGTACATGTCCCACGCGATAAACAGGTATGCCCCCGCCCACTGCGGGTCGCCCGGGTTGGTTCCCCACACGTGGGGCACGGTGTCGGGAATGCGCCCGTCCTCGCCTTGGGCGTCGGCGATGTCGCGCAGGAACTTCACGTAGGCGGATTCGGCGGTGAAGTTGTACAAGCCCATGTTGGCGGTCATCTGGGCGTCGCCCATCCAGCCCTGTCGTTCGTCGCGCTGGGGGCAGTCGGTGGGGATGCTATGCCAGTTGGTGCGGTATCCCCATTGCGCGTTGTGCTGGATCTGGTTGAGCAGTTCGTTCGAGCACTCGAACTGCCCGCGTTGCGTGAAGGAGGTGTGTACCACTCTTCCCTCAATATCCTCTGGCTTCAGGGTTCCCGGGTAGCCCTCCACCTGCACGTAGCGGAAGCCGTGGTAGGTGAAGCGCGGCTCATAAACCTCCATCCCCTCGCCTTTCAGGATGTAGGTGTCGGTCGCTCTGGCGGAGCGCAGGTTCTGCTGGTTCACCAGCCCGTTCGGGAACAGCACTTCAGCATGTTTGAGGGTGACGGTGGTTCCCGCATCCCCTTTCACCCGCAGCCGACACCAGCCGGAGAAGTTCTGTCCAAAATCTACCACAAACACGCCAGGACGCGGCTCGGAAACCCATTTGGGCTTGAGGGTTTGCGTGACCTTGATGGGCGGCATCATTTGCGCTGAAAGCGTCGCGCCTGGCGGGTCACTAAGCAACACCGGCTGCCATTCCCCTTGCTGTTCGGCAAAGCCGGGCTCGCACCAGCCGGGTTGCTCCAGCCGGGCGTCGTACGTCTCGCCATGATACAGGCTGTTGTCCAGAACGGGGCTCTTTGCCCAGCGCCACTGGTCGTCGCTGAGGATAGTCTGCTCGGTGCCGTCGGTGTATTCGATATGCATCTGCAACAGCAAATGGGGTTTGCCCTTCCACCAGCCGTTGCCCAACAGCGCGCCCACACAGTTGTCGCCCCGACGAAGCAACGGGGTCACATCGTAGGTGCTGTAGTAGATGCGTTTGTGGAAGTTCGTGTAGGGCGGGTCCAGCACGCGGTCGCCTACCTTCTGTCCGTTGAGATAGAGCTCGTAGTAACCCAAGCCGGTGACGTAGGCGCGGGCGCGTCTCACCCTGCCTGCCACCCTGAACTCGCGTCGTAGCATGGGGGCGTATGTATCCGACGGACGGGATTCGCGCACCCCATCGGTGAGCATCGCCCGGCTCCAGTCGTTCTCCTCGATGCTATCCATGTTCCAGCCGTCGGTGGTTACGGTAGAATAGAGGGCGAGATTTGTCCCTGCCGCGTCCAACACTTCCATCTCCGCCAGCGCCGCCAGCGGGCGCGTATCGGCAGGATGGTGTAGTTTGGTGATGACCAGTCGGAGGTAGCGTGCCGTCTGGTCGCCCACGTCGATGGCAAACGGTTTTGCGCCCGGATTGGGCACGTCGGCTTGAGTGTAGTCGGCGAGAAGGCGCGGATGGGTGAAGTCGGGCTCGTCGCTGGCTTCGAGGCGGAAGCGCACGGGGAAGCCGAAGCCGGGTTCGTCACGCACCCAGTTATGCGGGCGAGCGGGGTAAAGCACCACCTGCCGGAACTGCACCGACCGGCGCAGGTCTAACTGCACCCATTTGGTCACGTCCACACTATCTGCAAACTGTGAGTGCCAGCCGTTTCCGCCCAATCGGGGCACGGCTATCCACTTCGCCTGCCACTCGTCCCGATGCAACAGAGCGGTTTCAAAGGTGGCAGGCTGGCTGTACGCGCTGGTCACCCCGTTGTGGTCCCATATCCGCACGCGCCAGTAGTAGGTGGTTCTGCTCTGCAGCGGTTTGCCTTCGTAGCGGACATGCAGACTCTGCGAGGATGCCACCTTACCGCTATCCCACATGTCCGCTTTGCCATCGCGGAGCAGCTCCGGTCTGCTGGCAACCTGAATCTGGTACGCGCTCTGGCTGGCGTTGCGCTCCTGGTGTTGCATCTGCCACGAGAAATGCGGCTGGAGGGTGTCTATCCCCAGAGGATTTTCCAGCCAATCGGTGAGAAGATGCGCGACGCTGAGGCGACGCTTCGACTCGCCCGGTAGCGCAAACACCAATAAAAGCACAAGAACAAGGGGCCAATCCGTTCGCAACTTCACCCTTCCTCCTTGCGGTTGTTGATATGGCTATTCGCCCCTGTCGGTCAGGTTCCTGCAATCTCTCGGGCGAGCGAGAGAATGGTTTGCAGCTGACGAGCATTGTCGGGAGCGTAGCCGTTGGTGTCGTTGTTAAAGTACACGTATACCTGCTGTACCTCCTGAAGCAGCTGATGGATATGCGCGGCGAGGTCGTGCAGCTCCTCTGTGCTGTAACAGTAGTCGTATGCCTGCGTTACCCCATGCAAGCGGACGTAAGCAAATGGGGCGGTCACCGTCCAGTTTACCGGATAGCGGGGGTAACTGATGGTGCAATGCGCCACCCCCAGTGCGCGGAGCATCTCGTACACCTCGTCACACTCCCACGACGAGTGACGAAACTCTACCGCGACGCGCACGCCCTCGGGGAACAACCGGAGGAACCCTTCCAGCAGCGGCACGTCCTTGTGTAGCCCGGGCGGCAACTGCACTAAGATCACCCCCAGCTTCTCCTCCAGCAACCTCAGGCGTTCCATCCATCGCTGTACGACCGGTTGGCAGTCACGCAGGCGTTGCACGTGCGTCGCCTGTCTGGAGAACTTAGCAGCAAACACAAAGTGTTCCGGTGTCCGCCGATGCCAGCTGAGTACCATGTTCTCAAAGGGCAGACGGTAAAAACTGCTGTTAATCTCGACGGTAGGAAACGCTCGTGCGTAGAAGGCAAGCCACCCTTCGCGTTCCAGTTCTGGTGGATAGAAGATACCCTGCCAGTGATTGTAGCTCCAGCCGGAAGTGCCGACAAGCACACGTGGTGCCATGCGAAGCCACCTCCTGTGTACGGTATCCTCTTGACGATTCGCCCTCAGCTCCGATATAGTCCTTTTAGAGAATGTCAGGAGAGGTGAACGCTTGAGCGAGAAAACAACCCGCCCCGCTCTGTTTCTGGACAGAGACGGTGTGATTAACGTCGACCCGGTGGAGTTCGTCACCAAACCGGAAGAGCTGCATCTGCTGCCTTGCTCGGCGGAGGCGATAGCGCGTTTCAATGCACTGGGCGTGCCGGTGATTGTTTGCTCGAACCAGTCAGGGGTGGCAAAAGGGTTGTATACGCTGGAGGTGCTGGAGCAAATCAGCGAACGGCTACAGCAGATGCTTAGCCAATACGGGGCGCATATCGACGCCTTCTACTATTGCCCGCATGATGACGCGGACGGCTGCGATTGCCGGAAGCCCAAACCGGGTCTGCTGCTTCGGGCAGCAAGGGAGCATGCTATCGCGCTGGAGAAATCGGTGTTCGTGGGCGATTCATGGAGGGACATCATTGCGGGACGCACAGCGGGCGTAAAGACCGTGCTGGTGCTGAGTGGGCACGTGAAGCCGGAGATGCTCGACCTCCCCGAAATGCAGAACCACCCACCCGACCACATTGCGCCGGACCTCAAAGGGGCGATGGAGTGGATTCTACACCAGCTGAACAGTTCAGAATAGCGCGCATGTGCCGGTTTGCCGCGCTGCTCTTGTTGGGGATGCTGATTGGCGGTGCCAGGTCAGCCCCGTCGCCCTCAGGAGACGAAGCATGGCGACTGCTGGCGCGTCGGGTGGAGGCCCAGCAGTTCCGCCACTTCACTGCGGAAGGGGATGCGGAGGTGCAGTGGGGCAGCCGGCGCGTGCGGGCGCAGCGTATCGAGGGCGATATGGAGAGCGGCTGGATTACAGCCACGGGCGATGTGTCCTTCTCGGACGAACGGGGAACGCTCCGCGCCTCGCAGATGCGCTTTAACCTCAAAACACGTGAGGGCGACCTGTCCGATGTTCATGGCGAGATAGAAGGTGTCTTCATCACCGCCGAGTCGTTGCGCTCCGATGGCAACATGCTGACCATGCAGCATGTGACGTTGACCACCTGCGACAAGCAGTCCCCACATTTCCTGCTATCTGCACGCAGCCTTAGCCTGAGCGCTGCTTTGCGGTTGCGTGCTCGTCATGTGTCACTGTCGGCGTGGGGGCATCGGTGGGTCACCGTGCCGTATCTGAGCCGACGCATCGGCAGGCGCGAGCCGGGCGAACCGCTGCTACCGCAGATAGGCTACTCGCGCCGACGGGGGCTGATGGTGTACTATGGCGACCTGCTGCCGCAGAGGTGGGGGCAAGTGCGCTACGGGTTGCGGGTATTCACCCGGCATGACCCCGAGATACGAGTGGACCTGCTGCGCAGGCTGGACCGTGCCGGCGACCAGGAGCCCTTACGCCGTCTGGAGCCCACCGAGCGGCCCGGCGTGTCTTTTCTGGAGACCATCGGTACTCACGACTGGCGTACCTCGCTGGACAAGGGGATAAAGCAAGGAGCGTTCCTCTCTGTGCAGGCGAATTCACCGGTGGAGAATCTGCAGCGCACCGACCTCTACCTGCATGGCGCGGAACTGGGCTACCAGACCGTTCACCCCGTGGGCGGTGGACTGCTGGAGACAGAGTGGAAGCTGGGACGACTGCGGGAAAGCCCTACACTGGCTACTGCCAATCGTGCGCTTGCTCTGCTGCGCTGGCAATCCCAAACGCTGGAGATGGGCAGGCAGGTCGGCACCGACGTGGCTCTGGAGGCGAGAGCGGGCGCGTACTCGGGCTCCGAGTTGTACAGCTGGGTGCGGGCGCAGTGGGGCGTGTACTGGGAGGCGGGAGAGCGCGTACAGCTGGGGGCGGGGCTGGCCCTCGCCGCTACGAGCGGCCACAGCCCGTTTGTGTTCGACCAGCTGGAGACGCGAAGGGAGGCACGCTTCCGCCTGCGCCTGACCGAACGCTGGGGCGTGGACGTTCTGGGCATCTGGGATATCGAACACCACCGCTGGCGTGACTGGCAGGTGGCTTTATCGCTGCCGGCGCACTGCATTCAGCCGCGCATCCTGTGGAGCTACCAGCAACGTCAGCTCCAGGTGCAGCTCAGCCTGGTGAGTAGGTAATCAGTGGGTGCGCGTGGAAGGTTCAACGGGAGGGCGAGGCTCCGTCTAAGCCGTTACCGTTGTTCCCTCGCGGTTGAAGCGGGGTACTACGCTGCCTTTCTCAACGATCCCTGAGCCGGGAGGGAGAAAGTGTCATCATCTGGCGCACTCGTTTTGGGTGTGGCTTGAAGGTTTCGTATCACCGTCTCCCACACACTGGCGGGGATACTGAAAAACGCCTTGACCACTTGGGGGTCAAACTGCGTGCCGGCGCACCTCTCCAGCTCGGCAGACGCCTCCTCTAGGGAAAGAGCCTTGCGATAGGGACGGTCGGATGTCATGGCATCGAGCGCATCCGCGACGGCGAAGATGCGCGCGCCGAGCGGAATGTCCTTGCCGCGCAACCCCTGGGGATAACCGTTGCCGTCCCACTGCTCGTGGTGGCATAGTATCACCTCGCGTGCTGCGTCCTGCAGAGAACGCACCTTCATACACATTCGATATCCGATAACGGGGTGCTGGCGCATGATTTCCCACTCGGCGGCGTTCAGCGGCCCATTTTTGAAGAGAATGCGGTCCGGGATGCCGATTTTGCCCACGTCGTGCAGCAACGCGCCGTGCTCGATGTTGGGATGTTGCTGGTGCGGAACACCCATCGCTTCGGCAAGTATCATCGTGTAGGTAGTAACCCGTTCGCAGTGTCCCTCTATCTCTCGCTCGCGTGTCTCGAGCGCACTCAGCAGCGCCTCCAGCATGTCGGAATAGGCTTCGTTCAGTTTGCGTAGATACTGCTTCTGCTCCTCCATCCAGATACTGTGGCGGCGGATGTTGCGCTCTATCACGATGGGCAGTTCGTGCGCACGCCACGGCTTGGTGATGAAGTCGCTGGCGCCGCTGTCGAGCACTTCACGCAGCACCTCGATAGAATCGTCTGCCGTCATGATGACGATGGGGATTTCGGGATACTGCTGGCGCATCTGCCTGGCGAGCGTTTTGCCCCCCACGCTGGGCATATGCAGGTCCGACAGGCACAAATCCACACGCTGCTGTGCCAGTACCTGCAGGGCTTCTTGACTACTGTACGCTACGCTCACCAGATAGCCATACGAGCGCAAGACGCGCTCGATGGCCTCAGCCACCAGCGGCTCGTCGTCTACGACCAGCACGCGGGATTGACGTATAGCAGCATTGCTCATTGTGATATTCCGGATTGTATATTGGGATAGCCACTTCGCATGACACCTTACATTATCGGAAGACAGACAAATTGTTTACAGGGTGTTGCCGAAGCGTTCCACGTACTGCCGTAGCATAACGAGGCAACGTTGCAAGCAGTAGCGCGTAATCGCTTGCAGGTCAAAGCGACCGTCCAGCGCCGCTTCGCGGATGTTTGGGGGAACCACATCCAGGTAAGGCAGGTTTGCCGGGAGAGGAACGGGGATGCCTTCTGGCATCTTTAGCAGACGCACCCGGCTCTCAAAATACGGGCACCACTGTACGGCAACTTCCATCAGCCACTGGCTGCCGTCGGTGGCGATATAGAACTCCTGGTGAGTAGCAGAAGCGGGGAGATTTTCCCGAATTCCCCCCGCTTGCATGTTTACTTCCCGAGCCATTTGCGCAGCCGGTTGATGGTGATGTCGCGGTTCAACTCGGCGATAGCACGGGTCAACGGGATCCCTTTCGGGCAGACCTGCACGCAGTTCTGGGCGTTGCCACAACCGGTCAACCCATCGGGTCCTGCCAGCACGTCAAACCGCTCTTCTTCCAGCGTTGCCCCCACCGGGTGCAGGTTAAACAATTTTACCTGTGCCAGCGCGGCGGGTCCGATGAAGCTAGAGCGCGCATTCACGTTCGGGCAGGCTTCCAAGCAACAGCCGCAGGTCATGCATCGGGCGAACTCGTAGCGTAGCTCGCGGATGCTGTCGGGAATGCGCGGACCAGGACCTAAATCGTGTGTGCCATCGATAGGAACCCATGCGCGGATACGCTTGAGCGTCTCGAACATCTCGCTACGGTCGACGATTAAGTCCCGTACCACCGGGAACTTGCTCATCGGCTCGAGGACGATTTCGAGATGCTCGCCAGCCCGCTTACCCACCTCGTCCACTAGCGCAGAGCACGCCTGGCGTACCCTGCCGTTAATTACCATTGTGCAAGTGCCGCATACCTCTTCCAAACAGGCGGCTTCCCAGGCGGGGGCGGTAGTGGGCTTCCCCTGACGGGTGACCGGGTTGCGTTGAATGTGCATCAGGCAAAAGATGACATTCATGCGCGGCTTGTAAGGTACTTCAAAGTCTTCCCAGTAAGGCGCGCTCTGCGATCTCGCCTGTCGCTTGATCTTGAGTACCACACTCTGGATTCCGTCCATACGCTATTCTCCCTTATCATCCTTTAAGCCGACAAGTTCGGCGGGTTTGGCTGCGGTAGAGATGGTTACTTTCTTGTCCACGTCGTACTTGCGGATGCGTGGCGGGATCAGCGAGGTGTCCACCGGCTCGTAGAAGATGTGCGGACCGTCGGGCGTGTAGCTTGCCATCGTGGTCTTGAGCCACTCCGCATCGTTGCGTTCTGGATACTCGGGTTTGTAATGGGCACCTCGGCTCTCGTTGCGCAGCAACGCACCGCGCGTAATCACCTGCGCCAGCATCAGCATGTTGCGCAGGGCGCGGGTAAACGGCACAATCTGATTCGTCCACAGCGACGAGTCGTTGATGTTGATGCGCTTCCACCGCTCCATCAGCTCCAGAATCTTCCACTCCGTCTGCTGAAGCCGGTCGTTGTAGCGCACTACGGTAACATTATTCGTCATCCACTCGCCCAGCTCCTGATGCAGTTTGTAAGGGTTCTCGTCGCCGGTCATCTTCAGCAGCTGCTGATAATCGTGCTCATGGCGCTGGCGTTCGCTCTCATACAGCGATGCCGGCAGGCTATCGGCGGATCTCCCCAACCCCTGCACATAGCGCACTACCGCGTTGCCCGCTACCTCACCGGCGAAGATGCACGCTAGCAGGGCGTTCGCGCCCAGACGGTTCGCCCCGTGGTACTGGTACTCGCACTCGCCCGCTGCGTACAGACCGGGGATATTGGTCATCTGGTTGTGCGTACTCTCGGGGTGCAGGAAGCCGTCGGGGGTGCGTTCATAATCCACCCACAGGCCGCCCATCGAGTAGTGCACCGCTGGAAACACCCGCAGCGGTACCTCACGTGGGTCGTCGCCCACAAACTTGGTGTAGATGTCGAGGATGCCCAGCAGTTTGCGCTCTATCAGGTCACGAGGCAGATGGGTAATGTCCAGATACACTTCGTTGCGCCCCATGATGCCGCGCTTCTGGGTAACGCATACCTCGAATATCTCGCGGGTAGCGATGTCGCGCGGCACCAGGTTGCCGTATGCGGGATATTTCTCTTCCAGGAAGTACCAGCGGTCGCTCTCAGGGATTTCACGAGGCGGTCGCGTGTCATATGGGTCTTTCGGTACCCACACCCGTCCGCCCTCGCCGCGAATCGCCTCCGACATCAGGCGCAGCTTGTCCTCGCCCGGAATGGCGGTGGGATGCACCTGGATAAACTCGCCGTTGGCGTAGTACGCCCCCTGCTGATAGCAAATGCTCGCTGCGGAACCGGTGTTGATGATAGAGTTGGTGGATTTACCGAAGAGGTATCCCGGTCCACCCGTGGCCATCACCACCGCATCGGCGCGGAAGGCGCGAATCTCCATCGTGTGCAGGTTCTGCGCCACGATGCCCCGACATCTGCCCTCCTCATCGCGCACGATGCCCAAAAACTCCCAGCCTTCGTATTTGTTGACCAGCCCTTCCACCTCAAAGCGACGCACCTGTTCGTCCAGCGCGTACAGCAGCTGCTGACCGGTGGTAGAGCCGGCGAAGGCGGTACGGTGGTGTTTGGTTCCTCCAAAGCGACGGAAGTCCAGGAAACCTTCCGGTGTGCGGTTGAAGGGCACGCCCATGCGGTCGAGCAGGTAGATAATGCCTGGAGCTCGATAGCACATGCTTTTGACAGGCGGCTGGTGCGCGAGGAAATCGCCCCCGTAAATGGTGTCGTCGAAGTGCTCGTCGGGGCTATCGCCCTCGCCTTTGGTGTTTACTGCGCCGTTAATGCCCCCCTGTGCGCACACCGAGTGACTGCGCTTCACCGGAACCAGCGAAAACAGGTCTACCGGCACCCCTTGCTCAGCGATTTTGATGGACGTCATCAGCCCGGCAAGCCCCCCGCCGACGACGATTGCCCGTTGCTTTGCCATTGAGTATCACCTCTCAAACCTCTAGCGAAATGCGAACAGCGCCGACCATCCCAGCGCGGTCAGCAGCACGAAAATGACCGCACACACCTTCGCACATCCGCGCTGCGCCCGCTCGCTGACGGTAATGCCCCAGCGGATGCAGAAGTTCCAGATGCCGTTGGACAGGTGGAACGTTGCTGAAGTAATTCCCAGCAGGTAGAAAGCAGTCACCCACACATTGGCGAAATACTGCGCCATCCCTTCGTAGTAGATGTTCGTACCATACAGCCGGTGGCTGATGGTGGTACCCCATACGTGCACCGCAATATACACGACGAGGATGATACCGGTGATGCGTTGCCACAGGTACATCCAGTTGCGCCAGTAGCCGTACCGTCGCACGTTCACCTGTCCGTGCGCGGTGATTACCAGCCCATACAGCGCGTGAAACAGGATGGGGATAAAGATGAAGCCCCACTCTAATATATGTAGCAAGTGACGGGGCATTGTCTTGTTGAAGAAGTCAATCACCGCGTTGTAGCGCTCGGCACCGGCGAGCGCAAAGGAGTTGAGCGTTAAATGCTGAACCAGAAAAATGCCAACAGGCACAATACCGGACAACGAGTGCAGCCTGTGTAGGATATGGTTGTCGGCTGCAATCACCGAAGTGCGATGCGCTGCTGCGATAGCCATGCTTTCCCTCACCAGTAACGCTGCGTGTTTAATGCGTTTTGATTATACCTCGACATTTAAGAATGTGCAAATATTGCTCACCGAAAAGTATTGATTGAGGTACAATCTGGTTGCTGATTTACCAACAAGAACACAAAGGAAAGGACGCGATGGAGCGTATTGTTCTGGCTTCGCCGCGCGGGTTTTGCGCCGGGGTGTCGTACGCGATAGAGGTACTGGACCTGGCAATTAAGGCGTACGGCACACCGATCTATATGCGTCACGCGATTGTTCACAATGAGCATGTGGTGCGCTCGTTTGAGCGACGTGGCGTTATCTTCGTGGAAGAGGTGTCGGAAATCCCGCGCGGCTCGACGGCGGTCTTCAGCGCACATGGGGTGTCGCCTGCCGTGCGACAGGCGGCAGCTGAGCGCAATCTTCGGGTAATCGACGCCACCTGTCCTCTGGTTTCGAAGGTGCATCGTGAGGTACAACGTTTCGCCTCGCAGGGCTATCACATTATCTACATCGGACACGGCGCACATGTAGAAGCCTTGGGCACGATGGGACACGCTCCGGGGCAAATCACGCTAGTGCAGACGGTAGAGGAAGCCGAGCGTGTGCAGGTGCCGGACGGCAAGCTTGCGGTTGCTACGCAGACTACCCTGAGTGTGGACGAGGTGGAACGTATCATGGCGGTGCTGCGACGGCGTTTCCCGCACCTCGAAACCCCTCCCAAAGAGGACATCTGCTACGCCACCACCAACCGCCAGAACGCAGTTAAGGAGCTGGCAAAAGTATGCGACCTGATACTGGTCATCGGTAGCCGCTCCAGCAGCAATTCCAACAGGCTTCGCGAGGTAGCCCAGGAGGCAGGCGTGCCCGCGTATCTGTTGCTGGAACCCGAAGAGGTTCTTCCCGAATGGCGTACCGACTACCGCTCGGTGGGCATCACGAGCGGTGCATCCACGCCGGAAAGCTCGGTGGAGGCAATCATCGGCGAACTGCTGAAGGGGTATGAGCACGTTCCCGTGCAGACGCTGGAGACCGCCCGGGAGGATATCGCTTTTATCCCCCCGCGCACGCTAATTGCCAGCGCAGGGATAACCCCCTCTCCCGAAGCTTCGGGAGAAGGGGCAGGGGGGTGAGGGTTACTCGTCCCCCATCGCGCCGAAGTTGCGAACCAGAATGCCGAAGTCGAACAGGGTGACCTCTAAATCTCCGTCCAAATCGGCATCGGGGTTCCAGTTGCTATCGCCGGGCATCGAGCCAAATGCCGCTACCAGCGCACCGAAGTCGAACAGCGTTACCTCGTTGTCGCCGTCGATGTCGCCATTGGTAAGCGAGACATCCTGCCCGGTGACCTCTTCCGCCAGCCCAAGCGTGACACCCGTCAGGTTCACGCGCAGCCAGTGGCTGGCTTTGAAGGAGACCTCGTAGGTTCCCGGCTCTACCCACAGCGAGTAGTTGCCGTTGCGGTCGGTGAAGACGGTGCGAGTCTCCTCGCCACCGCCCTCCTTGCGCAGGCGCACGGAGACGGGAACCAGCGACGGGTCGCCGTCGTAGTCGCCCAGCGCCACGTTTCCACGGATGACCGCCAGCTTGCCGTACAGCACGAAGGCGCAGTTCCAGCGGTCCTTCGGGTCTTGTCCTGCTTTGGGCTGGATGGAGTTTGGCGCGTACACTTCGAAGCCGGGGTTGGGGAAGTAGCGCGACCGCCACATGAAGTCCTGCTCTACTTCGGAGGGTTGAAGGTCGGCGCCGGTCAGCCACGCGAGCGCGTTGAACCCGGTTGTGTTTCCGGCTCCGATGCCGTCCGAGTAGATGGTCAGGTAGTAGTCACCCTCCGGCAGGAGGATGCTCAGGTTAGAGTAGCGGTGCAGCCAATCCTCGCCGCCTGGGATGCGAGGGTCGTCCGTGCCTGCGGAGTACGCGCCCAGCACGCCCTGCGCCACCTGGTCTCCATCTACCGGTCGGTTCAAGCCGGTGCGCCGCCAGATGATGTAGCGTACGTCCGCGCCCTGATAACCATCCACCACGAACCAGTTCGCATCTACCTGGCTGATGAGCGCGCCGCCTGTCGGGATACGGAAGGGAATGGCGGACCATCGCTGCGGTAGTGTCGTTGCATCCTTGCCGGAGACGTAGCCCAGGTACACTTCCTGGTTGTTGACGATGACCGTCTTCGGCGCACCGGTATCCCACACGGGGGTTTTGGTGGACTCGTACACCGCCGTCGCAATGTGGCTGTCGTCCAGCGTGATTTGCAGTTCGGGATCGCCGGAGTAGTCCACGCCGTCAATTCGCCAATTCTCGAACTCGTTGCCGTCGGGTGCGAGGGTTGCCGCGTTCAACGTAACGGGGGTGCCTGCGGGATACACGCGCACGAAGGGGGTCACTCCGTTGCCGGTGCCCACTAGGTCGGCGGGTGCAGAGACGCTAACGCCCTCGTAGGGGTTGTCGCCCAGAATAATCAACGTGCGAGCAGGCTGGGATAGTTAATCTGCGCGAGCACAGGAGTTACGGCAAGGGCGACAAATGCCCAGCACAGCAAACGGGCTACATACCATGTAGCGCGAGACATCTTGGTACCTCCTCCTTTCGGGATGAAGAGTCTGCAGATACACTGCTGTTACAAAAAGTATATTACAAATGCAAGAAAAGCACAAGAGGCTATCCCCCTGTGGAGGGTGCCCCCAGCCTCTGCAGGCTCTCCTTCGCGATAGTGTTGCTTGCGTCGCGCTTGAGCACCTCGTGGTACTGCTCGATGGCTTTCTCCTTTTGCCCTGCCTGCTCGTACATCCCCGCCAGGCGCAGCCGGGTAGGGATGTCTTGCGGATAGCCCGCCAGAATGCGTTCGTAGATTCCAGCCGCTTTGAGGGGCTCATTGCGTGTCTCATGTATCTGCGCGATACTGCGCAGTGCCTGCAGGTCGGTGCCGTCTATCTGCAGTACCTGCTCGTAGCTCTTGAGGGCGTCTTCCTCTTTGCCTGCTTCCTGCTGCAGCTGAGCCAGCGCCAGCCATATGCCCTTCTGTTTGGGATGCTTCTGCGATAGCGAAGCCAGAAGGGGTATTCCCTCAGCGGGTTTGCCCCGGTCGCGGTAAAAATTCGCCAGGGCGCGTACCGCCGCTTCATTCGAGGCGTCGCGTTCGATAATAGGCAGGACCAGACTGGGAAACTGCTCCTCTTGCTTCAGTTGCGCGAGGCATCTCTGCAAGCCGCTGTATGCCCCAGGTTCGGTGGGCGCGACCTGCAGAATCTGTTCGTAAACCTGCGTCGCCTCTTCCCACTTTTGTTGCTCCTCGTAGGTGCGTGCCAGCAGAGTGCGCAGGTAGGTGTCTTTGGGCAGCTCTTTGATTCCCTGCTGGTACACCGCTATCGCCTCATCGGGGCGGTTGTGTTTTTTGTACAGGGCGGCGAGCATTCCGTAAAGGCGCGGCTCCTTGCGCTGGCGAGCAATCAGCTTGCGGTACTCTTTCGCCGCCTCCTCCGTTTTACCCCCATTTTCCAGCAGGCGGGGGATGTTGACCAGATAGAACATGTCGTTGGGTGTCAGCTTCTCGATCTCCCGAAGCGCGGCAAGCGCTTCATCTATCTTGTTTTGTCGCTCCAGAGCGATGGACAGCCGCCACCACGCCACCGCGTTTTTCGGATTCTTCTGCACCACCCGGCGCATCTCGGTTGCCAGACCGGCATAGTCCTTATCCTGCTCGTACAGGTCGGCAATGAAGAACAGCACCTGTGAGTTGTTGGGCTGAATATCCAGCACCTGCCGGTAGTAGCCGAGTGCGTCTTTGCTGCGCTTCAGGCGAGAACACATCAGCCCGGCGCCGTTCAACGCGCCCAAATGTTTGGGGTCGATTTTCAGTATGCGCTGGTAGCGCTGGAGTGCCTCTTCATACTGATTCGCCTGTGCCAGCACATCTGCCACCTGCATCAATACCCCGACGTTGCTCGGAAACTGTCGCTCCGCCTTCTCCAGCACGCTGATCGCCTGAGGAACCTTATCCCGCTGTAGCCACACGCGGGCGCTGCGCAGCAATGGCTCGGGGTTGTTGGGTTCCTGCTTCTGCCACTGCTCGTACTCCTTCAGGGCATCGTCCCAGCGTGCTTGCGTTTCGGCAATGTACGCCAGCCCCATCAGCGCGTTTACGTCCTGGGGGCGCATCTGGCGCAGCTTTTCGTACTCACGTTTGGCGTTGTCCAGCTGGTTCTGGTTCAGCAGGCACAGTGCGAGGTTTGCCTGCGCCGCCACGTTTTTCGGTTGCGACTGCAATACCTTGCGAAAGGCGATTTCCGCCTCGCGGTACTGTTGCATGTTGAAGTGCGCCTGCCCGATGGCGAACCACAATCCAGCATCGTTGGGGTGTGCTTTCACCAGCCTCTCTAGCAGTTGCAGCGACTCTCGATGTTGATTCATGCGCCCCAGCACCACCGCCAGACGCAGGGTCAGGTCCTCGTTCTGGGGTTGCAAGGACAGAGCGAAGCGGTAGGCGTCGCGTGCTTGGGGTAAATCGCCCGCAATATCGCACGCCATTCCCAATCCTGCCCACGCCGCGGGGTTTTTCGGTTCCTGTTCGGTGAGTTTCTTCAGGATGGGTATCGCCTTGCGCGGCTGGCGCATCTGCAGGTACACGTAGGCGAGATTGAACTGCGTGTTGGTGGCTTTGGGGTTCAGCTGGCTGCTGCGCAGGAGGCTCTTCTCCGCCTCCGTAAAACGCTTCTGGGAGAGGTAAATCACCCCTAACACGAAGTGCCCTTCCGCGCTTTTGGGGGCGAGCTGCACGCCTTTCTGCGCCATCTGTGTCGCCTCCTGCCATTTCCTCTGCTGGGCAAGGGCGGTCGCAAGCCGGAAGTAGCCCTCCGGCAGTTTAGGCATGGCTTTTACCACTTGCCGGAACTGCGCCTCGGCGGATGGGAAGTCCCCCTGCGCCATGTAGAGCTCACCCAGGTTGAATCGCGCCATCGGCGTATTGGGCTGTAGCTTGAGCAGCTCCTGGTATGCCGCGATGGCTTCCTGTGCCTTCCCTGCCCTCTGCAGCGAGACCGCCTTTTCAAACAGGGCAATCATCTTTTTGTCCTTCTCGGAGAGCTGCGGAGGTGCCTCGGGGGGCTTCTGGGCTTGCCCCCAGGATAGGCAAACGAAAAGCATGTATAGTAAAACGGCGAAGACAGGCTGCTTTCTCATGTTCACCATTCCTCCATCTGTTCAGGGCGACGCAATCTACGGTGGCTTTGCCAGCAACGGCTCGGCAGGAGCCTCGCCCTCCAGGTGAGTCCGTTTACCCCTATCCCATCAGTTCCGCCACCTGCTGCACGTCTTTATCCATCTGCGACCTCAACGCCTGCAGAGACTCGAACTTCCGTTCGTCGCGCAGGCGGTGGAAGAAGGCAAGGTGCACCTCCTCACCATACAGACTGCCTGAAAAACCCAGCAGGTACGCTTCGATGGTGCGCTCCCTGCCGTCCACAGTGGGGCGCACGCCGATGCTGATCGCCGCTGTGTAGGTGTTGCCTGTGCTCGGATGCAGTAGCTTTCCTGCGTAGATTCCATCCTTCGGTACCAGCTGGGGCGCACGCAGGCTCAGGTTTACCGTCGGATAGCCCAGTTTCCTGCCCAGCTGCTTCCCGCGCACCACCACACCCTCCAGCACATACGCTCTGCCCAACATGGCAGATGCCTCTTGCACCTCACCGTCCAGCAGTGCCTGGCGGATTCGGCTACTGCTGATGCGCTCGCCGCGATACAGCACGTCCGGTACATCCTCCACCTCGAAGCCGAAACGCGCCTGCACCTCCCGTAAATAATCCACACTGCCCGTCCGCCGATACCCGAAGCGGAAGTCCCTGCCCACCACGATATGACGCGCGTTCAGACGCCGCTGTAGCACCGAGTGAACGAACGCTTCGGGATGCAGTGCGGAGAAATCACGGTCGAAGCGTAACACCAGCACGTTCTGTACCCCGGTCTCCAGCAGCAGGCGCAGGCGGCTGGTCAGCGTGGTGAGATAGGGAGGCGCGTTCTCGGGCTGGATGGCCTCCTGTGGGTGGCGGTCAAAGGTGACCGCCACGGCGGGAATACGCAGCTCCTGTGCACGCCGGGTAGCGACGCGAATAATCGCCTGATGCCCCCGGTGCACCCCGTCGAAAGAGCCGATGGTTACAACGCTGGCACGCAGGCTCAACGAACGCGAGTCGGAGTCGCTCACCCCCAATCCTCCTCCATGCTACGCGGGTGATACAGCACATGCTCACCGAAGACCTTGTAAGGCCATACCTCGTCGCGGCGCACGGTGGCGATGGCGAACAGCTCGCCTGCTGCGTCCAGTACGGCGATGTAGGGGGGCTTATCTTCCGGCAGAGGCACGGGCGGGAATGGTTTCGGCTTGACGAATCGACCCAGCCGAAACAGACGCAGCACGCGAGGAG
Organism: uncultured bacterium; assembly: GCA_938027655.1. Taxonomy (GTDB): domain Bacteria; phylum Armatimonadota; class HRBIN16; order HRBIN16; family HRBIN16; genus HRBIN16. The sequence goes on along the minus strand of CALJAP010000056.1, from coordinate 10,959 downwards.
GAGGTGTCCAGACGGGGAGAATATCCTCTACCGCCTTCGCCATTGGGATGAGATGGTCTGCAGTGTTGCCCGTTTCCAGCTGCTGAAGGGTTACCGCCTTCTCAGCGCGGAAGCTACCGATGGCGGTGCGCACCAACCGCTTCATGGCTGCTCCTGCGCCCAGCGCGTCGCCGATGTCCGCACACAGAGTGCGGATATAGGTTCCGGTAGAACACTCCACCTCAATGTCCGCCTCGGGGTGTGCGCCGGGTGCGAAGCGTCGCAGTTCCAGACGGTACACCTGCACCCGACGCGCCTCTCTGGGCACAACCTTCCCCTCCCGGGCGAGGTCATATAGCCTCCTGCCCTGATGGTGTACCGCCGAGTGCATGGGCGGAATCTGCTCGATCTCCCCCGTGAAGCGGGGCAGCACCGCCTCCAGCATCTCGCGTGTCATCCTGCTGGCATCGGTGCTGGCAACCACCTTCCCTTCCATGTCCTGCGTATCGGTCTGCACGCCCAGCACCATCGTCGCGCGATAGGTCTTAGGGAGCCACTGCAGAAATTCGTTCAGGCGGGTGGCTTTGCCCAGGCAGATGAGCAACACTCCCTCCGCACCGGGGTCCAGCGTGCCGGTGTGTCCAGCCCGTCGTACGCCAAGCAGTCGGCGTACGGCGTCTACCGCCTCACGCGAGGTCATGCCCGCTGGCTTATAGAGGTTGAGCAGTGCATCCATTCTCGCAGTGTCTCAATCACTTTCTGTTTCACCTCGGCGATGTCACCTTCTACCCAGAACCCTGCCGCCAGCCGATGCCCGCCCCCTCCGAACTTCTCTGCCAGCTTTGCCATATCGATGCGCTCGTCACGGCTGCGCACGCTCACGCGCACGCGCCCCGGCTTCACCTCCCGTAACAGTGCCAGCACGACGCTATCACGCACCGCTCGCAGCTGGGTGATGATGCCTTCGGTGTCTTCGTCGGTGGCGCCCAGCTCGGCGAAATCCTCGTGGCTCAGGTAGGACCACACCAGCCGTCCCTCTTCTTCCTGCCGGATATGCTCGAGGGCGCGCCCCAGCAGTTTAACGCTGGAGAAGGAGCGTCGTTCAAAAACCTCTTCTGCAATCTGCGCCGGTGATGCCCCCGCCTCCATCAGGGTTGCGCTCAGGCGGAAGGTGGTCGGCGAGACGTTCATGTAACGGTAAAGACCGGTATCGGTGATGATGCCGGTGAGCAGACAGGTGGCGATGGCGGGAGTGATGGGGGCATCCATCACCTTCAACAGGCGGTAGACGATTTCGGCAGTGGCGGCCGCTTTGGGCTGCTGGATACGGATGTCGCCGAACGCGCCTTCGGTGACATGGTGGTCAATATCCACAATGATTCGCGCTGAGAACACCGCCTCTCTCGCCTTCCCGATGCGATCGGGCATACCGGTATCGCACACCACCGCCACATCGAAGCCGCGTTGCTCGGTGGAGGAGAGTATCTTCGCTGCGCCGGGCAGAAATCGGTATATCTCCGGCACGCCGTCACTGCTCAGGGTGATGACTCGCTTGCCCAATCCCTCCAGCGCTGCCTGAAGCGCCAGCGCACATCCCAGCGTGTCGCCGTCGGGGTTGAGGTGACAGGCGAGAACCACGCTTTTTGCCTCCCGTAACACCTGAGCAACCTGTTGTAGATGGCGGCGAATCATCCCTGTTCCAGCTGACGCAACAGTTCGTGTACGCGCATTCCTGCCTCGATGCCTTCATCCGGCTCAAACTGGATTTCCGGCACGATACGCAGGTGCGCGCGGCGACCAAACTCGCCTCGAATACGCCCAGCCAGTGCGCGCAACACTTCCAGCGCTTTATCCCGCGCCTCTATGCCCCCCAGCGCGCTCACATACACTTTGGCGTGGCTCAAGTCGCGCGATACCCTTGCCTGGGTGATGGTCACCCCCGCAAGGCGCGGGTCCTTCAACTCGTGCCGTACGATGTCGCTGATTTCGCTAACCAGCAAGCTCTCTATCTTGGATACTCTGTTGCTGCTCATTTTTCACCACAACTCCATATTGACTGCGATCACTTCAATGCGTGGGTCGGCGTATAAAAAGTCCAGCGCCTTGTTCAGCACGCTGTTTACGTGCTGTTTGTCGTTACCCACGCAGGAAAAGCCCAGCGTCGCCTGCTGCCATTCGTCCAGATGGTCTACCTCGGCAGCAGAGAGGTTGAACTTGTTGCGCAAGGTGTCTAAAGTACTGCGCACCACGTGACGCTTCTCTTTCAGAGAGGCTGCTCCATAAAGATGCAACTCTACCGTCAGTACGCCGACGACCATCATCGCACCTGCTGGTACTCCGTGTCTTCTACGAAACCGCTGTTGCGCTCCGCTGAGTAATCGTGTGTCCGGCGCGAGAGACTTCCCGCCTCTCGAAGCATTCGATGGTGTCACCTTCCTCGAAGTCCGAGAAGCCGTCCACCATGATACCGCATTCGTAGCCCTGAGCGATTTCGCGGACGTCCTCCCTCAGGTGGCGCAGGGAAGCGATTTTGCCCGTGTACAGCAACTCCTTCTTGCGCCAGACACGCGCCTCGGCGTTGCGCACTATCTTGCCCTCGGTGACATAGCACCCTGCAACCGTGCCGCGCGGCAGGCTGAACACGGCACGCACCTCCGCCTTGCCCAGCGGAAACTCCTCGATGGATGGCTGTAACATGCCCAGCATCGCCGCCTTGATGTCCTCTACCAGCTCGTAGATGATGCGGTAGGTGCGCACTTCCACCCGCTCCTGCTCGGCGACGCGCTGTGCTTCGGGTTCCACCCGCACGTTAAAGCCGATAACCAGCGCATTGGACGCCGATGCCAGCATGATGTCGGACTCGGTGATGTTACCCACCGCCGCGTGTAGCACCCGCAGGCGCACTTCGGGGTGTTCCAGCCGCTCCAGCGAGCTGCGCACCGCTTCCACCGAGCCGTGCACGTCCGCCTTCAGCACCACCAGCAGCTCCTTGATTTCGCCCTCCTGAATCAGGCGACTGAGGTCTTTCATCGTCACGCGGGCACGCTGACTGGCGAGCTTCTCCTGGCGGTGGCGTTGCTCGCGCTCCATGGCGATTTGTCGGGCGGTGCGCTCGTCTTTCACCACTTCCATCTTTTCTCCCGCATTGGGCACTGCCGACAAGCCGACGACCTCCACCGGCATAGCGGGTGTGGCTTTGGGCACGCGGTTGCCTCTATCATCCAGCAACGCCTTGATGCGCCCATAAGCTTCCCCTGCTACCACCGCATCACCCTGCTTAAATGTGCCTTGCTGCACAATGATAGTGGCGACGGGACCCCTGCCTTTGTCCAGCTTGGATTCGATTACTACTCCCTCGGCAGGGGCGTTGGGGTCGGCTTTCAGCTCCTGTACCTCGGCGACCAGCAAGATGGACTCGAGCAGGTCGTTCAAACCGACGCGCTGTTTCGCCGATACGGGCACGAAGATGGTATCACCACCCCATTCCTCCGGCATCACGCCCAGCTCCGCCAGCTGCTGTTTCACCCTGTCGGGGTTGGCCTCGGGTTTGTCTATTTTGTTGATGGCGACGATGATAGGCACATTAGCCGCTTTGGCATGGTTCAGCGCTTCCACGGTCTGGGGCATCACGCCGTCGTCGGCAGCAACCACCAGCACCGCGATGTCGGTGACCTGTGCGCCTCGTGCGCGCATGGCGGTGAAGGCTTCGTGTCCGGGGGTATCCAAGAAGGTGATTTTCGCCCTCTCACCGGCATGTTCTACCTCCACCTGATACGCGCCGATGTGCTGGGTGATACCGCCGTATTCGCCTTCCGCCACGTTGGTGCGCCGGATGGCATCCAGCAGGGTGGTCTTTCCGTGGTCTACGTGCCCGAGAATGGTCACCACTGGCGGGCGGGGTTGTGGTCCTCCTGCCGATGCGGCGCGGGGGCGCGCGCTTTCGGGCACTTCCGGCTCTTTCGCCTGTGTCCAGCGGACGCTATAACCCAGCTCGTAGGCAACTCGCTCAATCTGGTCAGCGGAGAGCTGCTGGTTCAACCCCGCCAGCACCCCGACCTTCATGAGTTTTTGCTGTACTTGTGTGGAGGCTACGCCTAACGCCTGAGCCAGCTCGCGTACGGTCATGGTAGGAGGCAGCTCCACCTCCGGATGCCCTTTGTCCAGCACAGCGCGCACCGCTTGTGCCGTGGAGATGTCAATCAGGCTATCGGCGTTGTTTACCTCCACGCCCAGGTCGGTCAGCGTGCTGAGCAGCTCGGCAACACTCATCTGCAGGTCTTTTGCTAAATCACCAACACGGATACGGTTCACGAGCGAGTCACCTCCTCCTCTTCTGCCTGCGCAGCCAGCTGCAGCAGCTCCTGCGCAGTGTCCGCTGGCAACGGTACTTTCAGCGACCGCTCCAGCTTCTTCGCCTTCAATGCTGTCTGCACGCAGGACATGCTCCGACACACGTATGCCCCACGCCCCGCCCTCTTACCGGTAGGGTCTACAACCACCGCGCCTTCCGGGGTGCGCACGACGCGTATCAATCCCCTCTTCGGCGCGGCGGTTCGGCACGCCACGCACGTTCGTATCGGCGTCCATTTGCGTGCAGGCATCACGAACCCCCCAACGCTGTTTTTCTCCTCAGGACGCGCTTTCCTGTTCCTCTTGGTCCGTTGTCAGCGCGCCTTCAGAAATCTGTGATTCACTTCGAATATCGATCTTCCAACCGGTCAAACGCGCCGCCAGCCGCACGTTCTGCCCCGCTTTGCCGATAGCCAGCGAGAGCTGGTCGTCGGGCACGATGACCAGTGCGCTCTTCTCTTTCTCGTTCAGATGCACTTTGGAAACCTTCGCCGGGCTCAGCGCCTCCGCGATAAACTGCGCCGGGTCGGGATACCAGCGGATGATGTCTATCTTTTCATCGTACAACTCGTTCACCACCGCTTGCACCCGGGTTCCACGCAGTCCGACGCAACTGCCCACCGGGTCGATATTCGGCTCTTTCGCCCACACGGCGATTTTGGAACGCGCTCCCGGCTCCCGGGCTACCGCTTTAATCACCACGCTTCCCTCGCGCACCTCAGGCACCTCCAGCTCAAACAGCCGGCGGATGAGGCTGGGATGACTGCGCGACACGATAATGCGTGGTGACTTCGTGGTGCGCTCCACACGCAGCAGATACACGCGCAGGCGGTCGTGCGGGCGATACGGTTCATTGGGTACCTGCTCCTCTGGCGGCAGAATGGCTTCCACTCTGTCGAGATCGATAATCACGTTCGGACCTTCCCTGCGTTGTACGAAGCCGGAGAGTGTCTCTCCTACGCGCTCTTGAAACTCCTGGTATATCTGCTCCCGCTCCGCTTCGCGAATGCGCTGCACAATCACCTGCTTGGCGGTCTGCGCAGCGATGCGCCCGAAGTCCTCCAGGTCCACCGGCACAGACACGGTATCCCCAATCTCCGCTTCCGGTTTAAACTTTCGCGCCTCTTCCAGAGTAATCTGGGTATGCGGGTTCTCCACCTCTTCCACCACGGTACGCTCGCAGAACAACCGAACCCCCACCTTACTGGAATCGAGGCGAAGACGCACATCGCCGACAGCGCCACAGTGCTTCTTATAGGCGTTGGTCAAAGCGGTTTCTAACGCCTCCCAGAGCACCGCCAGCGGGATGTCCCTCTCGCGCTCAAGCGCACGCAGTATCTCAATGAATTCGCTGTTCATCTCTGCCCTCTCCGGTTACCTCTTTACAGGGTAAGAAAAAGAGTGGGCGAGCCTGCCCACTCTCTTCCGAGATTATTGCTACCCCCTTGTGCCGCCCTACCTGCACATCCTGCCCTCAACCACCATAAGTATATCATATCGGCGACTCTTTACGCAACTGCGACAGACGTTCGGGCAGGAGAAACAGCCGGGCAAAGCGTAGAGAAAAACGGTCAATTCACGCGAACACGATGAGGAGCACAACCATGGCGAAGCACTCTACAGAGGAGATTGAAGGACGCCCACGCACGGTGGTGGAGCTGGAACCCGGTGAGCGAGTAGCGCTGTGTCGTTGCTTCAAGTCCACCAAGTTTCCCTTCTGCGACGGCACCCATAAGCAGTATCAGGGCATGGGACCGGTTATCGTGCAGGCGCCGGGCGAGAAGGGGCAGGAGTAGTCATCTGCTGGTGGTATGTCACCTCTCCTGCTTCGTGGAGGGCGAGGCTCCGTCCGAGCCCTCCTACCCTGTGGTGTCGTGTCCGAGGCTCGATCCTCCACCCACTGTAGCCGCAGGCTTTAGCCTGCGCAAAGCGAGCGCAACCTGAAGGTTGCGGCCACATTCTCTAACACACCTTCTGGAAGGCAAATACCCCCGCGCCGACAGGCATACGGTATATCCACGTTCAAATTCTCGCGTGACGGAAGCCGTTCCTGCCGGACTCGCACTGATAAGAACAGCGGGTACAATAGATAATGGTGAGGAAAATCGCGGTAGCTGGCATAATTCCTCACGGAGCGCAACTTTTCGAACGCGCCCAGTGTCTAATAAGAAATGAAGGAAATGAGGAGGTCGTTTCAAGATGTGGTGGAGAACGATTGCAGCCCTCGTCGCGTTATCTGTGTGCGCTGTCGCCCCGCTCTGGGCACAACCTGCCCCGGGTGAGCCTGAGCCTCCGCCGGAGCCACCCGTGGACGTGCCTTTGGAGCCGGTGATGCCGCCACCCCCACCTGCCGATTTTCAGCCGCCTGCGGCACAGCCCCAGCAGCAACTGCCTCAGCAAGCGCGGCAAACTGGCAGTGACGTGCGACAGGTTCTGGCAGACATCGCACAGCGGTTTCGACTGCAGGTGGTGGTGGACCCGCTGTTGCAGGGGCGTGTAACGCCACCGGCGCAGGCGAAGGATGCTCAGGCTGCACTGGATGCCGTTACGAAGCAGATATCCGGCATAGTGTGGCGCAAAGTGTATCTGCGTGCAGACATGGAGTTGCCCGCTCCCGAGACTCTGGTCAACTGGGTACGCTCCCTTGTGAGCCTCGAGGCGCAAGGGCTCATTGTCGCCGATGCTACCGGTAACCGGATTACCTCCTTCGTGCGCAATGTGACCGTATCGCCGGACTTCGAGCAACAGCTCAACGAGATGGTTCCGGCGTTCAAGACGCGCCCGGTATACGTGGTGTTTTACCAGCAACCGATGGTTGCCCAGCAAGCGGGGCAGCGTGGTAGGCAGGGACAAACACGCGCAGAGGACTTCCTGGCGCTGGAGCAACAGAGAATGCAGCTGTTTATGCAGATGTCGCCGGAGGAGCGCCAGAGAGCGGTGCGCATGGGCATCCAGATGTTCATGAACATGGACCCATCACTGCGGATGCAGATGATGCAAGAAGGGTTGCGCATGTTCATGAACATGTCCCCTGAAGAGCGAAGGATGCTGATGGAGCAGGGGATGCAGATGTTCCAGCAGATGATGGGAGGACCACCGCCTGACCCACCTGTGCCCGGACGGTAAAAATCGGAAGGCGCGCCTTCGCGCCTTCCTCGACGCCTGATGAGGGAAGGTGACGAATGGTACTGACAGCTGGCACGCCCACGGAGGCGACTCAAGAGATTACCTTCAATATGATTGCGCCACTGGACGAAGACATCTTGCTGGTACGCCGATGTACCGACGGCGACTCGTCCGCTTTTGAGAAGCTGTACCAGAAGTACATGAGGTTGGTATACAGCGTGGTGTACCGGATGGTGCCCGGTGAGGAGGCACACGACCTGACGCAGGAGGTGTTCATCCGGGCGTTTAAAAACATCCGCTCCTTCCGCGGGGACAGCAGCTTCCGCGCGTGGCTACTGCGTATCGCGCACAACCTGTGCTGTAATCGCCTGCGCGACATGAAGCGAGAGAGAGCCGACTCGCTGGAAGAGATGGCGGAGCGCGAAAACGGCGGTTATGAGCCGGTATCGGACGAGGATTTACAGGCACACGTGGAGCGCGAGGAGCTGCAACGTAAAGTGCGCGAGGTGCTGGCGCGTTTGCCCGAAGACTACCGAACAATGCTGGTGCTGCGTGACTTCGAACAGCTTTCCTATGAGGAAATCAGTCACATCACCGGCTTGACAATTGCGAACGTGAAATCGCGTTTGCACCGTGCCCGATTGGCTTTTAAGCGTCTTTTTGAACCTTATTATCGAACTTACTGGCAGGGGGTAGGTGAGTAACCATGCGTTGCGAAGAGGTACAGGAACGGCTGAGCGCGCTGATCGACGAGCAGCTGAGCCAGACGGAGCGGGGACAGGTACAGCAGCATCTGTCCGCTTGCGAAGCGTGCTCGCGGCAATATCAGGAACTGCGCCGCTTTGTGGAGTTCTGCCGGCAGCTGGAAGCACCAGAGCCCCGCATTGACCTGTGGCGAGAGTTCCAGCCATTGCTCGCCGAGATTATCGCCGAGCAACGATTGCCTTTTACCCGGCGGCTGCACCGCCAGTGGAGCCGTCTGGTGTCGCAGGTCTGCTACGGCATCATCCTGTTCCTGCAGGTGGTGACGTATCAGCTGACCATCACGTTGTCGCGCTATATCGTGGAGCCAGAGCGTCCCGCCTACGGTCGCTCGGTACAGGGGTGATGGCGGTGAGCATTGACAGCTTCCTGCAATGGCTGCAAACGCCCTATGCTACCGTATTGTTCACCTTTATTGGGCTAGCGTTTCTGGTGACGGAGTTTCTCACCCGACCGGTGTGGTCGTGGGTGGGCACGGTTGGCGTGCTGTTCTTAGGGGCGGTGTTTATGGCACACCTCTGGAGTGGCTCACACTGGTGGGGCATGGCGGTTTTCGCGCTGGGCGCGGCGCTGGTGATTGTCGAAACGCACATCCTGCCTGGGCGAGGAATCTTCGCGCTGCTTGGCTTCCTGTGCATCTTCGCGGGGATGCGTGAGGCTATCACCATACAATCACACCCCCTCTTCGCGCTGGTGGTCTCCTCGATACTGACCCTGATGAGCATGGTGGTCTTTTTCCTCTACCTGCCCAAGAGCCACCTATGGCGTGAGATGCAGCACCGCATGCAACTCTCGATGTCCACCGGCTGGCAGGCTCAACGCGAACTGCTCGGTGCGGAGGGAATAACCGTGACCGACCTCACTCCGGGAGGCATGGCACAGATCGGCGGCGTCAGCCTGCGCGTGCTCACCGAGCAAGAGTTTCTACCTGCCCACACTCCCGTGCGTGTGGCGGAAGTACGCCCCGATGGGGTGGTGGTAGAGCCGTTGAGCAAACCCACGCACTCCGAAGTGGAGCAGGGTTAATTTGTCGCGCACCTATCCGCAGTGCCGCGCCCAGAAGTGGAAATGTGCTTGAAGCCACCTTGCCGTCTCCATCATGGACGGTCCTTCATGAATGATGTTTTGCCCCTTTTGTACCGTACCCACCACGACATAAGGCGCAGGGTTCCACCGATGCCAGCCGCGCTCCTCAATGAGAGCCTCCACGTTCACTGGGTAGTCGGGTTCGGTATGGAAAAGAAGTACGTCGGGTCTTGCCTGTGCCACCAGCTCCAGCTCAGGCACGAAGTAGGCACGCCGGTCTCGCCCGAAGATGTTATCTCCGCCCGAGGCTTCGACGAGGTCATGGATGAAGCTGAGCGCGCCTACCGTGCGCAGGTGTCTGCCGAACCACAGTTCGATATACACGCGCGGACGACGCGCCGGAGCGGACAGACTGAGCGTTTGAAACTGCTGTTCCCACCGCTGGCGCAGGCGACGAGCGGATTCCACCTCGTTCACCAGCCCTCCCAGCAGGTTCAGGTTCTCCATCACCCCGCCCATACTGCTGGGCAGCGGCAGGGCATACACCGGGTAGCCTGCTTGCGCCAGTTTGATGCCCAGCGTGCGCTGGATGCCGGTGGTAAGCAGTATCAGGTCGGGGTTTATCTGCCGGAGCAGGTCCTCATCTACACGCAGGTAATCACCCACCACCGGCAGGTCATTGGGGGGAATATAGCGGGAGCAGTAGACGGAGACGCCCACCACTCGATGCCCACAACCCATCTCGAACAGCGCTTCGGTTAAAGAGGACGCCAAACAGACAATGCGCTGTGGATGGTCCGCGAGGTCGACGCTCACCCCCAGCGGTTCACAGAAAACTCGCACCGAATTCCTCCTCATGAATAGCGTTACGCTCACAGTGTAGCAGTATTTACGGCGGTTGTAAACCGGCTGGTATCATAAGGGTCAGGGGTGATGCACGATGGCGGTTCCTGCACAACCAGTATCCCGCGACAAAGCAAAGGTCAGTTACGAGCAGTTCCTCCAACAAAGGGGTTTCAACTGCCCGTGCGCTGGTTATGGGAGCGTCCCTTGCTACAGGACGCCTTGCAGGAGATAACTGCCCTATAGACGAAGGGGGGCACGGCTTCACAGCTCGCGCACGACCCGGGCGGGCAAAGTCTGTCGCTCGGCAAGAACCTGCTCCACCCGCTCCTGAACCATCTGCTCCATCTGGGCATGAAGCGTCTCTATCTCCTGCTGGAGCTTCTCCACCCTGTCCAGCAGGTCCAGAATAATCTCCACCCCGGCGAGGTTCACTCCTAGATCGCGCGTGAGGCGCTGAATCTGGCGCAACCGCTCGATATCTGCCTCAGAGTACAGACGGTTCTTCCGATTGATGCGCTTGGGACGTATTAAGCCCATGCGTTCGTACATGCGCAGCGTCTGCGGGTGCATATCGCACAGTCTCGCCGCCACGCTAATCAGGTAAACCGGTTCGTGCTTGTCGCGAATGTTGTCTGCCATGCTTACATCCCCCCTGACATCGCTTAAACACGAGAAGTGGTTGTCGTGCCGTGCAGTTGCGCCAGCTGTTGTAGCAGCTCCCGCTCTCGGGCGGTCAACGTGCGCGGCACGGTGATGCGTACTCGCGCATACAGGTCGCCATAGCCACTACCCTTCAGGCGGGGCATTCCCTGACCGGCTAAACGGAACACTTGCCCCCCCTGTGTGCCAGCCGGCACTTTCATCGTCACG
>CALJAP010000055.1 GCA_938027655.1 uncultured bacterium | reverse complement strand
CGGGACCGACACCCCATTTTTTGTTCCACTTGTCGCCCCAGGTGGGCAACATGGCAATAAAGATGCCCATCCGGTTCGCCATCTCCACCACGTCGTCCACGTGTTTCCAGTACGGTTCATTCGGCTTCAGTGGGTCGTCGTCAATCAGCGGCGTATGCCCGTAAGGATTGGGGGTATGCAGACCGTCCAATTCCGCCAGCGCGACCGCTTGAATGACGGTGAAGCCCTTCGCTGCGCGGTCTTTGAGGTACATCTCCGCCTCTCGTCGATTGCAACGATGGAACAGCTCCCATGCGGTGTCACCCAGATAAAAAAAGGGAGAACCGTTCTGCCACATCAGGAAGCGTTGAGACTCGTGAACCATCAGGTGCATTATTCTCCCTCCGTGCGCACTATTCGGCATCTGAAGCCGCACCGTTCCAGCGAAGCCCGCCGTCGTGCGATGTAGGACTTCAATTTCCCTCTGATAGCCACCTTACCTGCTCGGGTGTCAGCGACACCTCTGCCGACGCCATGCACTCGCACAGGTGTTCCAGATTACCTGTCATGAAGATAGGGATGGTCAAGGGCTTCTGGTGCAAGAGCCATGCTAGGGCGATCTGGGTTGGCGTCACGCCCAGCTGTTGCGCCAGCTGGCGGGCACGCTCGCGTCGCGCGGCGTTCAACGGGTTATTGCCAAAGCTTTGCTCGCCCTTCTCCGTGCCGGCAAAGTAGCCCTGCGCGGTGCTGGTGTAGGCGGCGACAGGCATATGGTGCGCAGCGTACCACTCGGCATCTTCAGGGGTGACGTAGCGGACGGTGGGGTCTTCGCCCATCTGCCATCTGGGAACCGCAAGGCTCCACTGCACCTGCGAAATGACGAACCCCTGCAAGCCCTGTGTGGAGGCATATCGATTCGCCTGCTCGATTCGCTCGGTACGCCAGTTGCTTGCGCCCAGATAGCGAATACGCCCCGCGCGCACGTGCTCATTGAGGGCACTGATAATTTCGTCCACTGGCACGCGCGAGTCGTCACGGTGCAGATAGTAGAGGTCTATGGTTTCTATTTGCAAACGTTGCAGGCTTTCAGCAATATCCTGCGCGATGACCTCAGGCGACATGTAGCGGTCGGGGCGAGGATACTTGGGTCCACCATCCGGGTGTGCTCCTTTGGTCGCCAGCACGATTTGCTCTCGGATGCCTAGTTCGTGGATGATCCTGCCCAGCTCGCGTTCACTACAACCCGCCTCGCCGTCCGGCTCCCAGAAGGCATAGCAGTGAGCGGTATCGATAAAGTTCCCGCCGAGGCGCAGGTATTCTTCCACTACACGGGTGGCGTTATTTCCCTTAATGCGCGCTCCGAAGACGCCTGTGCCCAGACAGAGTCTGGATACGTTCAGCGTGGTGTTAGGGAGAGGAACTGTATGCATACGCTGTGCCCTCCGTCGGTGTCGCTACCGTTGATGAAGTTCTTTGTTTATGGTGTGGCTTCCTGCATCAGGCACAGCTTTCGGTTCGGCTGGAGGCTGGGTGGTTGTGTGTGAGGGATTTGTTGCGGCCAAAAGGTGACGGCTTGGACGGAGCCTCGCCGTCCAGATGCCAGTCGCGCCGACCGGCGCGGTGAGATTATATCCCTCATTCGGGGCACTGCATTTCGGAGAACTCGATGGCTTTTAGCAGTTCCCCCAACGCGGCTGTGAGATCTGCTGTCTCGCAGGTGGAACGGTGCACAACCGCTCCGTAGCGGTCCAGCCCGAACAGGCAGATAGTACAGTACGGTCTGCATTCGTATCGGCGGAAAACATCTGCTTCACGGTCCACAAGCACAACGAGCGCGGGTGGGGCATCAGGTAGCGGTTCGCGCGTGACCACCAGTAGGGCGGCGCCCACTTGACGAAACTCGTTGAGCATCTGGTTTATCTCTGCCAACGCACGGGACACATCACTCTCTTGCGAAAGGAACACCAAGCCCACCGGTTGCCTATGTCGGAAGGCGTGCAGGGAGATGGGTGTGCCATCACGCGCGGATGGTAGAGTAAACGGTGGCGCGATGACCTCCTCGACCGTGCCGATTGTTTGCACGCGGTACATCATAGGGGCGTATTCGCTCTCTCGCCAAGAGTGACGGTGATTCGCAGTCGCTGTGCGCCGCGCAGGATGCCCAATTCTATCCTGTCTCCCGGTTTCATACGGCGCAGTCGGGCGGACACGTCGGCGGCGCGACGCACAGGCTGACCACCCAGCATGTAAATCACGTCGCCGAGGCGGATACCGGCACGCGCGGCGGGGCTGTTGGGGACGACCCGCACCACTTCTGCGCCCTCGGCACCGTCGCGGTCTGCCGGGATGATACCCAAAAATGCCCTTCCCACCTTGCCGGTCTGCATCTCCGCCAGCACGGTGCGCACATCGTTGATAGGCACAGCCAGCCCTCCTCCTGACGCGCCCAGCAAAGGAGTTTCAATCGGCGGAGACACGGAAGGAACCGCGCCGGAGCGTGGAGAGGCGGCAGGTTCGGGAATGCGAAGGGTGAACCCCGGTGTCAGCGTGGCGATGACGATGCCCACCACCTCGCCCCGTGCGTTCACTATCGCTGCGCCGCTACTGCCCGCGCCGATGGAACCGGAAATTTGCAACAGATTGGAGAGGAACTGCTGTTGACCGATAACGCCGATGCGCTCTTTGCCCGCGACGGTGCACAGCGCCACCGAGCGGTCGTAGCCTCCCTGTGTGCCCATGCAGAGCACAAGGCTACCCGGTTCCAGTTTGTCCGAATCGCCCAGCGGCAAGGCAGGCAGTTCCCGGGCATCGACCTTTACCATTGCCACATTAGTAGATTCGTCGATGCTCACCACCTTGCCGGTTAACCGGCGTCCATCGGCGAGGCGCACCGTGCATTGCTCTGCACCACGCACCACATCCGCTCCGGTGAGAATCCAGCCGTTGCTGTCTATGATGAAGCCGCTGCCTTTACGGGTAACGGGGTTGGGGAGGTTCAGCACCCGCAGCGCTTCGTACACACGGCGGGCGGCTTCGTTGCTTGGGCGTGTCCAGAGGGACGGGGGAACACTTTCCGGAGCAACCAGCGCCCCGCCTTCTACAGACACGATAGCAGGTTGAACCTTCCGGGCAAGTGCGATAACCTCACGTTCCAGCGATTCCAGCACGCTCTGCGCACTCGCAGACACAGCGAGCATCAGTAAACACGATACGGTTGCGAACAGGCGCATCCGGGACCGCCTCCTATTCTACCGCGCCCGCTGTGGCGGGATAAGCAGCTTCGATAACGTAGCTTTCAGGCACGGGCGCGGATGTCAGAGGATGCGCCTCCACCACCACCGGTTGCACCGGCACTTCGGGCTCGGGTAGAGGCTCGGCGGCAGGCTTCGTGTCCACCGTCGGGTTGTTCTCCTGCTTCGGTTGTGAGGCGATGACGATATGCCTCACCGGGTGGTATGTCGGAGGCGCATAGCGTGGTGAAGGAAGGGACTTGTGCTGCGCCGGCGGCGCGGGCTTTGGTTTGCCGTTTTTGGTGGAAGGCGTGGCCGCCGGCGCAAAGGGCTTTTTGCTCGGTGGAACGTTTTCCAGACGCGGCGAGGTCACACTTCGTGCCACCTGTGGTAGCCCGTTTGTTTCGTCTATCGGTGCAGAAATGCTCCGCCATAGGACAAAACCAAGCGCTACCACCGCAATTGCCACCACGGGAGCCAGCACAACAAGTTGTGGCAAGAAAGTCCGCTGCTTGACCTCCCTGTTGACCAGCAAGGGCCGCCACCCTGTGGGCGGCGAATCGGGAAGCAGTCCGGCGTACTGACGTACCGCCTCACGGGCGCGACGATAGTTTTGTCTCTCTGCCTGGCAGTGCGGGCACGCCTGCAGGTGGCGGCGCACCCAGCCAGGCGCATCGTTCTGTATGTCATCCTCGCACAGGGCGAGGTAGTATTCTACCCATCGGCACAGGTGCCGCTTCATTGTGATCCCCCCAGAAGTACTTCCAGTCGCTGTTTCAACAACCGCCGGGCGCGGAACAGCCGCAGCTTCACACTGCCGACACTGCATCCCAGCGCCTGCGCCATCTCCGAGTAGTCCATTCCTTCAATATCTCGCAACACAATCACCGCACGATGGTGAGGAGGCAGGGCGTCTATCGCTTTGCGCACCGTCTCGCGCAGTTCGTTCCGTTCCGCTGCGGCGTGCGGGTCGATATCTGCAAACCCTCCTCCCACATCCCAATCCAGAGATACCTCCGGGTGTGCCTTTTTGCGTTTCACGTGGTCTATCGCCAGATGCACGCCGATACGGATGAGCCACGTGCGCAGTTGCGCCTCACCGCGAAAGCTATCCAGAGCGCGATAGGCACGCAGGAAGGCATCCTGTGTCAGGTCTTCGGCGTCATGCGGATTACCCACGATGCCCAGTATACTGCGGAACACGGCGGTTCGGTGTTGCTGCCACAGAGTGCCGAACGCCTCCATGTCACCCGCTCGGCAGCGTTCGATTAGCTGCTGTTCGCCCTCTTGCCGGGGATGCTCTCCGGTTGCCACTCGCCACTCCCATACCTGCGCATTCATCGCGACGCTCCTTATCTATTTCGGTGCGAGCACCGTAGGCTCCCCCTCGCGCCAACCCACACTGCGGAGAGACAGCGGGTGCCCGCACCGTCGTTTACACGAGTAAGCGGGCTCCGCCAGGCGGCGATGGGGGGTGCTACCCCTTCGGGACGTGCACCCGACCCGGTGCGAGACACGCCTGCACTCGTTCGCACGTCCTCCCTCAACCCATTTAGATAGACGATTGCCCCATCTTTTTGTTATCATGTACGCGTGAGCACCATCATTACTCTGTTAACCGATTTCGGCACGGAAGACACTTACGCGGGCGTGATGAAAGGGGTTATCGCCTCTCTCTGCCCCGATGCGAGGGTGATAGACCTCACCCATGAGGTGCCGCCTCAGGACATCGCCACCGGCGCGTTTCTGCTGGACGTTTCGGTGGATTACTTCCCGGAAGGTACGATACATGTGGCGGTGGTAGACCCCGGTGTGGGTACTGCACGCAAGCCTGTCGCCCTGCGCACCGCGAAGGCGTTCTTCGTCGGTGCCGACAACGGCATCTTTACGCTGGTATTGCAAAGGCAGAAGCTGCTACAGGCGGTGTGTCTGGATAACCCGCAATACCATTTACCCCACCCCAGCGCAACCTTTCACGGGCGGGACATCTTCGCGCCGGTGGCGGCGTACCTTGCGCGTGGAACGCCTTTAGAGTATCTTGGCACACCGCTTACCCGCCTGCAACGTCTGCCTCTGCCGCGCATTCGGGTAGACTGGCAGGGCATTCGCGCTACGGTGGTGCACATTGACCGCTTCGGTAACGCCATTACCAACCTGACCCGGGCGGATTACGAGGCGTGGTGTGTCCGCTGGGATGTGAAGGAGCCTGTGGTGGAGGTGGTGAAGGGGGGAATGTGGCTGCCGATATGTCGCACGTACAGCGACGTATCTCATGGTCAGCCGCTGGCGTTGTTCGGCAGTAGCGAGAGGCTGGAAGTGGCGGTGAACAGAGGCAACGCGGCGCAGGTGTTGAGCCTTCGGCGCGGCGATGCGGTGAGGGTTTTGAGGCGTGAGAGCACTTCGCCCCCGCGCGTGCAGAGAACGTTGAATCTGAGATGAGGGCAAGGCACGCGATAGTGGCTTTGGCATGAGAAGTATGCCATGGCGTTAGCCTTGCGCCATTCTGAAGCCTGGTGGTTGAATTCCTATCATCGTGATACGCGCAGGTGCTTCCTTCGGCGACGGATAACATAAACCTGTCTGAACAGACTACTTCGTCGAGACTGCAAACAGGAAATAACGCCATGGTAGAATGGCTCTCGAGGCTACAAACCATTGACCGTCGATGGATATACCTGTCCATCTGGGTGGCGTGCGCCCTGCCGTTTGTGGTGAATATCAAGCTGCCCGTCTACGTCTCGCCGGAAACGCGCAGACTGTACGAGTTTATCGAGAAGTGTCCACCCGGCAAAGTGGTGATGGTGGACAGTGCGTGGGACGCGGGCAGTCAGGGCGAGAACTGGGGACAGGTGGAGGTGGTCTTCGAACACCTGTTCCGCCGGCGCATCCCGTTCATCGTCACGTCGGTGGAGGTGACACCGCTGGGACCGCAGTTCGCGGACAAGGTGATAGAAAAACTGGTGCGCGAGAAGTTCCCCGACCGCCAATACGGTGTGGACTGGGTGAACTTAGGCTACACCAAGGGCGGCTGGCAGGCGATGCAGCAGATTGCGAAGGACATCCGCCAGCAGTATAAGAAGGACTCGCGCGGCTACTCGCTGGACGACGCCGAGCACCTGCCCCTGATGCAGCGGGTACGCAACATCGAGGACATCTACCTTATCTACTCCGTCACCTACTCGCCGATGGAGGACTGGATACCGTTTGTTCACGGCGTGTACGGCACGCCCATTGCGTTCGGGTGTGCGGGCATCCAGTCCACCACCTACTACCGTTACCTGCTGTCGAAGCAGCTGGTGGGAATGTTAGTCGGAGTGCGTGGCGCGGCGGAGTACGATGCCCTGCTCCATCCCGACATCCGCGAGCGCAACAGCATGGGCACCCGGCTCATCGTTCCGCAGGCGTTCGGGCACCTGGTCATCATTGTGGCGGTGATACTGGGCAACATCGGCTATTTTGCCGCGCGCAGGAGGAGGGGTTAATGGAAGGCGCAGCAACATGGCAAATCTGGCTGGCAGCCATCGTGACGCTGGGTATCTACTCTTACCTCATCAGCGACAACAAGATCTATCGCCTGCTGCTGAACATCATGATTGGGCTAGGCGTCGGCTACAACTTCATCATCATGTGGAAGCAGGTGCTTCAGCCCCTGTGGTGGGAGCCGATGACGCAGGGCTTCACCGCGCTGTTCAACGGCTTTGCGCCCGGCAGCGCGAAGGCGTTATGGGTATTGGTAGGCTTGTTGGGCACGCTGTGGTACTTCCAGTTCAGTCGCAAATACCTGTGGCTCTCGCGCATTGTGATCGGCATGACGCTGGGAGCGGGAGCAGGCGTGGTGTTCAAACAGCAACTGCTGATGAACATGCCGCAGATTGCCGACTCCTTCCGCCCGTTGGTTGCCCGCGCGGACGGCACGCCGCTAGTGGGTGGTAGCACCGCTCCCCTCTCCCTGTGGATGTCGTTGAACAATATCATCTTCGTCGGCACCATCGTGTGCGTCATGGTGTATTTCTTCTTCTCGTTCGAGCACAGGTGGGCACCGGTGCGCCACACCGCAAAACTGGGGCGATGGCTGTTGATGGTCAGCTTCGGCGCGTTCTTCGGCAACACGGTCATGACCCGTATGGCGGTGTTCCTGGAGCGGTTGCAATTCCTGTTGAGGGACTGGCTGAAAGTACCAATGTTCTGAGAGAAGTCTTCTAACTACGGGCAGGGCACGTACGTAAGGTCTGGAGGTTCGAGGCACTAACGCGCTCGCTCAACGCCCGACTGGACGTCGGTGAACAAATCCCACATACAGGAGGAGTATTGTAACTCACCCTTTTCATCGCGGATACATCTCTCGTTGAACACCTGCGCTCGCTGTACTGAACCGTCTAACCGCACTCGGAGGGTCAACCCATCAAACGCGGCGTCGGGATCAAATAGTCCTCGCCCCCGTTCCAAATACCGGGGATGTCTAATCTCTCCATGCAGGATGCAAGCACGGACAGGGGGCATTGCCCTACCGCCCTTTAATGATGCATAATATACCCGAAGGGGTGATAGAACATGGCGCTGCCTGCACAGCCGATTCCACCGGAGAAGGTGAGAATAAGCTACGAGCAGTTCTTAGAACAGATAGACGAGGACACCCTCGCAGAGTGGGTGGACGGGGAGGTGGTCTATTTGTCGCCTGCAGGACTGGAACACCAACAGGTGGGGTTTTGGTTAGCACGTTATATCGCTGCGTTTCTGGAAGCGCACCCGATTGGCACTCTTGTCGCGCCTCCTTTCCAGATGCGTTTATTGCGCAGTGAGCGCGGGCGTGAACCCGACCTGATTTTCGTTGCCAACCAGAACCTGCACCGTCTGCATGACACCTATCTGGAAGGCGGTGCAGACCTCGTGGTGGAGATTACCTCCCCTGAAAGCCTGCTGCGTGACCGGGGCGAAAAGTATGCCGAATACGAACTGGAGGGTATCCCCGAATACTGGATAATAGACCCCGACGAGCGACGGGTGGACTTTTTCGTGCTGGGTGCAGACGGTCGGTATGAGCGTCGGCACGCGGACGCAGAGGGTGTATATCATAGCGAGGTGCTCCGGGGGTTCCGATTGCCTGTGCGCTGGCTGTGGGAACGTCCCCCTTTGCACGAAGCGATACGCCAGTTTGACAACCCCTGAGGTGTGTGCTATAATACAAGAGCAAGTGGGCGGTTGGCGCAGCGGGAGCGCGCCTCGTTGACAACGAGGAGGTCAGTGGTTCAAATCCACTACCGCCCACCATTTTGTTTAGCCGCCTCGTTGTCAACGAGGAGGTCTGTTCCCCTACTGTGTGTAGTTGTGGAACAACGTCAGGCACTCCTTCAACTGTTCGCGAATCGGGATGTGTTGTGGGCAGTGCAGCTCACACTCGCCACAGTCTAGGCAGGCATCTGCTTTCTTGCCCTTCACCCACCGTGAGCCGATAGCGTTGTAGTGCTCTCGAGCATAGTCCTTCAAGCCGTACACGCGATAGTAGTTCATCGCCTGAAAAATGTGCGAGATGTTTACCTCTTCTGGACAGTATGGCAGGCAGTAGTTGCAGCCCGTACAGTAGAGGTCTGCCAGCCGCTTGTTCTCGTCCATCGCAGCGTTGATGGCAGCCACTTCATGGGGGCTAAGGGGCGACATGTTGGCAGCTATCGCCGCATTCTCCTCCACCTGCTCAATGGTGCTCATCCCTGACAGCGCGCAGTCTACATTGCGGTTGGCGAATACGAAGCGCAAAGCCAGTTCCGCGCTACTATGCACGCGGATGCCCAGTCGCTCAGCGGTCTCTCGCGGCAGACCAGCCAGCCGACCTCCGCCAACTGGTCCCATCACCACCGTGCCCAGCCCTTTGGATTTCGCATACGCCAATGCTTCCTCATTGGCACGGTCCAGCAGGTTATACTGGCATAGCACGGAGGAAAAGATGCCGAGGTCTATCAGGCGCATCATCGCTTCGGGTTTATCGTGGAACGAGAAGGAGATGTGGCGTATGAGCCCCTCCTCTTTCGCACGCAACGCCTCACAGATGAACTCGTCGCGTCGTTCATACGTCAGAAACCACTCGCCAATGCCGTGAAAGTGATAGAAATCGACATGGTCAGTGTCCAGTTTGCGCAACTGCATCTCCAGCAGCTCGCGATAGCCCTTCTCATTGCCGATAGGGTACTTGGTAGAAACGTACACCCTATCGCGCCAGCCCTTCAGAGCCTTCCCGACCACAATCTCGCTCTGCCCGTTGCAATAGAACCACGCGGTGTCGATATAGTTCACACCCAGCTCGAAAGCACGATGAATCATCGCAATAGCCTTCTCTTCATCCACCACCTGCTGACCATTTACTTGGGTCATCGGCAAACGCATGGCTCCGAAGCCCAGCCGCGAAATCCGAACGCCTGACTTACCAAACTCTCTGTATTCCATCGGTGCCGCCTCCCAAACGCTTTAAAGCAAACCAGTATTATTATACAAGCTTTATACAGGATAAACCCTTCTTCTGAAACATTTGACCATTCGGGTAGCATGTGGTAATATGCTTATCAGGCTCTTGAGTAACCCTATGCAGCGCACACGGCTTGCCATATTTGCCCTTTTCTGGATAGCGTGGGTGATGGTGTTGCCCTTCGCACATCATCATCTCATGCGCGCTCCTCGTCAAGGAGCGAGTATCCATTGCGGCGGGTTGCCATGCGTGGTACAGTGCGTAGCGTGCCAGTGGGAGTCCGCCAGTGTTGCAGACACGCACATGCCGTCGCTGTCCTCGCCGCCGCTGGAGGAAGCAACCCAGCCTCCTCGTGATACATCCCCTGCCTATCGCCTGCTATCGGGCACGCCCTCTCCCCGCGCACCTCCTGCGGCATAAACCTCTGTCCGTGTAACCATCGCCTGTTGCCGTAAAAAACGGCGATTGCGTTTTCACACTCTTGCCAAAGGAGGTTTACAATCCATGCGTGTTTTTGTAACAATGCTCATAGTCCTATGTTGCACGGTGGGCGTGGCGTTTTCCGCGCCCGACCCCGCTTTACAGAAAGAGATCGACGACCTGAAGGCGCAGATTCAACAGATGAGCGAACGCCTGCGCGAACTGGAGCAGAAGCTGGCGGAGCAAGAAGCACAACAAACCACACCGAGTGTGCCCGCCACTAACCTACCCCAGATTAGCGTGGTGGCAAACGGCGGCGCACTGTTCCAGGACCGCAAGCGCGATGATAACCGCAACCGCTTCGAGCAGGACGAGCTGGAGCTAGCGTTCCAGAGCTATGTCTATCCGAGCGTGCGTTTTGACGCCATCGTCGCCTTCGACAGGGAAGAGGATTTCGCGGCATCGGTGGAGGAGGCGTATGCCACCGTTATCCAGCTGGGCAATACGCCCTTTGGCGCGAGGCTGGGGCGCATGCGCCTGCCATTTGGGCGAGTAAACCCTATCCATCCGCATCAGCTGCTGTACAGAGACTACCCACTACCCATCGTGAACCTGCTTGGTGAACACGGTGCAATCTCCAACGGAGGTGTGCTGAGGTACCTTGTGCCTGCCCCCAACCTGTTTGCCGAACTGCAGGCAGGCCTGTTCACCCTAAACGACCACGCCGCGCTGGGCGTGCCGCACGACGAAACGCTGCACGATTACGGCGCGTCAGGTGGACTGATGCGCACGCTCCGACTCGTCCTCGCCCCTGTTATCAACCGCGACAACGAGCTGGAATTCGGCTTGTCGGGCTTAACCACCCGTGCCCTGAACGGCGACAATCTGCGGTTGTTGGGCGCGGACTTCCAGTATCGCCGTTTCTTCGGCGCGGCGCAACGACTTCTGCTGGCGGGTGAATGGTTGCAACACCGGCGCGAGAGTGGAGGCACCGGCGTGAATCGACACGGCTATTACCTGCTCGCCTCCTATAAACCCGACCGCTACTGGGAGTACGGTCTGCGCTACGACTGGTCAAAACGCGCCTTCCTGACCGCGAGCGACGACGTGCCGGGAGCGGACAGAGCGCTGAGCGCGATACTCACCTACCGCCTGAACGAGCAGTCTTTTATTCGCCTGCAGTGGCGCAACCTGAAACCAGCGGATGACAGCGTGCGCAACGAACTGTTGTTTCAGCTGATGTTCGGCTTCGGTCCGCATTCCCATCCGCTGGAGAGTACACAATAGGAGGAAAGAAGATGAAGCAGATACTCATCCCTTTTTGGATACTGGTCACCCTGCCTGCGTGGGCGCAGGTGCGTGTGGTCGCCACCTTCACCGATTTAGCGGATATCACGAAGCAAATCGGAGGCAACCGGGTGCAGGTGAGCTCATTGGCGCGCCCGCAGGACGATTTCCATCTGGTCACCCCCCGCCCCAGTATGGCTCTGGAACTATCTCGTGCTAAACTGTTCGTGCGTGTGGGCATGGACCTGGACCTCTGGGCGGACGACCTGCTCGCCGCCGCGCGAAACGCCTCCATTCTACGCGGGGCGCCGGGCTACGTAGACTGTTCGGTAGGGGTGAAGAAGCTGGAGGTGCCCACAGGGCGCGTGGACCCCTCGATGGGCGACATCCACATCTACGGCAACCCACACTACTTGTTTGACCCGGTGAACGCGAAGATCGCCGCGCACAACATTCTGGAAGGGTTGAAGCGCGTGGACCCCGCGAACGCGCAGGTGTACCAGCAAAACTACGAGGCGTTCGTCCAGCAGGTGGATGATCACGTGAAGCGATGGCAGCAGATACTTGCCCCATATCGGGGAACGCCTGTGGTGGTTTACCATAAAAGCCTGCCCTATTTCCTGCAGCGGTTCGGCTTGCAGGAGCTGGCAACGGTGGAACCCAAACCCGGTATCCCTCCGTCGCCGGGGCATTTGCGTGAGGTTATCGCCCGCATGAAAAGCGCGAACTGCCGGGCGATTCTGCTGGAGCATTTCCGCCCTCGCCGTTTCCCCGACGCTATCGCACGAGAAACGGGGGCGAAGGTAGTGGTGTTCCCTGCTGCCGTCGGCGCGGAAGGCACCACCAGTTACTTCAGCATGATGGATGCGATGGTGAACCGGGTGGCGTCTGCGCTTGCAGGCAGGTAGCGCCTGTTGTGGGGCGGTCGCACACAGCACCGCCCCTGCAAGAGTGAAGGAGATGAGAATCATGCCCGAACCGCTTGTTCGATTTCATCAGGTACAACTGGGCTACGGTCGGCAGGTGGTGCTGGAGAACATTAATCTGGACATCTTTCAAGGGGACCTGTTCGGTCTGGTGGGACCCAACGGCTCCGGCAAGACCACCCTGTTGCGCTGTTTGCTGGGTATCCTGAAGCCGTTGAGCGGGCAGGTCTCCCGCGCACCGGGTTTGCGTATCGGCTATGTGCCCCAGCGAGAGATGCTGGATGTACTGTTTCCGCTCACCGCACTGGACATTGTGCTGATGGGGCGGTATCCGCATGCAGGTCTCTTTCGCTCGCCCCGACGCGCCGACCGTGAGGTTACTATGCAGTGCCTGCAACAGGTAGGACTAGCGGATTCGGCGCACAAACTGTACCGCGAGCTATCGGGTGGTCAGCGACAGCGAGTGCTGATTGCCCGCGCGCTGGCGGTGGAACCGAACCTGCTGGTGCTGGACGAACCGACGAACGGGTTAGACCTGCCTACCGAGGCGGCCATTCTGGGGCTGATTGAACGCCTGCACTCTGAAGGTGGGTTAACCATTGTGCTGGTCAGCCATGTGCTGAACGTAGTAGCCCGTTACGCCACGCGCCTGGGAGTATTGCTGGATGGCAGGTTACTGGCAGGCGAAGCGGAACACCTGATGCAGGAACAGGTTTTGCAAGAGGTGTACGGCGTACCCGTGTGCGTGCAACGGATCGACCATCACTATATTGTGGCGGTGCGTGAAGCGGCGAAGGAGTGCAGAGATGAGTGAGTGGCTGGAAACGTGGCGATCCCCGATTGCCCAGGATGCCCTGCGCGTGGGTATCATTCTGGCAATTGTGGGCGGTTATCTGGGCGTGTATGTGGTGTTGAAGCGCATTGTGTTTGTAGGCGCCGCGCTGGCTCAGGTGAGCGCAGCAGGCGTTGCGCTTGCCTTGCTGGTGGGATGGAACCCGTTGCTCAGCGCGATGCTGTTCGCGCTGGCTGGCTCTGCTTTTTTTGCCCAACCGTACGGGGAACGGCGCATCTCGCGAGAGTCCCTTATCGGTGCGGTTTTCCTCACCTTCTCCGCGCTCACTGTGCTGCTCGCATCCAAAGGCGCACATGGCATGGAGGAGGTGCAACACCTGCTGGCTGGTGACATCCTCGCCGTCGCTCCCGAAGAGGTGACCCGCATCTGGGCACTCGGACTGGCGGTGCTGCTGGTCTTTGTGCTGCTGCGCAAGGAGTTCCTGCTGGTAGCGTTCGATGCGGAGACCGCGCAGGCACTGGGTTACCGCACGCGCCTCTGGGAGTTTGTCTTCTACCTGCTGCTGGGCGGGTTTATCGGGGTGGTGATACACCTCGTGGGGCTGGTGCTGATTTTCGGCTATCTGGTGTTGCCCGCGCTCGGCGCGTTGATGCTTGCCCGGCGAATCATGCAGGTGGTTGGCGTAGCGGTCGCCAACGCGCTGATAGCCACTGTGGCGGGGCTGCTGGTCTCTATCCTGTTTGACCTGCCCACCACCGCCACCGTGCTGGTTTTCATGAGCCTGCTGGCTGGGGTAGAATCTGTGGCAAGCATGGCGTTGCGCCCGTGAACATGACAGATCTGTGCTGTAACACGATGACCTAGTGGTCTATCAAATCTCGGCCTCGGGGTGGACGAGGCTTGCGCCAGGCCGTCCCCCTTTGGTTGCGACCAAAGACGTGTGGAGGGATGCGCGCTGTCGCATCCGGAATGTGGCGGTCACGACAGAGCGTGACCATCCAAAACTCTCCGATTTGAGGAGTACTATTTGTTTACCGTGTCATGGTAGGGGCTGCGCTACAGAGGTCAACCTTTTATCATGGTAGGCGTCCATTTGGAAAAAATAGTGCTGTTGATCGCAGGTCTTGCTTTGCTTCTTCTAGGTGGAGAGTTGCTCGTACGAGGCGCGTCACGTCTTGCGCTGGCGATGAGAGTCCCCCGCGTCGTGATTGGCTTGAGCCTGGTGGCGTTCGGCACGAGTGCTCCGGAGATGGCGGTATCGGTATTATCCAGTTATAAAGGGCAAGCAGATATCGCCGTAGGAAACATTGTTGGCAGCAACATCGTCAATGTGCTGCTGATTCTCGGTTTATCCGCTGTTGTAGTTCCGTTGTCGGTGAGCAAGCGTCTGGTACGTATTGAATTGCCGCTAATGATTGCCACTGCGCTGTTGTTCTTCGTTATTGGCTACGATGGACGCCTCTCGCGCAGCGACGGGCTGATATTGATAGGGATTTTGCTAATCTATATCTTCTGGATGGCTCTGACCGCACGCATGGACCCGGTAACCGCGCAGGAGTTATCCACGAGAAACAACGGAGCGCCTCGAGGGGCATGGGAAAGCACGAGTTTGGTCGGACTGGTCTGCGCTGGTTTGGCGGGGCTGGTGGTCGGCTCCAACTGGTTGATTGAGGGTGCAGTTACACTGGCGCGGATAATCGGGGTGAGCGAACTGATTATCGGCTTGACCATTGTGGCGGCGGGCACATCTTTGCCTGAATTGGCAACCTCGGTTATTGCCAGTGCGCGCGGTGAACGCGACATCGCAGTCGGTAACGTGGTAGGAAGCAATATTTTCAACATCCTCTCGGTAATAGGCATCAGCACAGTGGTCTCGCCAAACGGTTTAGGAGTCGCTCCGGCGGTTATTCGTTTCGATGCGCCCGTGATGATTGCCGTCTCGCTGGCTTGCTTTCCCATCTTCTTCAGCGATTTCCAGATTAAGCGGTGGGAAGGCGTGCTGTTCGTCGGCTACTACATCTTCTACGTGGTATATCTAATACTGCATGCTAGTCAGCACGATGCGCTGGACGAGTACACTTTGGTGATGCGCTGGTTTGTTCTGCCTTTCGTGGCAGTAACGCTGGCGACAACACTAATGCTCGCCTGGCGCAGGCAGGTATGGATGCCCTCACGGGGAATACAGAGCGGGAGGTGAACATCATGCAACGCTTCGGGCTGTGGCTGGATGGCAGATGGCACGAGACCGACAGGTGGATAGAGGTGCGCTCACCATATGACGGCTCACCGGTGGGAATGGTGTCGGCGGGTAACGCAGAGGTCGTGCAGCAGGCGGTAGAGGCGGCGCAACGCGCGATGGCGCATCCCCTGCCTGCCTATCAACGCGCGGAGATTCTGGCGCGAGCGGCGCACCTACTGGAGCAGCGACGAGAGCACTTTGCCCGCACCATCGCGCTGGAGGCAGGGAAGCCTATCAAGACCGCGCGCATCGAAGTTGCTCGGGCGGTTTCCACGCTCACCTTCGCCTCCATCGAGGCGCGTACGCTGGCAGGAGATGTCGTGCCGATGTGGGGCGCGCCGGCGGGAGCAGGCAAGTTTGCCTTTACCGTGCGCGAGCCAATCGGTGTGGTAGGCGCAATTACCCCCTTCAACTTCCCGTTGAACCTCGTATGCCACAAGGTGGCTCCGGCGATCGCAGCAGGGTGTGCGGTAGTGCTGAAACCCGCCAGCGCAACGCCCATCACCGCGTTGAATCTGGCAGAGGTGCTAATGGAAGCAGACCTGCCGCGTGGCTGGTTGAACGTAATACCCGGTTCTGGCAGCGAGGTGGGCAACGCACTGGTAGAACACCCCGACATTGCGCTGATTTCCTTCACAGGCAGCGCGGAGGTCGGCTGGGGCATCCAGGCGCGTGCTCCCCACAAAAAGGTGCTGCTGGAACTCGGTAATTCGTCCCCGCTTATCGTGTTCGAGGACGCCGATTTAGAGGCGGCGGCGCAGGCGGTGGCAACGCACGGCTTCTCGCACGCGGGACAGAGCTGCATCTCCGTGCAGCGCGTGCTGGTGCACGAACCGGTCGCCGAAACCTTCGAGCGGATGGTAGCAGAGAAGGTCGCCCAGCTCGTAGTGGGTGACCCACTGGACGAGAAGACACATGTGGGTCCGCTGATTACCACTGCCGACCGCGACCGCGTCAAGGCGTGGATCGACGAGGCGGTATCGGCAGGTGCGCGCCTGCTTGTCGGAGGCGAAGTGGAGGGCACTTTGCTTCAGCCGACGGTGCTGGCGGACGTGACGCCCGAGATGAAGGTGTTCTGCCGGGAGGTGTTCGGACCGGTGGTGGGTATCACGCGCTTCAAGAGCCTCGATGAAGCGGTAGACCTCGCCAACGCCACCGAGTATGGCTTACAGGCAGGGGTGTTCACCGCTTCCATACACACCGCCTTTCAGATGGCAAAGCGGTTGCACTTTGGCGGGGTGCTGATTAACGAAGCGCCCACCTACCGCACCGACCAGATGCCATACGGTGGCGTCAAAGCCAGCGGCAACACGCGCGAGGGTCCCCACTACGCCGTGCGCGAAATGACGGTAGAGAAGCTGGTCATCCTGAACGGGGTCAACCTGTAGCCGACTACTTGCATCACCGCGCCGGGTCAAACTGCGGTATTCGCAGCTGCTTCCCGCCCTGTAATGCGCTCTGGTGCGCGATAATGCCGGGCACGGTGAGCGCCAGCGCGTTGTAGATGTCTATCTCCGGGCGGCGGTCGTTCACCAGCGCATCCACGAACTCGTGTGTCAGGAACGTATGTGAGCCGTCGTGCCCGCTGGGATGACGCAGTGGCTCGGGCAACATCTCTGTCTTCCACCACTGCGGCTGTTCGTACTGCTCCATCACGGGGCGCGTGCGCACAAAGCCCGCGTCGTCCGTCTCCTTCTGCTCACTGGCGCGGCGAATCACGTAGCCCGTGCCGTTCGGATGAGGGTCGTAGTAGCTGGTCTGGTCGCCAATCCACTGACCCCGCTCGCAGCCCCCTACCGCCGCCTTCCAGTACACCCTGATGCGAAAGGCGTTGCCTCGGTTTGTGGTGAAAAACGCGGTACCGTTCCAGAACGGATTCTTGTAGACATTATCCTTCAGAATCGGCGAGTCGTCTCCCCAACCCACGCAGGAGACCTGCGTCATCCGCTCACCGGTCACGCCCACCAGGTAACCGGTGCAGTGGGTGGGATAGTGCATCGGCGGAAAGCCATAGCGCCACGTGCGATTACCTTTGTCGTCCCAGAACAGCACTTCCAGTCCGGGGTGATGGTACTCCGCCTCGGTGTAGAACAGACTGCCGAACTTGCCCTCGCGAAACCATTTCCGCGCGGAGATAACCGATTGGTGGTACCAGCTGGTCTCCGCCAGCATGTAGGTCAGTCCCGTCCGTTTCACGGTGTCCAGAAGCTCTTCCGCCTCTTCCACGCTCATACAGGCGGGAACAGCGCACAGTACATGCTTGCCCGCTTTCAGGCACGCGACGGCATGTCGTACGTGGTCGGGTGCGGGCGTAAAAACTGCCACCGCTTCCACCTTCTTGTCCAGTATCAGTTTTTCCAGCGATTCGTAGCTCTTGCTGCAACCGTACACCTGCATCAGCCTCTGCCGCCGCTCGGGAATGAGGTCGCTCACCGCCTCCACGATGCAGTGGGGATGCTCATGGAAGTAAAACGACGCGCCGAAGTTCCCGCCGACGATACCGACGCGCACCCTCTTCGTCCGCTCCTGGTGAACGCCCGCCACCAGCGGCGCGGCCGCCAGCCCTGCCGCAATCGTTCCGCTCAGGCGCAGAAACTCGCGTCGGGAGAGGTCCAACGGTGACCGATCCGTGTTCATGGTATTTGCTCCTTCTCAGACAAAATGCCTATGGCAGGTCGCATTCCGTCATGACCAACTACCACCATTGGATGGTCGCGCTCCGTGGCGACCGAAAAGGGACGGCTTGGCAGGAGCTTCGTCCCGCGACTAAGCAAACAGATCCCGCAGCGCCTGTTTGACCCCATCAAACGCTTGGCTATCC
Source organism: uncultured bacterium (assembly GCA_938027655.1). Lineage (GTDB taxonomy): Bacteria > Armatimonadota > HRBIN16 > HRBIN16 > HRBIN16 > HRBIN16. The sequence continues at coordinate 10,465 of CALJAP010000055.1, read as the reverse complement.
AGAGGAATGTCTCCTGCTTCCGCCGCTTCACCAAGGCGCTTACCTGGTTCTCTTCTGGAAGATAGATAGGCGTGCAGCTTTGCCTTCGACACCTTACGCGCAGGGTGCTTTTCCCTCTGCTGAACACATTCCCAAAACTGTTCCACGCACTCCATTACTGGCTCGTTAGACAGCGCCTGCAAGCACAGGTCCTCCAGCTCGCCCTTACTGCCTACATCGGGTAGAATGATAACGCATATCTTAGGAGTGCCCTGCTCAGTCCGAAACGGTGCAGAAGGTGGAGGTAGTCCAACGTTTCGAAGAGTGTCTGTGATGCTTTGGAAGGCTCCCTGAGGGTTATCATCGGCGTCACGTACGACAGCCAGAGCTTCTACCTGAGCAAAACCGGGTGTTAACATGAGCGATTTCCATCTCTCGGTCTTTCCCATTTCGTCTTTGCCGCCCAACCCAATACATTGCACATCTGTTAACCCGATTTGCCTCAGCAAGGCGTTAAAGAAACGCTCGTCGTCTTTGCCTTCTACGACCACCAGTTTGCGTTTGTCAACCTGAACCGTACTCACCTATCGAACCTCCAGCCCGGTTTCAATCGCCGCCTGTAAGGTTTTCTGGTCGTAGGTGAGCACCCGGATGTGCTCGTTCACACGTTCCAAACGATGCAAGCGAAAGTCGTAGGTTCCGCTCTCCCCAAAAGCCTCGTGTGCTGCGACGATACACTCCCAGCTGTGGGTCGTGGCAAAGATTTGCGTATCGAACTCGCGGGCTGCCTGCGCTACCGCTGTCCACACCTTCTTAAGAACAGAATGATGGATGCCGTTCTCGAACTCGTCGATGAGCACGATACCTCCTGAAGCGTTGCCAATTTGTACAACTATATTTGCAATACGAACCATGCCTTCTCCCATCAGGGGTAGAGGCATGAGTCTGCCCGTCATGACATCTCCATGCAAGATAGGCTCGTCTCCCAACACGACTACCGATACTCGCTTCAGATGTGGTTCAATAATCTTCAATGCCTCTACAACTACTTGTTGCTTGTTTTGTACTTCCAGTTTGCTAAAAAGGTGAGCCTGCTCCCTGAGCGGGATTCGTACACGCGCGCTCTGTAAAAAGGCAGGGAACGGTGGCGCGGGTAAGTCGTCTATCACTATCCCTGTCCTGCCCAACACCATTTTTCGGATTATCTGTTTGCCATTTTCCGTGCTCTCGAATTGGATGGCGTGACCGAAATGCGAAGACGAAGCCGTATCCCGTATCGTCTGCATCGTCTTTTGTTCTTGTGCTCTGACCTCTACAGGTTCCGAAGTAGTTTTGATGCGTAGAACGCGCTGTGTACCCCTGTGGTCATATCCCTCCAGTTCAATGGTTTTTGTGGTGTCAAAGCCTCGAAACAGCGAATGCCATGGTGTTTCTGCCGATGGAAAGAGATCTACCTGTACATTCTCGATACCGCGAAATGCATTTACCCGGATAGCAAGTTCAGGGTTATACGCCCCGCAGTGCAAAAACACCGCCTCCAACAGGGCGGTCTTGCCCACGTTATTCTTCCCAGCAATCAGATTGACCCTTGCCAAGTCCGACAGGGTGAGTTCCTTGAAACACCGAAAGTTGCGCACTGTGAAAGACCGATACATACCCCACTCTCCTCGGCTTCACTATTCAACGTCTCCGCTTCTTATCCTTTCTCCATGTGCGGCTGCCCCGCACTGTGGTCGCAGCTCACTCTGCTACCTTCCAGCAGCTGCTGCAAGAACGGTTTAACCACTTGCGAGGGCTATCGGGAGTTTACCTCTCAGGCAGGATAAACCTCCCACTCCCTTTTCAAAACAGGGGAAGCCACCCCTCGGCTTCTGCCAGACCTATCGCTCATTTCCCCTTCTCCGCTTCGTAATGCACCCAGCGCGGGGCGAGCTTCAGCTGAATCAGCGTCAGCGCGAGGATGATGATAAAGATAATCCACGCCAGCGCGGAAGCATAGCCCATCTTGAAGTAGGTGAAAGCATTGTTAAACAGATACATCACCGGAACCAGCAAGCTGTCGCCCGGACCGGTGCTGCTCGTTCCTGCACCCACTCCGCCCAGAATGTAGATGCGGTCAAACTCTTGCAGGGCATGAATCGTGCCCATAATCAGGTTGAAGAAAATGTACGGTGAAAGCATGGGCAGGGTCACATGGCGGAACTTCGCCCAGCTGCTCGCGCCGTCCAGCTCGGCGGCTTCGTACAGGTGGGTGGGCACGCCCTGCAGACCGGCAAGCCACAAGATCATCCCGCCTCCCGCGCCCCATAGCCCCATCACAATCAAGCCGGGCTTGCTCCACTCCGGCACGCCAAACCATCCGGGCGGCGCCCAGCCGAACCACTGCCCCAGCGTGGCTTTCCAGGCAGCGTTGATGATGCCCCGGTTGGGGTCGCCGTTCAGTATCCACGCCCACAGCACCGCCGACGCCACCACCGGCACGATGGAGGGCATATAATAGGCGGTGCGGTAGCCGCTCATGCCGCGCACCTGCGTGTTCAGCAGCATGGCGATAGCCAGTCCGGTCGTCATGCCCAGCGGAATACCGAAGAACGCCAGATAACCCGCGTTGTAGAAGGCTTTGCCCAGGAAACCGAAGTCTACCGTAAGCAGCTCCTTGTAGTTCAGCAGACCGATGTATCGCGGCGGATGCAGCACGTCGTAATCGCAGAAACTGAACACAATGGACGCCAGAATGGGTCCCGCCGTGAACAGGAAGAAACCCACAATCCACGGTGAAGCGAACAGGTACCCCGCAATCGCCTCCGGGCGCCCCAGCTTGCCTACCGGACCAGACCGCCGCGCCAGCAGGGCAACCATCACCACAAACGCCAGCAGTCCGAGCGCAATCAGCGCCATGGGCAGGCGAATATCCAGAACGGGGTACTTCTCGCGGGTGAAGACCTTGTCCAGCTCGCGCTGCACCGTCAACGCGCCCGCGTCTAACGCCTGCTTGGGGGTCATCTCATGCAAGATGGCCATATCGAAGGCGCGCACGTGCTCATCCCATAGCCTCTGCCCCACAAAGGTCACGGGACGGAATTTCGACACCTGCATCAGGTCGATGAACATGCGCAACGGCTCGCGGAACTTGGCAGATTTGGGCGCAAACTCCTTGAAAACCGCCTCGTTGACCTTCAAGTTGGCGGATAGACCGGGCACAAAGGGGCGTCCTTTGCTTTCGTTCCACGCCTTCTGCGCCCGGGCGGAGAGCAGATTACTCTCTACGCTGGTCATCCACTTGATGAACAGCCACGCCTCTTCCACATGCTTCGCCCCACGCGGGATGGCGAACGAGAAGCCACCTGACCACGTGATGAACTTCGGCTGTCCCTCAAAGGGAGGTTCTCCGCGCAGGCGAGCGGCAGGTACAGGAGCAGGAGCCGCTCCAAAATCCAGGTCTGGTCTGTAGCGGGCGATGTTGTTCAGCACCCAGTTGCCGTCAATCTTCATCGCCACCTTGCCGATGAAGAAGGGGTCCATCTCCTGCGTTTGGAAGCCGGAGGCGAAGGCATTGATGTTTTTTGCGCCGCCCAGCTCGTCGTACACCTTCACCAGCCACTCCAGAGCTTGCACGGTGCGTGGATTATTCAGAGTGCACGTACGCCCGTCGGGTGACATGAACTCGCCGCCGTTTTGCCACGAGTAGAGGTACAGCCACGAGTTACCGTAGTTCGGGATGAAACCGATGCGCTGATAGGTGCCGTCGGGGTTGCGTTTGGTCAGCTTTTTGGCGTATTCCAGCAGCTCCTCCCACGTGCGCGGTGGACGCTCGGGGTCTAATCCCGCCTCGCGGAAGAGCTGTTTGTTGTAGTACAGTGCGCGGTCGTCGGTACCAGCGGGAACGGCGTACACCTTGCCCTTATAGCACGCTTCCTGCCAGCAGGCGTTGTAGAACTCCTCTGGACGGATACCATCCGGCTGGTGACGGTCGCGGGCGATGAGGTCATCCAGCGGACGGAAGGCATCGCGCGATGCCCAGTCGCCGATGGTGAAGCGGTCCTGGAAAATCACGTCGGGCGCGACGTTGCCTACGATGGCGGTCATCAGCTTCTGCGGGTTCATTCGTCCCGCGCCCATCGACAGCAGACTCACCTCGATATGCGGGTAGCGACGTTCGAACTCCTTCACCTGAGCGCGCAGTCCTGCGCTCTCCTCGCCCAGCTGCAGTCCCCACACCACCAGCTTCACCTTGCGCGGCGACTCCGGCGCTCGCTTCGCCAGCGTCAGCGAAGCGATGATAACACCCAGCAGTACGATAAAAAGAACAGCCCACGGCAGGGCAGTTCGCAACCTCTCTCGCATGTTCCCTCCGCCTCTCTTGCCCTCTGCCTTCTATTGTAACAAGCAGGTGGGCAATAGAGCAATACCACTGAAGCGTCGCGAAGGGAACTACTCATCCCCTGCCAAACCGAAATTCCTCACCAGCCAGGCGAAGTCCCAAAACGTCACCTCGCCATCACCATCCAGGTCGGCGTCAATGTCATAACGCTCCTCACCGGCGATACTGCCGAACGCCGCGACCAGCCTGCCGAAGTCAAACAGGGTCACCTCGTTGTCTCCATCGATGTCACCAGCGAGAAGGGTAATACGTAAGGTGCTTCCCCACCAAGCTTCCACCGTCCGCGCCAGGAAAGGCTTGCCGGATACGGTCAGCCAGTATCGCCCCGATGGGGCAGGGAGGGTGAAAAACAGGGAGCTGGTTAAACCCCTGGGGTCTAGCGAGAGCGTGCCTTCATCGACTATCTCATCCGTTTCGTAGCGGCGCAGCGTATAACGCAGGTGTTCCGGAGCGACACCCAGCCAGCCCGGTATCTCCACCAAGCCGCGCACACTATAGTCTCCCTTCTGCACTCGAAGCAGTGCAAAGTCGCCCAGCAACAGGTATTTACCGTCGGGTGAGAAGGAGACCGGATAACCGGGGTGCCAACCGGTAGGCACGTAGCGCCAGCCCAATGGATCCACAAGAGAGGGCATCCGGAAGAATTGCAACTGATTCCCCCAGCGAATCAGTAGCTGCTCGCCGTCGGGTGAAGGCGTCACGCTCAACGGGGGAAGGAAGCTAACCGGCTGCGTGAAGGAGCGAGAACCGAGCAGGGTGCCGGTAAGGGCATTGTACACTATCACACGCAGTGTATCGGACGATACACGAGTCGCGACCAGAAAACGTCCATCGGCACTGAACTGCATATTGCCCTGTTCGGACAACGTATACAACACAGCAAACTGGGGCAGCTGCCACACCACCCAACCCGTCCCTGACCTTCCCGCCAACAACCGACCGTCCGCACTGAGCCTGATGGCACCGGTGTCGGTATGCGGCACAGAAGGGTCTTCCGAGCCGTCCGCGCACAGCCATGCATGCAGCTTCCCTGTGTCCTCTACACCGAACAGACGAACGCCATCAGGCGAGAACGCCAGCTGTAGCAGCCTGCTGGGCGTAGGCACTCTCCAGACGAGGGTCGCTACCGGCTCGGTAAGTTCGTACAGTCTGACCTCAGTGGGCAACGCCTCACCTGACTCGAGTGCCAAGAAGCGCGCATCCGAAGAAAGCGCGTATACATAGAGCGAGCCACTCTCCGGTAACCTCACTCGCCTCTGCAGAGTACCGTCCTGTACGCTCGTGAAAAGCACATCCAGCCCATCTAACCCGACCACCTGTTGCGAGTCGGGCGTAAAGCCGAGTGGTCTACCCAGCGTCGGAGGTTCCCAGCTGTGCAAAGCGCTTCCCGAAACCGTGTCTATTCCCTTGATACTTCGTTCCAGTGCCACCCACAGCAGACCACTATCAGGCGAGAAACACAGACCATACCCTTCGAGGTGCTCTATCTCCTCAGACGCCACCAGCGAGCCATCGGCCAGCAGCCACAACTTCCAGCGCCCCACCAGGTCATATCCGAACGCTCCCGCCGCAAGATACTGTCCATTCGGGCTAAATCGCACCACGTTGAACGGCGTTCCCTCGTTGTCGAAGGCGTACAGAAGACGCTGAGACGCCGTTTCATACACGTTGAGCCTGGTGGCAGTGCTGATGGCGATGCGGTCACCATGAGGAGAGAGCGCAAGGCTGTGCACATATCCTTCGGGACGGAAACGCGCCACCTCACGGAAGTCGGACAGACGCATCACCACCACGTCGATAGAGGTATGCCACCCGATGTCTGCAGGAACGGGATACGCCAGTGTTTGCCCATCCGCCGAGAGAATCGGCTCTGGCAGATTGTTCTCCAACGGCAGGCTGAGATGCAGACGCCGGGGAGCTGTTTGCCAGATATGCAGTTCGCGCGTCGCAGGGAATTGCTGCGCGGAGCTGACCACCGTCAGTAACCACTGTCCATCGTCAGATGCAGAAACGCTGCCCACTTCCGGTAGCGTCGCAACCGGTCGCAAGCTGGGCAGATGTCGGAGAACAATCCCACGCGGCTCTGATACTGCCAACAGATGATTGCCCACGAAACACGCTTTGCCATCCAGTAACGCCACCGGTTCTGGCTGAGGCAGAGCGGGAGAGGTGCGATACAGCGTTTGTCCCAGCACCAGCCACCGTCCGTCCGGAGAGATGGGCAGGTTTCGCGAGACCATACCGAACTGCTTGATCCACAGGAAATCTCCAAGCGGCTGCGCGCATAGCGGTAGCGAACTGGCAAGGAGTACAATCAGAACGTTCCGAACAACCTGCGCCCATGAGCGGTTCATGATATTTCCTCCTTTCAGTAGCGATATGAAACTACCTCCTCTGTTTTGGGACTATCATAATACAGCCGGTTCACAAAAGTCAATTATCAGAACGTCCAGCATGCTTCTTGGCTTCTTAGCCTAGCGCAGAGCACGGCTCCGACCGAGCTGTGCAAAATCCCCCTTACCTGACTTCCCTCGTGGACGGGGGTGGAAAGGCTCCCTCCCCGCTCGCGAGGAGAGCCGGGTTGGGTGCTAAACCGTTTTAGACCGCGAGGCGTCGCATGGTGTTGCTTTTTTATGCGGGCTGAGGGTATATTTTCTACAACCTGTAAAAAAGGAGATTTTCCATGCGCAAGCTGGTATGGTTGGGCCTGCTCCTGCTCTCGGTTGCCGTTCGTGCCCAAGACAGCGGATGCCCCGCTTGAACGGTGATACAGTCGCACCAGCGCGGGTCGCTGGACGTAGGATATCGAGAATTCACCGTACCCCCGGGGCAGGTCTCGCTGTTTGGTATGGTATCGGGGAACTCGGAAGAAAATCGCGCCAAGTTCTGGCTGCGCACAGGCGTGACGCCGCGCCTAGACATCGGTGCGGGATATAGTCGCATGGGCAGCCGCTTCTCGGTCATCGCCACATGGCACCCATTGAGCAGTCGCGATGGAGTGCCGTTCGACGTGCTGATAGGCTACGGCTTCTCGTCGTCCAATGTGCGCGAGCAGGAGGGCTTCTACGCTTTCGCCGTCAAATCCTTTGGAGACCTGTCGCTGGTCACCGGCTTTGAACGGCTGCGCAACGGGCGCAACATTGGGGTGCTGGCAGGCTCGCTCATCCTCTCGCAGAACACCGGGCTGATGTTCTACCTGCACACCGGTAGTATGCCGGATGAACCCACTCTCTACAACCTCGCGCTGATTCGGCGCGTGGGCGAGTGGCAGGTGGGGTTGTGGTGGTTCCACCCGAGCCGGGAGAGCACCGTTGGTCTCTCCTTCACCACCCAGTTATCCCTTTCCGGCAGATAAGGCAACCGGCAGACGGTTCGGTGGGGGGCGATTATCCGCGCAACCCCCACTTCACCCTGCAGGAGAAATGGATGTTCCTGACGAAGAGGAATCTGTAATCACGCACCGTCCTTACGAGAGGTGCAATGCGATGCGCACAGTCGTCGTTCCGGTTATTATGGCGTTGCTGCTGGCTTCGTGCCAGAGCAAACAACCGCCCGTGCAACGAGGAGGTAGCAAGATGGACATCCGCCTGACCAGCACTGCCTTTACCGAAGGAGGCATTATCCCTAAGAAGTACACCTGCGACGGCGCTGATGTATCGCCTCCGCTCGCGTGGGACAACGTGCCCGATGGTACCAAGAGCTTCGCCCTTATCTGCGATGACCCTGATGCGCCGATGGGCACGTGGGTACACTGGGTGCTGTTCAATCTGCCTGCCGACGTGCGCAGTCTGCCCGAAGCCATACCGCCCGACAAGGAGTTACCCAACGGCGCACGTCAGGGCACGAATGACTTCCGCAAAATCGGCTACGGCGGTCCTTGCCCTCCGCGCGGCACGCATCGCTACTATTTCAAGCTCTACGCGCTCGACACTGCCCTGAACCTTCCTGCTGGCAGCACCAAAGCGCAGCTGCTGAAGGCAATGGAAGGGCACGTGCTGGCGGAAGGGCAACTGATGGGCACATACGGGAGGTAAGGATATTCCGATATTCAATACCCCACCCGCTTATCCACCACGTTCACCATCGAGGCGGGTTCGCCCGCAAGAAAGGCGCGGAGGTTGAGCAGGAATATCTCCGCTGCAGGGGTACCGTAATGCGGCGTCACGCCCGACACATGCGGGCTGAGAATCACGTTCGGCATCTGCCAGAGGGGGCTATCGGCAGGCAGAGGTTCGGGGTCAAACACATCCAGTCCCGCTCCGGCAATCCAGCCCTCCTGCAGGGCGCGAACCAGCGCAGGCTGGTCCACCACCGCCCCGCGCGAGATGTTAATCAGGATAGCGTCGCGACGCATCTGGCGCAGCTCCGCCTCGCCGATGAGATGACGGGTTTCGCGCGTTAACGGCACGCATAACACCACGTACTCGTCATCGCGATAGTCAGTTTACACCGGAAGGCAGGCGATTCCTGTTCTCGGTGCGAAATGCAGTGTAAAGGAGGTGTGTTGGCGTGTCCTGGATGAGTCCTAAAGAGCGTTTCGCTACCTGTGTGGCGCACAAACAGCCCGACAGACCGCCTATTCAGTTCTATACCACCCCTGAGTTCGAGGCAAAGCTGCAGGAACGGTTCCCCGGACAGAACCTGCTGGAGGTGCTGGAGGTAGATTTCCGCACGGTGGGCGTGCCGCGCAAGAAGCCCTTACGCCAGCCTGAGCCGGGTAGCCCGGTGGCATACTATGATGAGTGGGGAGTCGGCTACATCCGGCAATCGTATGGCTTCGGCGAGTATCTGGAGGCTTACGAGCTTCCGTTCGCTAACATGCATACGCTGAAAGAAGTGGAGGATTACCCCTGGCCGTCGGTGGATGACTACGACTTCTCCCATCTCAAAGAGGATTGCAAGGCGATTGGCGACTACGTGGTATGCTTCGGCGGTGCAGGTATTCCCGACATCATCAACGGCGTCAGCCGCGGCAGGGGTATGGAGCAGGTGCTGATAGACATCCTCACCGAAGACGAGGTGGGCGTGGCCATTATCGACCATCGCGTGGAGTTCTACTACCAGCTCGTCAAGCGGGGGCTGGAAGCAGCGGACGGATTGGTCGATGTGCTCTGTCTGGGCGAGGATTTAGGCAACCAGCTGGGCCCAATGGTCTCACCGGAGGTCTTTGACCGATTCTTCCGCCCGCGTTTACAGAAGTTCTACGACCTGGGGCATCAGTACGGCTGTAAGGTGATGATGCACAGCTGCGGCAGCACGCGCAAACTGCAGCCGCGCTTTGTGGAGATGGGGCTGGACATCCTGGACGCCATGCAACCCGAGCCGGTGGGCATGAACCCCGAAGAGATCAAACGCGAAGTCGGCGACAAACTCACCCTGTGCGGGCTAATCAGCACCCAGAAGACACTGCCCTTCGGCACGGTAGACGATTGTATCGCCGAGGCGAAACATCGCGTAGAGGTTGTCGGCAAGGACGGCGGCTACATCTTCGCGCCCTCGCACTGCATCCAGCCAAACACGCCGGTAGACAACGTGCTTGCCGCTTACGAGGTGGTGACGGGCAAAAAGCTGCGCTAAGACTCGAGGTAGCCCGTCGTGGTATAATTTCAACAGAAACAACGGGGTGGCTCATCATGATAGATACTCTGGCTATCTACGAAAAACTGAAAGACAAGATGGACCCCGCCGCCGCAGAGAGTATTGCGGAGGTGATAGGCAGCGCGTTTACCCAGTTTCAAGATTCGATAAGCGAGAGGTGGTTTCGCACGCTGTACGAGGAGACCACTGCGTTGCGGCAAGAGGTAGAGGAGCGTTTTGCTCGCGTCGAGGACGCCATCGCGAAACTGGTGCAGGTAACCGAACGCCACTCGCTGGAGATTGCGGAACTGCGGGAGGCGACCCAGCGCAACACCGAAGCGATTGCGGAACTGCGGGAGGCGACCCAGCGCAACACCGAGGCGATTGCGGAGTTACGGCAAATGGTCACCGGTTTGGCTCAGGTGACTGAACGACATTCGCAGGAGATTGCGGAACTGCGCCAGATGGTGCGCGAGAACACCGAAGCGATTGCGGAACTGCGGGAGGCGACCCAGCGCAACACCGAAG
>CALJAP010000054.1 GCA_938027655.1 uncultured bacterium | reverse complement strand
TATCGGCATCACGGTGGGAAAGGCGGACAGCGTGCCCAAAAAGAGCGTTGCCCTGTTCACACCTGAACAGATACAGCGTGCGCGTCACCGTCTGGCGCATGAGGAGCCAGCGCGTCAGGCGGTACAGGACATCCTGCAGATGGCAGAGCAATGGGCGCAATTGGGCGATGAGTACCTGCGTGAAACCATCCCCCCACCGCAGGTGCCTCGCGCGTTCAACATCAGCTTCTCGGGATGCCCCGTATGCGGTAGAGAAACCTTCAAGTACGGTAACTACGGCTTCGAAACGCCCCTAGAGAAACCGTGGAAGGTCATCTGCCCGAACTGCAAGAGCGAGTTCCCCTCCAACGACTTCGGCGCGTTCCTGAGGGGCGGGATGAAAGACCGCTCCCTGCTCACGGGCGACTATCCCGACGACGGTTGGGGCTGGAAGAAACCCGGCGAGGAGAAGAAATACTGGTTTGTGGCCTACTACTGCCACTGGCACTGGATGCGCCACATCATCCCGGCGGTGCACAATCTGGCGCGGGCGTACCTGCTGACAGGCGACCGTCGTTACGCGCACAAGGCGCTGGTGATGCTCTGCCGTATCGCCGACTACTATCCCGATATGGACCACAACAAGCAGTCACGCTACGCCACCGAGTTCGCGCCCTCCTACACGGGCAAAATCGTCAACGCTATTTGGGAAACAGGTGTGGCGACGAACCTCGCGGAGGCGGTGGATTTCGTCTGGGACGCCATTGACGAAGATGCGGAGCTGCAGAGGTCGCTCGGTAAAGACGCCGACGCCATCCGCCAGCACCTGTACCGCAACCTGCTGATGGAGTTCGTGAAAGCCATCAAGGAGTACCGTATCTCCGGCAATTATGGGATGCACCAGAAGACACTGCTCACCACCGCCATTGTCTCGCAGGACCCGGAGCTGCTGAAATGGTCGTTAGACTATTTGCTGAACAACACGGGCGACCGCTACACACACGAGGGGTTACAGTTCGCACTCGCTAACCTCTTCTTCCGCGAGGGGATGGGACACGAATCCGCGCCCGGATACCATTTCCTCTGGAATCAGGAGGTGGCACGCATCTGCGACACCCTGCAACGAGCAGGGGTGAACCTGTTCGAGCACCCGGTGGTGCGCCGATTGTTCTACTATCCGTTCGAACTGAGCGCGGCGAAGGGCTTCACACCCACCATCGGCGATTCGGGCAGTGTGGACCTCTCGCGCATTGACTTGCCCGCGTGGATGGCGGAAATCGCCTATCGCCAGTATGGCGACCCGCTGTTCTACCCCCTGCTGCCCAGTCCGCAAGGAGACGCCGAACGCGCCTACACCGGGTTCGCCGACCTGTTCCTGCCCGCGTTTCCGCCTGCACCTCCTACCCAGGCTGATACCTCCCCCTACGAGCGCTCTCGCTTGCTGGGCGATTACGGACTAGTGATTCTGCGCGGGGGAAGGGGCGAGAACGAGCGTGCGCTCACCCTTTACTACGGCTGGGCAGGCGGTGGACATGGGCATTACGACCGGCTCAATATCGAACTGTTCGCCTTCGGCAAGAAGTTACTGCCGGACCTCGGATATCCGCAGTTTGCCGCCGACGACCCGGAGCCACCCGGCTGGACAACGCACACCGTCAGCCACTGTACGGTGATGGTCGACGCGCAGCGACAGGCAAACCTCGCCAGAGGACGCCTGCACCGATTCGCGCACACCGGCTGGGCAAAGCTCGTGGACGCCTCCGCCGAGAGCGTTTATCCCGATAAGGCACATCTCTACCGTCGGCAAACAGCCATGATAGACCTGCCAGGCGACGATGCCTTCTACGTGGTGGACGTGTTTCACGTGCAGGGCGGCAAAGGGCATCATTATTCCCTGCACCTGCCGACGGCGGATGTGGTATATCGGGGAATCGCCTTCCCGGAACCGCGCTCCGGTACGCTCGCGGGCGAGAGTGTGCCCTTTGGCACGATGTACGACGACCCCCAGCGTGCAAACGCCACCTCAGGTTTTGGCGGCTACACAGGCAGTGGTTTCGCCTTCCTCACCGACCCACAGGAGACGCAAAGCGACCGACCCTGGCTGGCAAGCTGGCGTCAGGGTGACATCCGCCTGCGCATCCACTGGCTGCCCACGCAACGGACGCGCTTTATCGCCTGCAACGGCTACCCGAAGGGCAACCGCGCCAACCCACCGCTCAAATACCTGATTGCCCACACACAGGCGGAAGGGACAGAGCCTCTGCGCACCACTTTCGTCACAGTGACCGAGGCGTCGCGAAGCACGTCACCTATCCGCAGGGTGCGCCTGCTGCCGTTTTCGTCAGCCGGTACAGACACTGTGGCGATAGAGATAGTCCACCGGCACGGACGCGACCTGGTTTTGCTTTCCCTTACACCAGAGAAGCGGGTGGAGTTGCCGGACGGTACCACCTGCGGAGCGGCTTTCGCGGTGATGCGTTATGATAGCGACGGCGAACTCCGACAGGCGTTTGTGAGCGGCGGCGAGGTGGTTCATCGCGACCGGAAAGTGCAGGCACATGACCTGTGGGGAACGGTCGCAGAGGTGTCGCCCGACAAACACGAGGTGGTGGTTCACCTGCAAGCCAATGTCACAGCGCAGGCACTGCGCAACCGTGCGGTGCTTTTCCGCGCAGGAGAGCATCAGGCGGACTATGAAATCTTTCGCGCTCAGCGTGAGGGCAAGCGATGGCGGTTGTGGCTGGGAGACTACGAGTTCCTGCGCGGCAGGGCGCTGGTCGGCGAGATCGACGAGACGCAACGTATCGTGCGCACGCCCACCGTGCTGGCTCTGGATGCGGTCGCACCCGTGCAGGGCATGGCGGTCAGCAACGAGGCGCGTACCGTCTGGTGGAGGTTGAAGTCTACCCGCCGGGGCGAGATACAGCTGGAAGGAGAGGCTCCCCTCGCCCTGTTGCGGTCAGATTCCAACGGCGACGGTCGCGCCGTGCTGCTCATCTGGGACATCGGTACGGGCGACGGCGTGCTTATCCCGGGTCAGGCGGAAGTGGCTCGCTAGGGGAACAGCCCCTGCAACGCCTTGCCGATCTCCTGCGGCTTCACTCCCAACGTCACCGCAATAGCGGGCCAGCTCTGCCGCATCTGGCGCATCTCGAACACCCGCTCCGGCGTGGCGTTCGCCGCCTTGGCGATACCATACGCCAGAATGAGGGAGCTGAGCGTATAGCCCTTCTCGCGGTAGCGCAACACGTCGGACTGAGGTACTTTAAAGAAGTCCGCCATGCGCTGAATCACCCACTGCTCCTGCCCGTTGCGTATTACCGACTTCTCCGCTACCGCCAGCAGCGTCTGGACAATCGCCACTTCTACGTCCACCCCGATACGTTCGGTGAGCACCTTACCCTGCTGTTCCAGGTCGGGATATTGCTGCCCCATTTCCACTTCGCGGATGACCCGCTTCATCAGCTCGGTCAGCGCGGCAACGTCGGTGCGCACCTGCCTGCCCGTCTCATCCGCCTCGCGCACCAGCTTCTCCACCAGCGCGTCGCCTGCGGGCTGGGCAACGGACGGTTGTGCCGACGGCTGTGAGCGCAGCGGCTGGATGCTACTGCCCAGCAGGAAACCCACCAGCAACGCCAGCACAATACCCCCCGCCCTCCGAAGGGAAACACGTGCCTTCATCTGAATACCTCCCCACAAAGGTTCTCACTATATAGGACGCAGAGGGCGCGGGGAAGTTCTATGCTAGAGTTCGTTCCGACATCTGTCGGCGAGACAATCATATGCTGACAGGGATCAGGAGCCGGGACGAAACGACCAGAGCTTGCCTTTAAAGCACGTATTCCTCCCCATTAGAAGGATTTCTGAGACGAATGCCCAGGTTACTCCGTTGCGGCGTGGGTAGCAGAAGTACTGGCTCGCATTCGCGCAGGTGCTCTCTCACAAACACCTCCCCTTCCGAAGGTTCCATTGTTGCAAATAGGGCATCCCATAAGTCTGCTGCGAAACGCAAGGCGCGGTCACTCAGACCTGGCGACAAACGGGAAATAGGGATCTCCACCTCCTGTCCTTGCCGAAGCCGCTCCAGTTCCTCTGGTGTCAGCTCGTTCAGCAACTCCGGTAGCAGCTGTTCCGTATACTTCGCGCGTGTGTATGTAATCTTTGCATGTTCTGCCAGAGATACCTCTTCTTCCTCCACTGCACGTTGTTCTGCTTGCTTCTGTTCTGCACTGCGCGAGAAAGATACCTGTACCTCACTGCGCAGCAACAGCGAGATAGCTTCTATCACCTCCCCTGGCGACGCAGATCGCCATTTGGCAAAAATGCGCACTGCCTGTAAATCTGGCTCCACTTGTAGCCGCCAACCCGTCTCTTTGGAGAACCGTTCGCAGAATCTGGATAGAGGTACTGCTATCGCTTTGACGAAAACCCGCATTACCCCCTCTTCGCTCTTGCTCACGCGAATTTCCATCTGGTCGTATTCTGTTCCCTTCCACCACACTGCCGAAAATAGCGAGGCGTTTCTTTGCTCCTGCTTTCGTTTGAAGGTCAGGCTGAACATTAGGGGTGCCTGTTGACCGACACGTAGGACGAATGTGTTGCCCGTGCGCACAATCTCACGATGATAAGCTGCTGCAACGCTTTGGATGTCCGCGCTGCTACGTAGAGCCATCGCGTTCGGGGGCATCAGTAGTTCGTCAGAGTAGTAACACTCCGCAAGCAAGCCATCCGACATCTTGCTACTCAGTTGTTGGAGTATCTGTACAAAGCGAATAGGCGCGGAGGCGTCTTGAGAAGAGGAGTCGTCGTTCCTCTGAGCCCAGCCATTTGTGACGGGCATCAGGATAACAAACGAAGCAAAGATGCGTAGCAAGCCGTATCGCCGTGTTAACATTGCTAACCTCCTTAGAGTGTCCAGGTCCTGTCTTACTATTAAAGAACGAACCTCCGGCCTAGCGAGAAGAGCTACTCGGCAACCAGCCGCGGCGGGCGGTCGGCATCAAGGCTCCATACTACCCAATGTATCAGCTAGGGCTCTACTACCACTTCGGACAGTAACCCTCGTCTGTTCGCAACCTCCCGTCTGCAAAGGTAGATAGCCATAGTACTGCGCCTCCGCATTGAGAGGTGTCCAGATTACCAATCCCGCCAGTATGGATAGTGTTGCCATTCTTGCTAGCATCGTGCGCCTCCGTTATGTGCTGTTCTACTATTATAGACGTTCGAACAAGGCAAAACAGGACATGTTTCACGCTGTGGCACAAAAAATCTCTTCGCTTATCCTCCCAACCACCAGATGAGTGGTTTTACCCCCCCGATTGTCTGGCAAATCAAAGTATTTCCTTAATTTCTGGATGGCACGCTGATACTGCTTCTGCACCGCGCAGGGCGTTTTACCCAGTTCGAAGGCGATCTCTGAAAAGGTCATCTCTTCCTCGATGTGCAGGCGAACTATTGTCCGCTGTTCGTCTGGAAGAAGCAGCAGCGCCTCGTCCACACACAGCACGAGGGCGCAGGGTAATCCACAGCCTCCTCCAGAGGCACAAAAAGCTGCCGCTCCCTGCGCACGCGACGCAGGTAGTCACACCATACCGAGCGGCATGTGCGACGCCAGAGCAAATGGTTACATTCCGAGCCGTGTTGCTGCGCCAGCCAGAGGCGTATCTGCACCTCTTGCGCCAGGTCTTCTGCGTCGTGTAGGGCAAAACCCCATCGGAGAAAGTATCCTACGGTTGCCTCGTGGCGATACACAATAGTTCCCCCCTTTTCCGAAGTGAGAAGAACCCTTACACCAAACGCGCGCAGGGAACAGCTGTGCGTCCATTATGGCATCATAGCGAGAATTTGTCAAATGTGGTAACGAGCAGGCAACAGGCGAACATCACCCGAAAACGTGTTAGAAGAATATGCCACATTGAACCCACAACAAGCTCTCCTCTGCGAGGACAACCATTACTACTCTGCCACACCTGACTATTTGGATGCAGACAAGCCCGTTTTGCGTCTTCACCATGCTGAAGCCCACGATGGAAATCATGGGCGATGAAGGGGGCAAAATCCGCTTGCGTGGACTAGAAAACCTGTGAAGACAGGTTTCTGCTCACCATAGCCCACCATTTCGATGGTGGGGAGACTGCACAGATGCTTTTCAATCCATTTTGTCATGCTGAGCGTTAGCGAAGCATCTCAGGGTGGCGATACAATCGGTACATCAGAGCCTTCCCTCCTCATGGGCAGGAAGAGCACCCTTGTCAGGAGAAACTACCGTTACGATCTCATGCGAACAACGCCAACGACGGAGGTGACAAGAGCGCATCCATGCTCAAGCATCCTGAACTCACTCTGGCGCGGGTGGAGCGTTTTATCCGCAACGACCTCCAGCCCCGCATCTGGGCACAGCAGATACCCATGCAGGCGGCGGTATACCGCCCTAAAGAGAAAATCTCCCCTGAAGACGCCCCTCGACAAGCGTATCTGCCTGTGGAGCCGGGGTATACCTGGGGACCGATATGGAGCGATGCGTGGTTCCGCTTTACCGCCGTCGTTCCCCCCGAATGGCGCGGAGAAGCCATCTGTGCGCTGATAGACTGCGGAACGGAGGCGGTGGTCTGGGTGGGAAACGACCCGCGACAGGGCATCGACGCAAACCACCGCGAGTATCTGGTCACCGAGTCCGCGCGGGGAGGCGAGGAAATCACCCTCTACGTGCAGGCAACAGGCATGAACCCGTATGTGAGCGTGGATGCCAAACCGGTGCAGCCTCCGCCAAACCCCTTCACCTTCCGTATGGCGAACCTAGCGGTGTGGGACCGCGACATCACCGCGTTATACTTCGACATGCAAGTGGCGCTGGAGGTGCTGCAGGAGCTGCCGGCGAACGAACCTCGCCGGGCGCAATTGCTGACCGCGCTGAACGCCGCCGTCAACACCTTTGACCCCGACGACCGAAACAGCATCGCCCGCTGTCGCCAAATCATTGCGCAGGTGTATAACAAGCCCGCTTGCCCCTCTGCACACGAGATTAGCGCGATTGGACATGCCCATATCGATACCGCCTGGCTGTGGCCTCTGGAACGCACACAGCAGAAGTGCATTCATACCTTTGCCACTGCCCTGCGCCTGATGGACATGTATCCCGAATACAAGTTCATCTGCTCGCAGGCACAGCAGTATGCGTGGGTGAAGGAGCTGGCTCCGCGTCTTTACGAGCGCATCAAGCAGAAGGTGCGCGAGGGACAGTGGGAGGTCGCCGGCTCGATGTGGGTGGAGGCGGATTGCAATATCACCGGCGGCGAGTCGCTGGTGCGACAGATTCTGTACGGCAAGCGGTTCTGGATGCACGAGTTCGGTATCGAGACGGTGGAACTGTGGCTGCCGGACGTATTCGGCTACGCGGCGTGCCTGCCGCAAATCTTGAAGAAGGCGGGCGTCCGCTACTTTATGACCCAGAAAATCAGCTGGAACCAGATAAACAAGTTCCCCCACCACACCTTCCTGTGGCAAGGCATCGACGGCACGCGCATCTTCACGCACTTCCCCCCCGCCGACACCTACAACGGCAACATGACACCACGTGAGCTAATGTACCACGTGCACAACTTCCGTGAGCATGACCGCGCCAGCCGTGCGCTCTATATTTACGGTTACGGCGACGGCGGAGGCGGTCCCACTGCGCAGATGCTGGAATATGCCCGACGCCTGCGTGATGTGGAGGGGATGCCGCGCGTGACGCTGGAGTTCGCCCGCGATTTCTTTGCAAAGGCGGAGGCAGAAGCGAAAGACCTGCCCGTGTGGGTAGGCGAGCTCTATCTGGAACTGCATCGTGGAACCTACACCACGCAGGCACGCAATAAGCGACACAACCGCAAGAGCGAATTCCTGCTGCGTGAGGCGGAGTTCCTCTCCTGCGTGCGCCCCGACGGGCTGAGCCGCTACCCGGCGCAGGAGCTCGAGCGCGCGTGGAAGCTGGTGCTGCTCAACCAGTTCCATGACATCATCCCCGGCTCGTCGGTGAACGAGGTGTATCGCGACTCCGAGCGCGACTATGCGCAGGTGCGGGAGATTGCACAGCGAATCGTCGAGGACGCCCTGCGCGCCATCGGTGAGCAGGTGAACACCGAAGGGATGCGAATGCCTCTGCTGGTGGTGCGCACGACGCCTCCCGCGCCCTCTACGCAGCTGGTTGCTGTGCCCCTGCCCGCAGGTGTCACTCCACGTTCTGCGCTCTTTGGCGAAACGGTACTGCCCGTACAGGTGGTGGAGGATGGAAGCGGACGTGTCGCCCTGCTGGAAGACTGGTGCGCCTCGGAAGGGTATGCTTACACCGTGTACGACCTGCGTGAGGAACCTTGCGAGGAAGCCAATCCGTTTACCGTCTCCCCTCGCGTGCTGGACAATGGCATCCTGCGGATAGAGTTCGATGCGCAGGGGCTGATAGAGCGCATTTACGACCGCGAGAACGGGCGCGAGGTGCTTGCGCCCGGTGAGAGGGGCAACCAGCTACAGCTGTTCGAGGACAAGCCCCTCTTCTGGGATGCATGGGACATCGACATCTTCTACCAGGAGAAAGGGCGCGTGATTACCGAACTGGAGTCGGTAGAGGTGGTGGAGAGCGGGCCGGTTCGGGCAGCCATCCGCTTCACACGCCCCTTCGGCAACTCACGCATCACCCAGACGGTGCAGCTGGCGAAGGGCAGTCGGCGCATCGACTTCGTGAGCGAGGTGGACTGGTACGAAGAGTATAAACTGCTCAAGGTGGCTTTTCCTGTGGCAATCAACAGCCAGCGGGCGACTTACGAGATACAGTATGGTCACGTGGAGCGTCCGACCCACTACAACACCAGCTGGGACATGGCGCGCTTCGAGGTCGCCGCGCAAAAGTGGGTAGACCTGAGCGAACACGGCTACGGTGTAGCGTTGCTCAACGACTGCAAGTACGGGCACGACGTGTTCGGTAACACCCTGCGCCTCACCTTGCTGCGTGCGCCCAAAGCACCCGACCCCGAGGCGGACATGGGACGTCACCGCTTCACCTACTCACTGTTTCCCCATGCGGGAACGCTGCAGGAGAGCGGGGTGATTGAAGAGGCATACTGGCTGAATTGCCCACCCAGAGCGACCCTATTGCCTGCGCACCAGCACGGCAGCAAGAGCACCGAGGAACAGTTCTTCTGGCTGAATCGTGACGGGGTGATTCTCGAATCGGTCAAAAAGGCAGAAGACGAAGAGGCGGTTATTGTTCGGCTGTACGAGGCGTACAACTCGCGCGGAGCGGTTACGGTGACCACCAGTCTGCCCGTGCGTGAGGCGGTGCTTTGTGACCTGCTGGAACGGGATGTGCAGACTCTGCCGGTGCAGGACGGTTCCTTCACCATCCCCGTTCAGCCCTTTGAGATAGTCACCGTGAAGCTGCGGTTGACAACGTGAACCGTCTCATGCTACAGTGGAAGCCGGTATTCTTACCGGTAAATCTGGCGGGATGAGGTACAACGAGCATGACAAAGAGGATGCGGGTGCTGGCTGGCGTCATTGCGGCGGGGTGGGTGGCGCTGGCTCTAAGTAGTTGCGGCGGCGGAGGAGGGGCGCAGACGCCTCCTACCTCACAGTATATCCTGCTTACCAACGGCAAGGTGGTTACGGAACAGGGAGAGGGCGTCGTTATCATCAAGGCGAACCAGTCGCAGCTGCCGGGAGTGGGGTTTGACCAGAGTGTAGAGGTGAAGGTATACCGAGGCGACGGCTTCGTCAACCCGCGAACGGATGCTCCCTCGCCTTCCGACCTGCTACGTACTGTGCGTGTGAGCCGTGACGGCACCCTGCTAGACGATTTGCAGCTGCCCGAAGGGCGGTATACTGCCGTCGCCGAGAACATCCGCGTGCTACAGGACGGCAAGGAGTTCCGCAGCGCCCTCACCGCGTACGTGTTCGACGTATTTGCCGTAGGAGGTGAACTACGCACCACGCTGCCCACCAAGTTCGAGGCAAGGTTTCCTGCGCTAGGCTCGGTCATCGAGAACTCGTACGTAGCGTTCCTCACCGATGCTGGGGCTGTGGGGGGCAGATCACGGTTGTTCGTGGCGCACGCTAACGGCACAGTGGATATGACGCGCACCTTCGTGGGGCAGACGGAAGCGGGCATTCCGGTAGCAGCGGTCAGTTTCGAGGCAATACCCGGCGGACCTACTCTGGGCAACGTCTCCCGTCTGATATTGAAAGCGTTCAAGCCATGAATCGCCCTCTGATACCGGTTGCGCTGACGAAGTGCGCAAAACGAAACCGAACCCCCTGTCCCCCTTCCCTGCAAGGGAAGGGGGAAGAGCGCTCCTCTCCCTGTGGAAGAGGGGCTGGGGGAGAGGTTCGGTTTACCCTGTTTTGCCTCCTCATCCCGCTGGCGTTCCTTCTTTCCGCCGGTGCGTGGGCGCAGGAGACAAATCGTGTGCGCGTCTCCACCACATGGCGTGCCGCCGAGGCAGAAGGGCGCACTCTGTGGGTGAGCGAACAGTCGGTCGCCTTGCAGGTAGATGGTCGTACGGAGCTGCAGGTTGGCTGGCAGAGGGTTGTGGCGAAAGGGCGCGTGCGCACCAACCGTTTCTCCACCTCCGCGCGGTGGTTTGGGGCAGAGTACTTGCTCCGGGACGAGGGCGACCGCCGGCTGATGCTGTCGGTACGCCGGCTGGAAGGGGGGGAAGGTGTTGCGGACGTGGCGGAGGGCGTTTTCACTTACGTGGCTCCGCGTATCGATACGACTGGTCTGCTCTCCATCCGGCGCGACCGCGCATGGACGACGACGTGTCGCCTTTGCTACTCGCGCACGCGCGCGGGCACGGAGTCGGCTGACACCGTTGAGCTATCGGTCGGTGCGGTTTCCACGCGAGCAACGCGCTGGCAGGTACAGGTGGACGGTGGCATCTACGCCGACCGTCACAGGGAAACCACCTATCGCCCTGTGTTGAGCGGAGCGGTCAGCTTCGCTCTGGGGCGTGCACTGCGAGCGCAGTTCGGAGCCACCTTTGCACCAAGAGGCTTTCCCGTTGCCGGCACATCCATAGAAGGGCTGACCGCGTTTGTGCTGTACCGCCCGGGCAGTCTGGTGGAAGGTTGGCGTGACCGCCCAGCGGGTTACCTGAGCCTGCAGCTCGGCATACAGAGATAGCCTGTCCCCTACTCATACTGCTCCTCTGCGAACACCTTGCGCAGCTGGCGTTCGTTTTGCGCCGATACCAGCGCAATCACGCTATCGTTGGCTTCCAGCACGGTGTCGCCATGAGGCAGCATAGCGTTTTCCTGTCGGATGATGCAAACGATGAGCGCATCTGGGGGGAGGGGGAGGTCTTGAACACGCTTGCCCACCACCGGGGAGCGCGTGCTGAGCTCGATGTCCACAATCTCGATGTTGCCTCGCTTCAGCGCGGCAAGCGGAATCACTTCGCCCGCTTCGATCTCCTGCTCAATCAGGTGATAGATGATGTTTGTGCTGCTGACGGTCGCGTCGATGCCCAGCTGCTGGAAGATGCTCTCGTTGCGTGGGTCGTTGATACGTGCCACCGTACGGGGGACGTTGAAATACCACTTCGCAATCTGGCTGATAATCAGGTTGTCCTCATCGTCCCCGGTACAGGCGACCACGATGTCCGCGCGGTCCGCCCCTGCCTCGCGCATGGTACGGATTTCATCTCCTCGCCCGCGCATGACCGACTCGCCAAACTCATCGCGCAGCAGTTCACAGCGTCGCTTATCACGCTCGATTAGCAGCACCTCATGTCCGGCGTTCAGCAGAGTCTTCGCCAGATAGTAGCCCACATTACCTGCACCCACTATGATAATGTACATCGCGCAACTACCTCACTCAGTCTTTCAGTTCCGGGGGAACGACGTTATACTCTTCTACCGAACCCAGCGGGCGGTCGTAAGCGAGGTCACGGATCATCGCCGAGCCGATGAGGCTATAGCATATCGTGTAGATGCCCCGCTCCCGATAGGCTTCTGCCCGAATGGGGTCGTTCACTTTGGCGATTACCTTTGGCACGTGAAACCGGTCCTTGGCGATTTGAGCCGCCATCAGGTTGCGGTTGTCGCCTTCGGTGAGGGCGACGAACATATCCGCCTGTTCGATTCCCGCTTTTTTCAGAACGTCCTCGTCCAGCCCGTTTCCGGTGATGACCGCACCGGTAAACTTCCCCCCCAAGCGCTCCAGCGAGTCGTTGTTCCACTCGATGAGAGTGACCCGGTGCCCTTCCGCTGCCATAATGCGTGCCAGTGCTGCACCGGTACGCCCACACCCCAGGATGACTATTCTCATCTGTAGCCTTTGCCTCTGCTTTGCATAGTGATGCCGGACTTCAGTATACGCCGATGTCTGCCTGTTGTCAACCGCCTGGGAGAAAGCACCGGGTGGGCAAAGGTATTTGCCTGTGCCGTCTCGAAATAACCTGTGCTTCGGGTGTTATATCTCCTCCCCGCTTTGCGTAACTGATTCTGGAGAGAACGACTACAGGATGGAAAAGGCAGGGATGTTCCGATGAGATGGTCATGGAAATTGGGAGAGTACGCGGGTATCGCGGTGTATGTACATGCCACTTTCCTCCTGCTCGTGGCATGGATTGCTCTTCTACACTGGTTGCAGCTGGGCACGCTCCAGGCGGTGGTGAACGGGGTGGCGTTTATCCTCTTGCTGTTCGGGTGTGTGTTGCTGCATGAGTTCGGGCACGCGCTGGCGGCGAAGCGATACGGTATCCGCACGCGCGACATTACGCTGTTACCGATAGGCGGCGTGGCACGTCTGGAAAGAATGCCGGACAAGCCGGTGCAGGAGCTGTGGGTCGCGCTGGCGGGTCCTGCGGTGAACGTGCTTGTTTTCGTGGCGCTGTACTTTTTTGTGCAGGCGAAGAGCATGCTACTTCCGATAGAGCCCGATATGGTACAGGGGTCTTTGTGGACAAGGCTGATGACGGTGAACCTGTTTCTGGCGGCGTTCAATTTGCTACCCGCTTTTCCGATGGATGGCGGGCGCGTATTGCGAGCCTTGCTGGCGATGCGCATGGACTACGTGCAAGCGACCAACATCGCCGCCTCGCTGGGGCAAGGTATCGCCTTCCTGTTTGGCTTTCTGGGGCTGTTTCTCAATCCGTTCTTGTTGTTCATCGCCTTTTTCGTATGGATTGGTGCAGCGCAGGAAGCCAGCATGGTGCAAATCAAATCCGCGCTGGGTGGTATACCGGTGCAACGCGCGATGCTGACCGACTTTCGTACCGTCTCGCCCGATGACCCTCTGGAGCGGGTAGTGGAGCTTATCCTCAGCGGCTGGCAACAGGACTTTCCGGTTATAGAAGGCGGGCGAATCACAGGGGTGTTGACCCGCAACGACCTGCTCAACGCGCTGGCACAGCAGGGGACGGGACGCTTCGTGCGCGAAGTGATGCAGAGGCAGTTCGAAGTGGTAGACGCCGCCGAGATGCTGGAAAACGTGTTGCCGCGCCTGCAAGCGTGCGCCTGCCACTCGATGCCGGTGGTGCGCGGCGACGAGCTGGTGGGATTGCTCACGATGGATAATATCGGTGAGTTCATGTTAATCCAGTCCGCTCTGGATACCGCGTCCAGAAAAGCCTCTCGTCGAGGTATCATGTAGCTGGAGGCAAAATGTGCACACACTTCTTGATTTCTTGAGCAAACGTTCCCGACACTTCTGGATTGCTTTAGGGCTGGTGCTGGTAGCTATCATCACCACAATAGACTACTTCACCGAGCCGGACCTGCTTATTCTCTACCTTATCCCGATTATTCTGGTGGACTGGTTCGCGGGTGAGAAGCCGGGCGTGGTTCTGGCGGTCGCCAGCGCGATAGCATGGTTTGCAGCGGACGTGCTCAGCACCACCCATGACACCGCCGGCGTCGTGCCCTACTGGAACCTGGCGGTGCGCTCCGCCATCTTCCTGACCGTCACCTATATGCTTTCGGGTTTGCTGGCGACGCGCAAACGCCATGAGGAGCTGATGCATTTTATCATCCACGACCTGCGCTCGCCGCTCACCAACGTGCTGACCGGCTTGCAAACCCTGCGTCAGATGCGCGAGAGCAGGATGGACGAGTCGGAACAGGAAATGCTGGACATGGCACTCATCTCCAGCAATCGCATGTTGACCCTGATTAACTCCCTGCTCGATTTGCCCCGTCTGGAGCACCGCAAGATGCCGGTGCAGAGGCAAGAGGTAAGCGTAGACGAGGTGGTGAATAACTCGCTTGCGGTGGTGGCGCTGTGGGCGGCGCAGAACCGTGTACAAATGGTGTATGAAACCGACCCGCAGGTCAACACCGTCATTGCCGACCCCGACATCACCACGCGCGTGCTGGTGAATCTGTTGAGTAACGCGCTGAAGTACAGCCCTCCCGATTCCACCGTCACCATCCGCACCCGCGCCTCGGAAGGAGCAACGGTGACCTTCAGCGTGACCGATCAGGGTCCGGGTATTCCTCCAGAGTGGGTAGACAAGGTATTTGACAAGTACGCGCAGGTGGAGGCACGTAAAGAGGGAGCCAGCACCGGACTGGGGCTCACTTTCTGCCAGCTGGCGGTGGAAGCGCAGAAGGGGCGCATCTGGATCGAGAGCGAACTGGGTAAGGGCACAACGGTGCTTTTTACCCTGCCAGCGGGTAAGGCAAGGAAGGTTTCCTTGCTGGATGAGTGACGCGCGTACAAGCCGACCGCGTTCTGCTCGCAGAAGACGGGCATCTTCGCCTCGCGCCGGGTGGAGAGCTGCTCTTCTGTGGTGCCCTGCCACAAGCCCACGTAGAGGTTGAAGCCCGCTTGCCTGAAGCGCGGGGCATTGCGCGGCTGCTGTAGCCAGACGGCGAGAAGAAAGAAGGAAGCATCCTTCGTTGCACCAAACTTCCAGCGTAAATACACATTTCCCGATGGCAACATCTTTGCTACACCCCTTCGGCAGACTAACTTCAGGTTCGCTACCATGTCGCTCTCCTTGTGGAGAGCGAGGCTCCTGCCGAGCCGTTGTGGCTGTCTCCTCACGGCTAATGCCGTTCCCTGTGGTGATAACATGAGATTCTTCTCTCCGCTCAGAATGACAGACGAATGAAACATCCTGCCAATATGGGGATGGCATTTGTCGCCGCAGGCTTTAGCCTGCGCAAACAGGGCGAAACATTCAGGGTGAGAAGGTGTCGCCGCAGGCTTTAGCCTGCGCAAACGAGGCGAAACATTCAGGGTGATGGGCGTGGCGGAAATATCTTCTCGGGGTTGCACAAACCCTGCGGGTCAAAGGCATCATGCACCCTTTGCATCGCCTCCAGGTCGGCGTCGCTATACAGCAAGCGCATATAATGTGCCTTTTCCACCCCCACGCCGTGCTCGCCGGTGATGCTGCCGCCCATCTGCACGCACAACCGGACGATGGCGTCGTTCGCGGCGCGTACGCGGCGGACCTCTTCGGCGTCTCGCTCGTCAAAGAGCACTATGGGGTGCAGACTGCCGTCGCCCGCGTGGAACACGTTGGCGATACGCACGCCGTACTCTTGCCCGATTTCCATGATGCGCCGCAGCACCTGTGGCAGCTTGCTTCGGGGAACCACGGCATCCTGCGTGACGGTGCTGGGCGCCAATCTTCCCAGCGACCCCACCGCCTTCTTTCGTGCCGTCCAGAGGCGGGTGCGCTCGTCCTCGTCGCGGGCAAGGCGAATCTCCTCGGCGTGGTTTGCGTTGCAGATGTCCACCACGCGCTGTAGCTGCCTGTCCAGCCCCGCCTCCAGCCCGTCTAACTCAATCACCAGCACCGCGTCCGCATCCTGCGGGAAGCCAAAGCGGAACGCCGCCTCGACCGCCTGCAGGGTCGTGCGGTCGATCATCTCCATTGCTGCGGGCACAATACCTGCCGCGATGATGTCGGAAACCGTCTGACAGGCGTCTTCCAATTGCGGATAGACCGCCAGCAG
This sequence comes from uncultured bacterium, assembly GCA_938027655.1. Taxonomy (GTDB): domain Bacteria; phylum Armatimonadota; class HRBIN16; order HRBIN16; family HRBIN16; genus HRBIN16. The sequence continues at coordinate 47,108 of CALJAP010000054.1, read as the reverse complement.
GGTGCGCCAGCTCTGGGGCAGGGGGGTGAGTTTGGCGATGACGGTGGTGAGTATGCCCAGTGTGCCCTCACTGCCGGTGAACACGCCCACCAGGTCGTATCCCAGCGGTTCCTCGCACTTGCCGCCGAACCAGGCCACCTCGCCGTCGGGAAGAACCACCTCTAGTCCCGTGATGTGGTTAACGGTTACCCCGTACTTCAACGTGTGCGGACCTCCGGCGTTCTCCGCCACATTGCCGCCGATGGTGCTGACGCCTTGACTGGATGGGTCGGGCGCGTAGTGGTAGCCCTCTGCTTTCACTGCCCGGGTGAGGTCTATGTTGATTGCGCCTGCCTGGGCGGTGATGCGTCGGTTGGGGATGTCTACTTCCAGAATGCGCGTCATCCGGCTGGTGCACAGGATCACCCCGCCTTTCACCGCCAGCGCGCCGCCCGATAGCCCCGTTCCTGCCCCGCGCGGCACAAAGGGAACGCCCAACCGGTTGCACAGCTGCACCACCTGTTGCACCTGCGCGGTTTCGGTGGGGAAGACCACCGCCTGCGGGGGCGCCTTCTCCATCGTGTAGGCGTCGCAGTCGTAGACCAGCAGGTCAAACAGGTCGTGCAGTACCGCGTTCTCGCCCACGATACGCTGCAGGTCGGAGATGACCTCTGTCTTTGCCATTGTTGCCCCTCATTTTTCTCTCAGTTGACGCAAGGCATCCAGATTGTACCCTACTCTACCCGTATCTCCGTGTTGCCAAAGCGCAGCACATCGCCCGCCTGAATCACCCTCTGCTGTACGGGTTGACCGTTCACGAAGCTGCCGTTGCGCGAGCCTTCGTCTATCAGTACCCACTGACCGCCCTGCCTCTCCAGTCGCGCATGGCGCCGGCTCACGGTGGGGTCAAAATCGATCTGTAGGTCGCGCCCGGGCTCTCTGCCGATGGTCAACACGTCACCCTGCAAGGGGAAAATCGCGCCTGCTTTTACTCCGCCCAGAATGACCAGTCGGGTAGGAACCGTTCCGACCGCAGGCTGCGCTGCACCTCCGGCGGATGACGGCGGAGCGGCAGGTGACGCCCCCGATGCAACTGCCGCTGGCGCAGGCGTGCCGGGCAACACACTGCACGCACACTGCCCCGTCACCGGGTCTTTGCGCTCGCCACAATAGGGGCACAAGTAATCTGGCAGGGGAGGGCGTGAAGAAAGTTGCTCTATCCGCTCCATCGCCTCGCGCACTACCGAGCGGGTGGCCCTCTCGAAGAACTGCAGGCGCATCGAGCCAATCTGGATAAGGTCACCGTCTTTTAGCCACGCCTGCTGCACGGGTTGCCCGTTCAACAGAGTGCCGGCAGGCGCGCCGAGGTCTTCCAGCAGGTGGCGGTTCTGCTGCCTGATGATGCGGGCGTGCTGTGGGGCGATGTGCGTGTCGCCGAAGAGGGGAATATCGGCGTACTCGTCGCGTCCGATGATGCACACCGGTTTATCCACCGGGTACTCCTTGCCCTCATTGCGCCCCACGATGACGCGCACCCATGCCGCCTTCAACGCCTCCTGCACCAGCGCGATGAAGAAGCCGATGCTCGCGCCCAGCACGGGGAAGCCGACCGCCCTGCCCGGCGCGCCGACCTCCACCCGCTCGCCGCCAGACATGGCGAGATACAGCGGCGCAAAGATGAGGGTGAAAATCTGGAAGGCAATGCCGCCTAATGCACCGCCAATCGCCCCGCCAATCACACTGTGCCACCAGCGTTTAGTGGAGCCGGTAACCGCACCGGCTGCAGCGCCGATACCTAAACCGAGAAGCGTCCAGCCTATCGTGCGTGGAACGATGTCGGTGACAAAGCCCAGCGGCGTGGGAGGCGCACCGGTTCCCGCCGGGTTGCCCAACAGGTTGCTTAGCGTTCCATACGCGATGTTGCCCATGAAGAGCGCAATCGTGGCGCCGGGTAGCCCAATAAGCACCGCGATAGCCCCTTTGCGCAGCGCCTGTCCGGGCACCCCCCGGGTGAGGCTATCCACCATGCCCAGTGAGAAGCCGTAGCACGCGCCCAGAATGATGGACAACCAGACGGTCTGTTCAACGGCGACTGCGGGGTCAAAAAGTGCCTTCTGGTGGTCTATCAGCGGCTCCTGTATCAGGAAAGCTACCGCTCCTCCTGCACCACCCAGCACCAGACCCAGCAGCAGCCTGCCAAACATCGCTTACACTTCCCATCGGAAGAAGGTTGCGCCAATCTGTATCTCGTCGCCCGGGCGCAGGGGTTGCTCGGTAATGCGCACACCGTTGACCCAGGTGCCGTTCGAGGAGCCTTCGTCACGAATCACCCAGCTGTCGCCCTGCTTCAGCAAACGGGCATGTCGGCGGCTGACGGTGTTATCGCGGTCGAGCTGGATGGTGTTGCCCACCTCGCGCCCGATGCTCGCCTCCGCGCCGGTTACCTCAAAGATACTGCCTCCGTACGCTCCGCGCGCCCCCACCAGGCGGGGAGCAGTGGCGATAGCAGTGGAGGCTGCGGCTGTTGGCGTCGCGCTTGGCGCGGCGGATGTTACCGAGCAGGCACACGCGCCCGTGACAGGGTCTATGGGCTGACCGCAGAAGGGGCAGTGCCCTTCGGGGACCTGTACCGCCGGCTTCTGGGAAGGTTGTACCGGCGGCGGGGCAGGCGGTTGCTGCGCTACGTCGATGCCCAGCTTCTTGAGCGCATCGGGCAGGGTGAGCTGCTTGCGCTTCCAGATGCGGTAGCCGCTGTAAATCAATCCTACCAGCACCAGCAGTCCGAAAAGGGTGTTCCATACGGGGAAAGCGCGAGGCGCAGGCGCACGGGACGGCGCCGTGGGCTGGGTCTGTGAAACGGGTTGGGGTGCTGTGGGCGCAACCTCCAGCACAGGCGCACCGCTGGAGATGACCATCGTCAGGGTGACCACCGGGTCGGCACGCTCCGCCTGAATCTCCGCCTCCTGCGACGCGGTGAGGTTGTTGCCGTAATTGACCAGCACGCTTACCTTGCCCAGCTTCACGCGCTCCAGCGAGACGATGCCCCCCTGCGACGGCTCCAGCAGGGCGGTGTGAATGGTGTTGTTCGCGTCGGTGAGCATCACGAACGCCGCAGCGATGGGCTTATCCTCTGGCGTCTGCAGGCGCACCTGCACACGCATAGCATACTGGAACTGGTCGGGCGTGACGGTGAGGCTGGTATCGTTGGGCTTCAGGGTCATCAGGGCAAGGTTGCCGTATTTGACGTCGTACACGCCCACCCGCGCGCCTTCCAGAGTCTTGTCGGCAGTATCGGCAAACCGCTTCTTGAGCGAGGCGATGTCCAGCTCCACCTTACCGCCTACGCTTTCGTTCGGCGGCAGGAACACCGTCTGCCCGTTTGCCGATTCCAGCCACACCAGATATTTGCCCTCGCTGGGCACGTTCACCGTTACCTTGTCAGGCAGCGCCCACGTCATCGATGTGATAACCACCAGACACGTCACCCACGCGATACGCAACATACTCTTATCCTCCTGTCTTCAACGGCTCGGCAGGAGCCTCGCCCTCCAGTGTCTGGATACACCTCATCGCCTGCGGCAGGAGTCGAATGATGTCTCCCGCAATGAATCCTGCCATTCCCAACTCCTGCGCGGCGAGGTCGCCTGCCAACCCATGGATATATACGCCTGCTGCTGCGCCCTGCTGCACGTCCAGCCCCTGTGCTATCAGTCCTGCTATCGCGCCGGTTAACACATCGCCGCTACCGCCCGTTGCCATGCCCGCGTTGCCGGTAGGGTTCACCCAGATTCTGCCTTCGGGCGTGGCGACAACGGTGCGCGCTCCCTTCAACGCCACAACTGCCCCGAAACGCTGCGCCGCCTGTCGCGCCATCTGCAGCCGATCCGTCTGCACCGTCGCCGTGTCGGTGTTCATCAGCCTCGCCATCTCGCCCGGGTGGGGGGTGAGCACCAGTGGCGGATGTTCGGCAGGCAGGATGTCCGGCTCCTGCGCGATGCAGTTAAGCGCGTCGGCGTCGATAACGCAGGGAACGCGCGCGACAGCCAGTAGTTTTCGCAACGCCTCGCGGGCAGGCGGGTGGGTGCTCCAGCCCGGTCCGATGGCGAGTACGTTCGCCCTCTGCAGCAACGGCGTCATCGCGTCGATGGATTCTACGCTCAGGCACCCCTCGGGCGCGTCGGGTAGAGGATGCACCATCGCCTCGCGCAGAGTGCTTGCAGCGGCTGCGTAGATGCTCTTCGGTAGCGCGACAGAGCACAACCCAGCGCCCACGCGCAATGCGGCTTCTGCTGCCATCATCGGCGCGCCCGCCAACCCCACCGAACCGCCCACCACCAGCACATGCCCGAAATGCCCTTTGTGCGCGTCCGACGGGCGAGCAGGCAACCATTCGCGCACCTGTTCCCGCGTTATCAGACGGCGAGGGATATTTGCCTGTTCCACTACCGCAGCAGGGATGCCGATGTCGGCCACCACGACCTCTCCTGCATACTCCGCGCCCGGGTAGACCGCCAACCCCACTTTCATCGCGCCGAAGGTGACGGTGAGCGTCGCACGCATAGCGCAACCGCATACTGCACCGGTATCAGCGTCGATCCCGGAGGGCACGTCCACTGCCACCACCGGCGCAGCGCATCCTTCAAAGAAGCGTATCACCTCGCCGACGAGCCCGCGCACCTCGCCAGTGACGCCGATGCCCAGCAGGGCGTCCACCACGATGTCCCATCCGCCTGCCCAGAGGTTGCGCAGTTCGTCGATGGAGCGCAGCACCTGTAGTGGCAGTTCCAGTTTTTGCACAATGCGCAGGTTGGTCAGAGCGTCGCCTGCCACTTTGGCAGGGTCGGCAACCAGCACCACCAGCACCCCTGCGCCGCGTTGCGCTGCGTGACGCGCCACCACCATCCCGTCGCCGCCGTTGTTGCCTCCGCCGCACAACACCAGCACACGCTTGCCCCGCCAGTTGCCGAACCTTTTCTCTGCCTGACTTACTACCTGCAAGCCTGCGTTCTCCATCAGCAATAAGCCGGGGATGCCCATCTCCTCGATGGTTCGATGGTCCATCTGGCGCATCTCTTCGGCGGTCACCAGCACCGGCAACATGCTCTACCCCTCCTGACGCTGTGCGATAATCGCACGCACCCGGTTCAGGTCCTCCTCCGTATCGACGCCGATAGAGGTCTGCTCTACGCGCACCATGCGGATACGGTAGCCGTTCTCCAGCACGCGCAGTTGCTCCAGCATCTCCATCTGCTCCAGCGGGGTCGGTTCCATCGCCGCGTACTGGAGCAGAAAGTCGCGCCGGTAGGCGTAGATACCCAGATGTTTGTAGACGATGGCGGGAGCAGAGGGGTCGCGTGGATAGGGGATGCGCGAGCGTGAGAAGTACAGCGCGTTGCCCATGCGGTCTACCACCACTTTCACCACCGTCGGCTTGTCCTTTTCCTCCTCGGTAGCGGGGCACATCAGACTGCTCATCGGCAGAGCAGGGTCTTCGATGAGTGGACGCGCGACCGCGTCGACGTTCTCCGGTGGCATCAACGGCTCGTCACCCTGAATGTTCACGATGACCTCCGCGGAGAGGTGTTGCGCTGCCTCTGCCAGTCGCTCGGTACCGGAGCGGTGCCTGGGCGAGGTCATCACCGCGATACCGCCGAAAGCGCGCACCACTTCGGCAATCTCTTCGTCGGGCGTGGCGACCATCACCTCGCGCAGCGTTTTCGCCTGTTTTGCGTTGTGCCAAACCCACCATATCATCGGTTTGCCCGCGATGTCTAGCAAAGGTTTATTCGGCAGACGAACCGCCGCCAGCCGCGCCGGAATGATGCCCACGACGTCCATCTCCTCATCTCCTCCTTCCTTCACAATCATTCGCCGTCCCTCTGGGCGATTCCCCTGTGTCTGTGTTTACCCTGCAGCAGGGCAATTCTGGCTAAAAAACTAGTGATTGCTTGCCAGCCGTCGCGTAGCCATCTTGTATCGGCACAAACTACAGGTGTATAATAGCCGCAAGAACTCCAATGGCGTTCTGGTTCAAGCACCACCCGCGCGACGGTGGATATGGGTCAAGCGGTGACCGGCACGTTGACAACCGAGGCGTTCGGGAATACGGTGGCGCATGAGGCTCCTACCATGACAACGGCGATACGGGCTTGCTGCGCGTCGGGGTATGCTATTATGACCCGCAGGTGGGGCGGTTCACCTCGCGCGATGCGGTGCTGAGCAAGAAATTAGTTCGCTCCTCTTGACTAGCTAAACAGGGTTATATTAGGATGGTATGCGCAAAGGTGAGTTTACATCAACTGCGTCACTCCTGCAAATTAAACATGGAGGTGGCGTCGGAGTGAAACCAATTTGGTGCCTGTGCTTCGCCTCGGTTTTGCTAATGGCAACCGCCAATATCTCATCGGCACAAGCGAAGGTTGATGTTGCCTACTGGATGCCCGATCGGGGAACGCCTTATCGGTGGTCGGAGGGAGCGCCTAATCTTCAAGATTTTTTCACGAAGGGATACAAAGCGGCAGGCTATCTCTGCGCCTATGTCAAAAACGAAAGCCGTCGCCCCATTGCTCCGACAGCGTTTTATCTCAACGGTCAGTCTTTGGAGAAGTTGCGGGGGGAAGGCAAAGTCGTTTGGTGGCGGTTGCTCCCAAGACCCTTGCCCGTCGGCGCTGTAGGTGAGGTTTTGGTGCGAACTCGTGAACCTATTACGGAAGAACAGACCTTGCGGATTGAATTTGACGATGGGTCGTGGGTGACAGCGCACATTTCTCCAACGCCCTGCCCTGTCCGAATAGAAACGGTTGGGTTCAACGCCAGAATGGACGAGGTTTTTCTCGTGGTTGTATCCCTCGACCGAAAGCCCCGCAAAACGGTTCAGGTTTGGCTGGACGGCAAAGATGTGACCAAACTGTGCCGATTTTTAGACCCGACTTTTGAGATGGGTATCTCGCCGATTATTCTGCGCCTTCCTCAGCCCCTTCGCTACGGCTCATATCATATCTACCGGGTGGATGTTTCGGATAAGGCAGCGGCAGCCTGCTGCGTGCGAACCTACGACGGTTGGGTTCCGCTTGGCTCTTACGGATACGGAACTTATGAAGATTACGCCCGCAATGGCTGTAACGGACACAATAACTTCAGTCGGCACAGAAAAGAAGACCTTGACATTCACGCTTTGTTGGCGATGCGAGCCGTAATGATTTTGGGCGACAGACCGCCCGATGATTACATGGTCGGTCATCCCGGTGTGTTCGCGTACTGCCCTTATGATGAACCCGATGTCGGCGATTACTCTGAGGCAAAACAGTTGCCAATGGAGCAGCGCGTCGGCTACCTCGCAATGGAGATGGAGCGACGTTGCCAAATGTATCGAGAGGCCGACCCGCAGACGATGACGATTTTAACGATTGACCTAACTTTCAAGCCCGCGAACTTCTACATCTACGCTCCTGTTGCCGATTTCGCCAATTCGGATTGCTATCCCCTGAGCCTTGGTGAAGATGCAAAGATGGTTTACGAAGTGGTGAAGACAGTGCGATATGCCGCTGGACCGCGTCCTGTGACTTTCACTTTCCAAAGCTGCTATGAAGAGCCTTACGATGAGCGGCGAAGAGCAGAGATGCGTTTCCCCCGCCCGCCTTTTGCAGGCGAGGAGCGATTGATGATGCTTTACGCTATCGCAGCGGGCGCAAGGGGATTGTTCGGCTACGGGCATCACACGGAAAAGACGGCGACCTATCTTCACCGTGGAAGCGGCGAATTCCCTGATGTTTGGCACGCCATCGGGCGCACTTACCGTGAGCAGGAACATATCGCCCCTTTGCTTGCGCTTTCCCATCCGACCGATATTGCAAAGACAGGAGACGATAAAGTGTTGGTCTCAACTCTAGTTGCAGGCGAAAAGGCTTTGCTTTTGGTCATCATCAACGAAGACTACACGCAAGAGGCAAAGGCATTTCGGGTACGAACGAAATCGGTGTCTGTTGAAATACCGAGGTTGCCGTGGCTGACGCCTCGCTTTGCGTGGAGGGTAACTGAGCGAGGATTTGAGAGGTTGCCTTTGTCTCCATCCAGTGCAAAAACGATTCTTAAACTGGAGCGATTGGATGTAGCGGAGGTGGTGCTTGTTTCCGATGACGAAAAGCTTGTGCGAACTCTGCGCCAGCGTTACCGGGAACGGGAAGCGAAGGTGGCGATTGGTTTGCTCAAACTGTGGCGACAAAGGCAGGAGGAGGAAGCAAGAAAGCAAGATACGCTGCGAAGACTTGTGGGAGAGTGCGCTGATTATGCCGTTACGGGGCAAGGCATCCGTGCATATGGCGTCAGCATCCCAAGTTACTGGAACCCCAAAGGGTTGTCACAGGAGTGGGTTTTTGAGTTCGGGCAAAGCGAGGCGGTTGATGACCCAGAAAGAGGCGTTGAGTGGAAGTTGCTAATAAAGCCTGAACAGGCGGGAAAAGAGCACATCATTTATGCGATGGTAGGAATATGGGGGCGTCCCGGCGTGTTCGTCCTTTCACGGGCTGATGGTAAAGAAACGTTGCTCCATGAAATCGGTGGTAGCATGGATGGTGAACTGGTCAAATTGGTGGCCACTTTCCCTTCCGCAGGTGAGTACATTTTGCGCTTTCTTCAAAGCGGAAAAGGACCAAAAGGCGGTCGCGCTGCAAGGGAAATCTTTGTCGTTCCCATTGACCAGAACCCGCCATAAGCTTGGGGCAACGGTGCAACGTCAAAAATGCCTGTAGCGAAGGTTGGTCGTTCTACGGCAGCAGGGCGTTCCAATGAAGCAGATAGGCGCGGTTGACCGCGTGAATGAGTCTGAATGCTGAGGGGGCTTAACATGGGAAGGACACACCTTGTGGTGAGGGGATGGATGAACTCCCTTTTGCTACTTGCTGTATCTGTGTGCAGCTTGGGGGGGCGTGGTGTGGAAAGCGCGAGCACAGGGCGATTGCCAGCAGCGTGCCTCTCAATTGCTTCGTGTCTGGGTGTGTTCGGTGTCGAAGCAGATGCAGGTGAGGGCAGTAGAATGATGACCGCGCCCACACCACAACCTGGGTTGCTCCCGTTCATCTATGCCGTCGAAGTGCCAAAAGGGATGGCGCCGAAAATAGATGGACAGTTGGACGATAACATTTGGAAAAGGGCGCAAAAGGTGACGCTTGGCCATCGGCTTGGCACGGACAAGCCCCCTACGCAATGGACGACGGCACAAGTTGCCTACGATAACGAGAACCTCTACATCGCCTTCGACTGCCGTGAAGATAGAATGGACTTACTTCGCATCGCCCACAAAGACCCATCAGCACCGGTCTGGCAGGATGACTGCGTGGAGGTCTTCATCCAACCTGATGTCTCGGGGCAGCCGTCTTACTACTTCCACGCTGTTGTCAATCCGTTAGGGGTAGGTTGGGATGATTACGGCTACCATAGTCGCTGGCGAAGTTCCGCGCACAGGGGAGAGAAGGGCTGGACGGTTGAGATGGCGATTCCTTTCGCGACAATCGGCGCAAAGTCGCCGAAAAGGGGCGATTGCTTCGGAATCAACTTCAACCGTGAAGAGCGCGCCCACAGTGAGACAACGAGTTGGGCTCCAGTGAGAGGTGGCTTCCATGAACCAGACCGCTTTGGGCGAATTGTCTTTGGATTGGCGCCTGTTCGGTTAGAAGGGATAGGGTTGATTGAGACGAGGGATGCGAAAACGCAGCTGACGGTTGCGCTCACTCCCCACGTCCCAATGCCGGCAGGCACTGAGGTGACGATTTCGCTGGCGGGACAATCGGTGAGGCTGCCAGTCACACACACAGGTAGTTTGCTCTACGAGATTCCCGCGCACTTACCTGCAGCACCTTACCGCTGTACCGTCAAATTGCAAGTTCCCAAGCAACCAACGGTAGAGACGGTCATCCCATTTTACCATCCCGGTCGTGGTAGTTTAACCAGTGCCCTCTGGCCTGTGGAAGTTTACGGAAACACTTTTTACATCTCCGATGGTCAACTGGCTTACTTTTGGCTTCTCGTCAGCGACGCAAAAGGCAGGCAACAAGGTTATGAGGCAGTGATTGAGATACCCGAATGGATGGAAGTTTTAGACCCACCTACCAAAAGGGAGCATGGCAACTGCCCGGAGATTGGCGACATTAAGCGGGATTGGACAGTTCGAGATGGTCAGCGTTATCGCAGGGTCAGCATTGAGGTGAAAACGCCACCTGCGCATACGACGATTGACAAGGTAGACCTTTGGATGCAGCCTTTGCTCCTGTGGTTCAAGGCGCAAGCCCCGAAGGGGATGAAGTTGCCACACAAGAGTTTTCTTTACACGACCGTTCGTCGAAGCGATGAAGTGGAGCCGACTAGGAAAATCCCGCTCGTCGTCCTGCCACCGGAAATCGGGCGTCAGCCCAGGCGAATCCCCATCTTTATCTGGCTTCACGGACCTGCCTTGCCTGAATCGGGTTGGAAAGAGATGCTGGCGCACTATCAAAAGCTGGGCGTTACAGGATTGCAAGAAGGCGTGCAAGATGCTCGCTTTGATGCATTGGCGAAAGAGTATGGAATTGCAACGATGCGAAGTTTCTGGTGGTTCTGGTGGGTGCCCGAATATTTGAAGAAGCACCCAGAAGACGCCGCCATCGACGCAGAGGGCAAGCCTGCCGATTTGCAACTTGGGATGGTTTGCCCTGAGGTTTTGCTGGCTGAAGATAGCGAAGCCTTTGAGGAAGCCTTTCGCAACATCATTATCAACGACAAGGGTTCACCGATTGGCTGGAACTGGGATTTGGAAGGTCCGCATGTTTGGCATGTGTGCTTTTGTCATCGTTGTCTGAGGGCATTTCGTCAGTTTGCGCAGGTTGAGCCGGAGCGGAAACTGGACTTTGAAGTGATTCGCCACGATGCTACTTTGCGTGAGAAGTGGGTTGAGTTTGCTTTGAGCCAGACGGAGCGCATGGTGAAGAAGTGGGCGGAGCGAATAGAAAAGGAGCGCCCCGGCACCGGGCTTTACATTAATGGAGGTCCACCTGTCCACAGTAATGTCATCATCGAGGGGCGTTTACCCTGGCGGAAAGTTCTGCCTTACATTCGTGGTGGAATGTTCTTCCGCTACTGCAACTCCCCGATGACCAGCCGAACGACTTTGCATCAAGAGTCTGTTCGTTCGGTGGAGATGGTCGGCGAAATTGGTACCCCGCTTTGGGCGATGCTCTCTGTGGGTTACACTCGTGTCAGTGAGGTTTATAACTACCACTACCCTGACTTGACCGCATTGCAGATGGTTCAGCACATTGCTGCTGGCTATCGTGGCATTCACTTCTGGTCGTATCGCGGCTTCGACGGAAGGTTTAACAATGCCCTTGCCCGTGCCAGTGGTATCATCGCCCAGTTTGAGGACTGGTTTCTGGAGGGGAGGAGAGTGGAATTGCCTGACGAGGCAGTCGCTGCGCCGGAGACCGTTTTGCCGATTGCGTGGGAGTACAGGGGCAGACTCGCCATTTTCCTTCTCAACTTTGACCCGATGCGTGAAGCCGAAGTCCGCATCAGCGGCGCACGTTTGCCGGTGAAAGCACAACGCTTTATTGACGCCGTGAGCGGGCAGGCTGTCTCACTGGGCAAGCCTGTTCGAATACCCAGGTTGGGTATCGTTGCACTAAGAATGGAAGAAAGGATGCAATGAACAAGCCCGGGCATATCAGGGGAAGAGGAGCGTGAAATTCGGAGCCTGTGCTTTCCCTTGACATTTTCGCCTTCGCTGGTTTATACTCTATTTGGTGTTATCCTGCCGGAGTGGCGGAATGGTAGACGCGCCCGCCTCAAAAGCGGGTGCCGCACAGGCGTGGGGGTTCGAGTCCCCCCTCCGGCACCATTGGTTGACCGTCCGATTCAGGGATAGACACTGACGTTGCCCCGCCTCAACGGGGCAATTTTCTTGAGGAGCCGTTCGGTGCAAAAACCAGCCTCCCTGTCCGATTGGTTCGGCGGTAACACGCCCGCTTCGTATGGTGACGCCCGCGCGGAGTACGCCGCCTTGCGCAGGAGCGCGGTGGTGTTCGACATGAGCACGCTCGGCAAGCTCCGTATCACCGGTGGCGACCGAATTGCCTACCTGCAGGGGCAACTCAGCCAGGATATTCTGCCGTTGCAGCAACCCGGTCGTGGTGCGTACGCCTGCCTGTTGAAACCTACTGGACAGGTGCTTTCGGACATGGTGCTGTTCTCCACGGGCGATGCCGTCTTTGCGCTCACTCCACCTCACACACGCCGTACCGTGCAGGAGCGGCTGGAGCAGTTCGTCATCATGGAAGAGGTGGAGATAGAGGACGTGACCGAAAGCTCTGTTTTATGGCACGTTGCTGGACCGCTCTCCGCCTCTCGGCTGGAACCGTTTGGAGTAGCAGAAGCATCCCCTCTTTGGCATAGTAGGGAGGTGACGTGGCGGGGTCGTCCGCTGCACGTGGTGCGCACCGACCGATGTGGCGAACAGGGTTACGACCTTCTGGCTCCTGCAGAAAGCGCATCCGACCTCCGGCAGGCGTTGCTGGACGCAGGTGTGCAGCCGGCAGGCGTTGAGGCGTTCAACGTGCGTCGGGTGGAGGCGGGTATTCCGCTGTTCGGAGTGGACATGGATGAAAGCACCATCCCGCTGGAGGCGGGGCTGGGCGAACGTGCTATCAGCTTCACCAAAGGCTGTTACGCCGGGCAAGAGGTGATACACCGGATTTTTTCACGTGGGCACACGAACCGCTCGCTCACAGGGCTGCGCCTATCGGCAGAGGTGTTACCGCCATACGGTGTGACTATCAGTGCAGGTGACCGTCAAGATGCGGGTTGGGTAACCAGCGTGGTGCGTTCTCTCTCGCTAGATGCAGTCATCGCGCTGGGCTATCTGCGCAACGAATACACTGCGCCCGGCACAACGGTTGTCGTTCAGCACGAACCGTCCCCGATAGCAGCGCAGGTCGTCCCGTTGCCTTTTGTGGAGCCGAGCCGTGCTTGACGCTGCGCTGTTGTTCTTCATCAATATGCTGTGGGCGGCGGCATATCCGATGGCAAAGTTCGCCATCAACGGCGGAGTTCCGTCGGTAACGCTGGCGTGGGCGCGGTGGGCGATTGCCATGCTCCTGTTGCCCCTATTTGCCCGAGTTGTGCTGCGGGTACCGCTGAGCCTGCCTCGCTCTGACCTGCTTCGTGCGCTGGCACTGGGTGCGCTGGCTCTCGGGCTGGTGCATATTCTGGTGTTTGTTGGGCTCAAGTTCACCACCGCGGTGGACGCCACCCTCTTGCTGGCGGGGGAACCGCTGGTGATGGCGGTGATGTCTGCCTTGTTGCTGCGCGAGGGGATGACAAGGCAGGCGGTGTGGGGAATGGTGCTGGGGTTTGGAGGTGCATACCTGCTCATCAATCGCGGGCTGATGCCCCCGCTAAACGATAGAGGCACGTTGATAGGCAACCTGCTGGTAGCGGCGTCGGTGCTGGTGGAAGGCACAGGCACGGTGCTCTCACGCGGATTGACCCGCCGACACAGCGGTATCGTGGTATTGTTCTGGGAGAGCGTAGGCGCGACAATTGCGCTGGCGATACCGGCGTATCTGTTCTGGACAGGTTTGCCCGTCGCTCCGTCTCCGTCTGCGCTGGGTGCGGTGCTCTATCTGGGTGTGGTGAACAGCGCGTTCTGCTACGCGATATGGTTTGTGCTGATGGAGCGACACCATGTGGGCAATATGGGCGTGTTTATTTTTGTGCAGCCGGTGTTCGGTGCGTTAATGGGCGTGCTATGGTTGAGGGAGCCGCTTGGCATGTACACCGTTATCGGCTCGGTGATGGTGTTGACCGGTGTGTGGCTGACAACCCGCGTCACCGTCGCGGAACAGGCGGAAATAGCGCACAGGGGAACACGGTCGGATTATCCGCGCTAATCCGTTACATCCGTGTCTATCCGTGTCCTTTGGGAAAACGGCACACAGATGAACACGGTTGGGTTATCCGTGCCAATCCGTCTCATCCGTGTCTATCCGTGTGCTCCTCCTGCTACTCCCTTCACATGCAGCCGTTGCATTCGGCGTGGGGTGGTGCTATACTAAGAGGGGTGGAACTTTTGACAGATTCGTAGCGTCTGCCTAGGCGGAAGGACGGTGAAGCGTGATGAATCAGAAAGTGGCTCTGATTGGGGCAGGAGTGCTGGTGATTCTGCTGGCGGGTATCTTGCTGGGGCGACACCTCTTCCCGATTACCCACCGGGAGGCGAGCGCGCCGCCTGGGGGGAACGTTCTGCTGGCGCCTGCTCCGCAGCTTCCTGATACAAACCTGCTGCGAGCAGAGGGTGAGGCACAACCGCCGCCGCAGGAGACGCCAAAGCGTCCGCCTGACGATATTATCGACTACCTGCGGCATTTACAGAAGGTAGAAACACAGCGTCAGGCGATGCAGCGCGACTTGACTCCGGCATTCAACGCTTTCGTCAATGCGGTAGCGATGCGGGCGACCATCGAGGAGGAGGAAATGCAGCGGCGTATGAGCGCGGTGCAGCAGGCTCCGCAGGACTACTCGCAGAAGTGGGCGCAGCTGGGCCAGTTCTTCGAGACGAAGCAGCCACCACCTGCTTGCCAGCCCCTGCACGAGTCTTATCGCAAGATGCTGGCGTCCACCATCGCGTACATGACAAAGGTGTATCTCGCCTTGCAGCAAGCACAGACCGACCCCAACGCCGCGCTGCAAGCGCTGTCGCAGATGCAGGGCACCGCCTCCACCGATGTGGACACACAGATTCTGCAGGCGAACTACGAGCTCCAGCAGGTGCTGGATAAATACGACCTGCGTCGCTATTTCCCCGGTTTTGTGATTAGCGGAGACGGTGGATTGAACCTGCGCAGTATCTTCGGGGGTTAATCGGTAGATGTGGACTCCAGAACAGCTTCACGCCATCCCGCAGCTGCTGCTGGAATGGTATCAGGCGAACGCGCGCCCCATGCCCTGGCAAGAGAACCCCGACCCCTACTACCTGCTTGTCGCTGCGACCATGCTACAGCAGACGCAGGTGGAGACGGTGTTGCCGTATCTAGAGAGATTCCTTCAGCGGTTTCCCACCGTATGCGACCTTGCCGAAGCCAGCGAGGAGGAGGTGCTGCGTTACTGGGAGGGATTGGGCTACTACAACCGCGCCCGGTATCTCCATCGCGCCGCGCAACAGATAAGCAGGCGACACAACGGGAGTGTTCCCTGCAGGGTAGAGGCGTTGCGACAGCTTCCGGGGATTGGCGAATATACCGCCGGTGCGGTGGTTAGCATCGCCTGCGGCAAACCCGAGCCTGCGCTCGACTCTAACGGCTACCGCATTCTTGCCCGATTACTGGCTTTCCAGAAAGACATCACGCTCAGCTCCAGCCGCAGACAGCTACAGGAGGCATGTCGCCAAATCCTGCCCGAGCACGCGCCTGGAGCGTTCAATCAGGCGCTGATGGACCTGGGCGCGTTGGTATGCACTGCCCGCGAGCCTCGCTGTCTGGTGTGTCCTCTTGCCGAACAGTGTCTTGCCTTTCAGCAGGGGCTTCAGGCGAGCCTGCCGGTACTCCCGCCGCAGCAGGTCGGCGAAAAGGTTCAGGACGTGTGCGCGGTGATAGAACACCATAAACGGTGGTTAATGCGGAAGCGCACGGACGGGCGTTTATGGCACGGGCTATGGGAGTTCCCGCGCGTGCGCGTGGAAGAGGGTGAAACGCTGGAGCAAGCCGCCCGACGCGCAGCCAGCATGGTAGGGGCGCAAGTGGACGGTTTCGAGACCGTTGCGGTCGTTCGACACGCCGTCATGCATTACTCGGTCACACTGCACGCGATACGCTGTCATCTGTGCGAACAGCCCATCGAAGGGAGCGATACACTGCGTTGGGTATCTCCTAAGGAGGCGCAAAGGTTGCCTCTTTCTTCCCCGATGCGCCGCGTGCTTGGCAAGCTGATGCAGACGCAGAAGAGATAACAGAAGCCGTCGCGGGGCACCCCGCGACGGCAGTGCGTCACTCCTCTTCCTCCTTGAGCAAAGCGCTGACCTTTCGCTTCACGCGCTGCAGCGCGTTATCGATGGACTTGGGTCGGCATCCCAGCGCCTTGGACATCTCGCGATAGGACATCCCTTCCAGGTAGCATTCCAGCACCCGCGCTTCCAGGTTACTCAGGTGCCCGTCTAGCATCTCCAGAAGGTTGCGAGGCTGCCGCTGGTCTACCACCAGAGTGGCGGGGTCAGCGACGCTCTCATCGGGAATGATTTCCAGTAAGGTGGAGTCGTTATCATCATCGTTCAGGGGGCGGTTCAGGGAGATGTACGCATTGAGCGGGGCGTGTTTCTGGCGAGTGGCCATTTTCACGGCGGTGATAATCTGCCGAGTGACGCACAGTTCGGCAAAGGGGCGGAACTTGGTCAGCTTGTCCTCACGGAAGTCGCGGATGGCTTTGAACAGCCCAATCATGCCCTCCTGCACCACGTCTTCGTGGTCGGCTCCCATGAGGAAATAGGAACGTGCTTTGCTCTCCACCATACCGCGGTACTTCGCAAGCAGATGCTCTGTCGCTTGCTGGCTACCGCACTTCGCGTAGACGACGACTTCCTCGTCCTGCATGTTCTGGAAGCGCAGGCTTCCGTCGTCATAGCGGGATGAAATCATCCTGCTTGCCTCCCGACAGTTCTGGTTTGCTTTACCCGATTTTGGTTTGACGCAAGGTAAAGGGCATCACCGTCGAGGTGCCGCACCTCGTGACGCAAAATGCCCTCGTACCTTTGCTGATATTCACTATAAACCAACCGTTCGCACATGTCAACAGGTTTTTGAGGTTTTTTCGATTTTTTTCTCTCAAGATGAAGCAAATTGCTGGTTCGAGAACGATATTATGCCCGAAAAATGTACACCCTTGCCTGTTGAACCGAAAGCACCTTTCGTGCGTCATCAAGAAAGGGTTGCAGTGCAAGGGGAGAAACCACCCGGCGAGTAGTTGCGGTGAACACGGGAGAGGTTAGGGATGACGAAATCGGCGGCGCAGACCCCGCAGGAACACACATCCACCGGCACTCTTTCCGCCGGCGCGCCGTTTCAGTACGCGGATGGCGCGGAGGTGATTCTGCACACCATCTTCCAGCGCGACGATTTCGACGAACAGCGCACCTGGATGGAGTACAACTGGTGGCCGCTCTCGTACCACCTCTCCCCTGCCCGCGCTAACATTGTCAGCTGGCTGCCTGCTGATAGAGATGGGCTGCACGTGCTGGAAGTGGGAGCCGGTTGCGGCGCGATTACCTCCTACCTCTGTCGTGTGCCCGCTGTCGGTCGCGTTGTGGCGGTAGAAGGGGCTCCTCAGCGTGCCGAACTGCTACGCCTTCGCTGCCGACACGCCCCACACCTCGAAGTGGTGACCGCCAATATCGAAGACTATCATCCCCCCGAGCCGTTCGATGCCATCTTGCTGATCGGCGTGCTGGAATACGCGGGTAGATATATCGCACGTCCCGATGCCGCCTCCCATCTGATTAACCTGTTATGCCGTTGGCTACGTCCCGATGGCAGGCTCGTCATCGCCATCGAAAACCCCATCGGGCACAAATATCTGGCGGGTTATCGCGAGGACCACTACGGCGTGCCCTTTGAAAGCGTTTCCGGCTATCCCGACTACAACGGCATCCGCACCTTCGATAAGGGATTACTGCAGAGCAAACTGGAGGATGCGGGGTTACATTGTCAACTCTGGTTCTACCCTTTTCCCGATTACAAGATGCCCGATGTGATTCTCGCCGAGAACAGCTTTAGCGAACCCGGCTTTGACTGGTTGACGTTGCTGAACCTGCCCACAGTAGACTATTCGCTGCGTCAGCGTCCTCTGTTCAACGAGCGCGAGTTCTTACGCATGATAGCGAGGAACGCGCCACCTTCCGCCTTCATGAACTCCTTTCTGGTTATTGCCTCGCGCCAGCCGATGCCGAAGGAATGGGAGTCCATCCTGGCGGTAAAGATACGAAGCCAGTGCGCGCCCCCTTTCCGCCAGACCAAGTTCTTCCTGAAGGAGGACGACCGTATTACGGTAGAGACGACGCGCGGCGAGTGGTTGAATCGCCCTGCGCCAATACACCTGCACAGTGACTACAGAGAACCCTACTACCAGCACCTGAAAAACATCGAACATCTGTTCATTGACAGCCTGTGGCATCGGCGCTATGCCGAAGCTGCTTCCGCTCTGCTTCGCTGGTATGCCACCTTGCTGGCACGGGTTGTTCCCGAAGGCTATCACGATTACAACGAGCGGTTCAGGGCGTTTTGTGTGCAGAGATTGGGGCGCGCCCCGTACACGCCGACTACCCAGTGGCTCCCTCCCGACAGTCTCGACCTCACCCCGCGCAACTGCCTGTTGAACGAAAAGGGTGGCGAGGTAACGGTCATTGACCTAGAGTGGGATGTGGGCATCCCGCTGCCCCTAGACCTGGTGGTGGACAGGGGGATGCTGTATCTGGTGCAAAAGGTGAGCGACTTCTTCGGTACCGACCTGCTCAACCGTCGCGGTGAATGGAACCTACCTCGCGCCCTGCTGAG
This sequence comes from uncultured bacterium, assembly GCA_938027655.1. Lineage (GTDB taxonomy): Bacteria > Armatimonadota > HRBIN16 > HRBIN16 > HRBIN16 > HRBIN16. The sequence continues at coordinate 28,569 of CALJAP010000054.1, read as the reverse complement.
CCGCCTGCCTGCTCAACTGCGAAAAGGCAAAGTCGCAGACATCCACCTGTTCGAGTACTGGTTCCAGCTAGCGATACTGCACGGTGGCTTTGACTATCGCCTCTCGGAACAGGACCGTCGTGCCGCCAGCACCAACACAGGCTTGAGCCGCCGCAGCTGGTTCGCCCGTCTGTTGCGCCGATTGGGAGACGCCTCGCGCTCGCCGGGCGTGATCGGAGCCTCTCTGCGCCGCCTGCGCAAAATCACCGGGGTGTAAAGGGAGCTCCTCCGCACAAAGCGAATCTCTTCCTCGATCTCAAAAACAGGAGACTTCCCTATGGACGACATTATTCTCGCCTGTAACGTATACAGCTACGGCAGATACCGCCAACGGGCGTTTGAGCACATGAAAGCCATCGGCATTCGTTATGTCGAGGTCAGCATTGGCAAGCCAGAGGATGCCGACGAGTGGCTGAAGCAGACGGAGCCTCACGGTCTGCGTATCTCCAGCGTAATATGCCCCTGCGATGTCTCTTCCGACGAGGGCGCAGAGGACTTCGTTCCTATTGCTAGAGCGGTACAGAGAATGGGAGCGCAAATCGCCTTCGTCAGCGTGCACGCCGGCGAGTTGCCTCTCTCGGATGTGTACCGTCGCATGCGCCGATTGGGCGACATCGCCGGACAACTTGGGCTAAAGGTGGCAATGGAAACGCATCCCGACCTCATCACCAACGGAAGCATCGCTTCACGCACCATGCAAGCCATCGCCCATCCGAACGTGGGCATTAACTTCGATACCGCCAACATCTACTACTATAACGAGGGCGCGGACGCGGTAACCGAAATCCAAAAAGTGCTGCCTCACGTCTTCAGCGTGCATCTGAAAGATACTAACGGCAAGCCACGCACGTGGTACTTTCCCACGCTGGGGCAGGGCGTCGTGGATTTCCCTGAAATCTTCCGGCTGTTGCTGGAACATGGCTTCCGAGGACCGTTCACGATGGAACTGGAAGGCATCGAGGGTGAGAACCTGACCGAGGAGCAGCAGCTGGAGCGAGTAGCGCAATCCTACGCCTACGTGCGCGGTATCGTGGAGCGATGGAAACAGAGCCGTTAAGCCAGTATCTCAGCTTCGATCGCGTCGCTGAGGATTACGATGCAACCCGATTCCTGCCGGAGTCGGTGCGGGAGGCGGTGGTGGAGCAGATTCACTCCACAGCCTCTCTCGCCCCCGGTCACTGGCTTGTGGACGCAGGGGTAGGCACGGGGCGCTTTGCGCTTCCGATAGCGCGGCGTGGCGTGAACGTACTGGGCCTGGACGTGTCGCGCAAGATGATGCGCCAGCTGCTGCGCAAGAGCCCCCCTAGTAATCTGTATCTGGCACAAGCAGACCTGAGGAACCTGCCGGTTCGCGCGCGCTCTATCTCGGCGGTGCTGGTGGCGCATGTGCTGCACCTAATTGCAGGCTGGCGCGAGGTGCTTCAGGAGTGCCGCCGCGTGCTGCGGCAAGAAGGTATGCTGTTTCTGCTCTATGAAAGCGGTAAGCGGTTTCCGGCGCGAGAGTACTACATGCAGCTGGCGGGTGAGCGTGGGCTGTTGCGTCCGACGCTGGGGGCGCAGAGCGCGGATGAAGCGTTGGAGTACGTGCGAGAGATAGGCGGAGCGGTCTCCCTTATCGAGCATCCCTCCCTGCGCTGGCAGGCGCGACGCACTCACCGGGAGGTTCTGCAGGAACTGGAGAAGCGTACCTATTCCCAGCTCTGGGACATTCCCGACGAGGCGCATCGGGAACTCATGGAACAGACGCTACGCTACGTGCGCGAACAGTTCGGCAGCGAGGAGGAAACGTATACCGCCGAAGCGGTAGTGAATCTGTACGTAGTAAGGTTCTGATACGGGATGATATTGCACAACTAAGAATAGTGGTACACTAAAGGGTGAAGGGATGAGCACTGGTGGTTGTGGAGAGAAAATACAATAAACCCCGCATCTTAGAGGCTCTTTGTGAGGTGCGGTTTGCAACGCCTGATGACTGGAACACTGCCTGCTATGGTATGCTTATGGCAGCAGTGAGGCAGATGGGATTCGTGCAAACTGAGGAGATACCTACCTTTGCGCTACAAGTAGACCACAGCGCGAAGGAAACACGCATTTTGCATCCTCCTGTGCTTATGCGTTATAAACATGCGGACGGCAAGAAGCTGCTGCATCTGGGACCAAACTCGTTCACTGTGAATCAACTGGCTCCCTATACCGGCTGGCATGATTTCAAGCCCTATGTTCTGGAGTCGTTGAAATGCCTGCATGAGGCTTTGCCTTCTGTTCAACCTTCTACGCTTGTATTGCGTTATATCAACCGCTTCGAGTTTACTGCCACACAAGTTGACCTGGCAGAGTGGTTCGCTCTTTATCCCACCTCACCGAATATCGGAAAGCAGAGGGGAGCGTTTTTGTTGAGGCAGGATTTCTTTTGTGAGGGTGAGGACGTACTTACCGCAACCACCGGGTTGGCATATCTGCCCTCCTCAGCAGGTATAGCTGTTCTCCTCGATCTGGAATATCTGACACCAGAGTTTGCCTGGGACTTTCCTGTGGTAGACTCCATATTGGAAAGAGCGCATGGTTCGGTGTACGAAGCTTTCGAAGCGTGTATCACAGACAAGACGCGCGAGATTCTGGAGGAGGTCAGGTAGATGGCAGAGGCACACACTGCTACCTATATGGTGCCACCCGCTACCTCAGGGAGTAGCGCGGTGACAAAGCTCCCCTTGAGAGATTTTTCTATCAGGCGCACCGCTGCCTCCGAGGAGCTTGCCATCTTCGAACAAACACCAGTTACCGACCGGGTTAGCAACGGATGGATGGATAATCCGCCATTGCTAAAGCCTGGCAAGACAATGCAGATACGAGTCTCCTACACCATTGGCGGACGCCTAGAATTTCCACCGCTGGGTGATGAGGATGAACAATTTCTGAAATCCGTTCATGCGGAGTAGGCGGGTGGAACCGGAGGAGTATCCCTGGTATCGGCTTGTGGGTGCGGATGAACCTCTCCAGCAAGGTGATATTTTCTTCGATTGCCCGATTGCAGCGTTGCCAGATACTACACTTTTTCTTGAGCTTTTGCAAGGAGAGCACCCTGTTGCTGCCGTGAACACGACCATTGTATTTGCCGATATCATCGTGTTAACTCACAGCTGTGACATCCCGAAGCCCGATCTGGACAGGCTACTCGTATGTCCCCACCGAGACGCTTTAGAGGTTGCTGTCCGAAAGGAGCAGCGGGCTAATATCCGCAAAGGGCGTGTTCTGGCATATCACCTTATTGAAGCGTGCGAAATAGAAAAGCACGAGTTCGGACAGCGTGTCATCGACTTTCGGCTGGTCACTCCTGTCCCAAAGGCTTTTCTGGAGGAGTTTTCGCGGCGACGTGGCGAGCGCGTACGCTTGTTACCGCCGTACCGTGAGAAGATGGCACAAGCATTTGCCTTCTACTTTGGGCGCATAGGTCTCCCCAAAGACCCGCGTGACATCTAAAATGCTTGCACTCTGCATGACCGCAGGATATACTAATGGTGGAACAGCACGCTGTGCCGTTCTGAATCTCCACCGAAGAGGTACCGGCAACGATGCCACAACGAAATGTCAGCCCGTCGGTTGAACTGAGCGAACCACAGCACCTCGCGACGCGGCTACATCCGGTGCAGGAACGCGAGCGCGTCTTCCTCATCTACGTGAACCCCGATCCGGAACTGGACAGCTACGTCGAGGAGGAGTTACGCGCCCTGTGCGATACCGCCGGTCTGGAAGTGGTTGGCGAAAGCCGACAACGACGCTCTCGTCCCGATGCAGCTACCTTTATCGGCAGGGGTAAGGCGGAACTGCTCTTTCCGCAGGTGCGCGAGGTCACCGCCGATATGGTCATTGTGGACGATGACCTGACGCCGTTGCAGCAGCGCAACCTCGAAGACATCCTGCAAACGCGCGTGATAGACCGCACCGAGCTTATCCTGCGCATTTTCGCACAACGCGCCCACACCCGCGAGGGCAAATTGCAGGTGGAGCTGGCGCGATTGACCTACGAGCTGCCTCGCCTGATGAGCGTGTACACCAAGTTCGAACAGCAGGCGGGACACATCGGTGTGCGCGGCGGACCGGGCGAGACCAAGCTGGAACAGGACCGGCGTAAGGTGCGTGAGCGCATCGCTGACCTGCAGCGTGAACTGGAGCAAGTTGCTCGCCAGCGCAGTCAACAACGACAGGGCAGGCGCAGGTTGCCTTTCCCCTTCGGCGCGCTGGTGGGATACACGAGCGCGGGCAAATCCACCTTGCTGAACACGCTCTCGGGTGCGCATATCTACACCGACGAGCACCTCTTCGCTACGCTGGACCCCACCGTGCGGCGCATTGTGCTGCCCGATGGCTGGGGCGTGTTGCTGTCGGATACTGTTGGTTTCATTCGCAACCTGCCACACTCGCTGGTAGCCGCGTTTCGCGCCACGCTGGAGGAAGTGACCGAGGCGGATTTTCTGATTCACGTGGTGGACGCCAGCCACCCCCAGCTGGAGATTCAGCGTCAGGCAGTGATGAACGTGCTGGCGGAGCTGGGCGCACACAACAAACCCATCATTACCGCGTACAACAAAGCGGACCTGGTCAAGGACACCTACCGCCTGCGACAGCTGGTGGCGGAGACGCCCAATGCAGTGTACCTCTCCGCGCTGAAAGCAGAAGGAATCCCTGAACTGATGAACCACATCCTCACCACACTGCGGTCTCTGCTGCAACCGGTAAAGATACGCTTACCCTATACGCAGAGTAGCTTGCTGGCACAGTGTTACGAGCTGGGGCGCGTGCACACTGCAGAATATACCGCAGACGGTATTCTGGTGGAGGCAGAGGTCACTCACGACCTTGCGGAACTGCTAAAGCCGTACCGTGTTGAAGCCTGACCTCCTTGCCGATGAGATGCAGCGGCGTTTTGAACATTTTCAACACCACTACGTCTACGATAGGCGGAAGTGATATCTACCTCTCCCGCGCTGAATTTGGGGAACGCTCAATGCCTCTGCCCCCTTCTCCCGGCGTCGTGGGAGAAGGGGGATACAGCTATAATAGACCTCTTTACTCGTGCTCTGGCGCATCGCTTCGGCGTTCAGGGTCTACCATCTCCACGACCGGTTTGCCATCGCTTTCCACCCATACACCGCACGGGCCGCCTCCTTCGCTGACGCCCAGCTCTACGACTGTGCCGTCCATACGCAGCACCGGGTGGTAAAACCGCGCGATTTTCTCGGCGTCGCCTACCGCGTAGTGCCCGATCAGCGCGCGGCGGAAACGGTCACGCGAGCGGTTGGGGTTGCTGCCGTGTATCAACGAGCCGTTAAAGAACAGCACATCCCCCGGCTCCATGACGACGGGCACGATGGGCATGTCTTTCGGAACGGGTACGGTGATGTTGGTGAAGCTCTGGGTAGTATCGGCGGGAACGGTGCATAAGATGGGCAGGTCTTGAGTGCCCGGCACCACCATCAGGCAGCCGTTTTCCTCATCGCAAGGGTCTAGCGCCATCCATGCCGCAATGCACGTACCCGGTTGCACGCGCAGATAGAAGTTGTCTTGATGCAATGCCTGTCCGCGTGCGCCCGGAGGCTTGAAGTACAGCATGGTCTGCACCGCGTAGGGTTCTCTGCCCAACAGGGTAGTCATGCACGCATTGAGACGCGGGTCAATCATCCACCGGAGGCTCACCTCATCCCAGCGGTGCATGTGTATCATGCGGGGATAGCGTTTCAGTGGGTCGTTGCTGCTGGGGTCTACTCCCTCAAAGTCACCCGGATAGGAGCCTGACTCGCGTAAGCGCATGTAATGGTCAATGTAAAACTCGGCTTCCCGCCTGCTGAAGAGACCGCGCGCTACCGTGTAGCCGTCGCGATGATACTGTTCCACTTGCTCTGTCGTGAGCATCTGGATACCCCCTCTATATGGTTAGCGTATGAAAATAATACCCTGAGGAACGGGTATCTGTAAAGCGGTGGTTCGAGCGTGTAACGACCGGCTCGGACAGAGCCTCGCCCTCCAGAGGGGGTGCCGCGTTGCCAGACCTGGGGGGCGAACCTCCGGGTGAGCCGATTCGCCCCACCCAACCTCCCCGCACGCGGGGAGGAGCGTCATGTCCCCATGCTTGCGGGGGGACGACAGGGGGGCTAACACCTCCCCTGCTTGCGGGGGGACGACAGGGGGGCTAACGGCTCGGCAGGAGCCTCGCCCTCCAGGTGAGAGGGTTCCTCTATTTCACTGCAGCATCACCGCGTTCACCGGTGCGAATGCGGATGGCGTCGGCAACGGGTATCAGGAAGATTTTGCCGTCACCGATTTCGCCCGTTCGGGCAGCTTCCTGCATCACATCCACCACCTGTTCCGCGAGCGCGTCGGGCACCACCACCTCGATTTTCACCTTTTGCAACAGGTTGATAGTGTACTCTGCACCGCGATAGGTTTGCGTGTAACCCTTTTGCCTGCCCGAGCCATGAACTTCGGTGACGGTGATGCCCGCGACGCCGATTTCGTTCAGCGCGGCTTTCACCTCGTCCAGCTTTTGTGGACGGATGATGGCTTCTACCTTGATCATTGTCCAGCCTCCTTATCTCGTTCGCATGGTTGCACGTTCTTAAAACCTGTAAACCTGCGAGTACATCACGGTCACCTGTCGCTTCTTGGTGGCTGCTCCGGCATCGTTCAGGAAGAGGGGCTGGTTGGAGTTGTCGAAGCGTACCTCAAAGCGACTGATAGATGAGCCGAGAGGGTACTCGTAGGTGATGGTGAATTCACTAAGCTTTTGCACTACGCCCGTGCGGAATCCGTCCTTATCGTCAAGGTAAGAGTGGCGCAGAGCGAGCGCACGCCCTCTGGGCAGGCTGCGCCGGTAGTACACCGCGTACCCCAGCCACTTCGCACTCACCGATTTGTCTTCCCCGTAGTCGAAGTTCAGCCCGACCTTATCCGCCCCCAGCGTATACAACAGCACGGTGTCCCACACGGTGCGCGCGCCGCTGGCGGGAGCAATCGCCTCGTCGCCGGTAATCACATTCTGGACGAAGCTGAGCCGCTCGTTGGCGTAGTTAACTGCCAGGTGGAAGCTCTTTTTGCCGTTGTTGTCCTCCGTGACGTCCCATCCGTTGACCAGCATCGCCTGCAATCCCCATCCTGAGCTCAGATCGGTAGATGCACGGATGCCTGCATGGTAGAAGGGGATGGCGTACACGAAAGGCAACGAGCGCGAGTAGTTGTCGTTCGCGCTGGATTCGATGACCTCCGCCCCCAGCGCGGTCACGAACTTGCCCACGTCCACCGTCCAGTTGCCTGCGCTGGTGGTAATGAAGACCTGCTGGAACAGTTTGAACCTGTCCTCGCCGGGGTTGTAGTGCACCAGGTCGGCGGTCTTGCCGGTGGTAAGGGTCAGGGTGAACCCAACGGGTTCGGGTTTGCTTTTGAGCGTGACCTCCAGCAGGCTGAGACTCAGCGAGCCGGAGCGCTGGTCAAAGGCGCGCACCACGTTCTGGTTGGTGCCGTTGGCGCCGGACGGCGGGTTGTTGAAGTTGTAGCCCGCGTACATGTCGAGCAAACTGCTGACCTGTACATCGGGGGCGCCCTGCGTATGCACTGCAGCGGCGACCCACAGTGCGCACATCGTGCATAGAACCAAACGTCGCATACACGTACCTCCTGAAAAGGGATGTTCTGTTTTTCGGGAAGTCTCGTGGAGTGGCTGGAAGCCTCTCCGGATCGCGGCGTTGCGTGCGAAAGTGGAGTCGCTGCAGTGCGTGGCTAACGCCTTTGCGTAGCCGAATCAAAAAAACGGCGGACACGCGCTTGCGACGCCTCTGTCTGCCGCTTCTCAAGGGGACAACCTCGTCACATCCTTGACGCTATCACTATACCACCGAGGGTAATTTTTTGTCAAGCTATGCAGCGCATGAAGCGCATGCCCCTTCAGGAATCTCGCGGAAGGCTTGGCTGAGCCACTGCAGTAACAGAGGGCGTTGGCTTGCCATGATTGCCACAACCTCTTCATGAGACAGGCGTGAGGGGCTGATGCCAGCCGCCCAGTTGGTAACGGTGGCGACTGTGGCGTAGCACATGCGCAGCTCGCGGGCGAACACGACTTCCGGCACACCCGTCATGCCCACGACATCCGCCCCCCAGTGAGCGAACATACGGATTTCAGCAGGCGTCTCGTAGCGCGGCCCGTCTGCGCACAGATAAGTTCCTCCAAAGTGTACCGGTACATTCAGCGACTCGGCAGTGCGCTCCAGAACGTGCCTGAGTTCGGGGCAGTAGGCGTGCGTGAAGTCCGTGTGCACTACCTCGCCCGGACGGTCGAAGATGGTGAGCGGTCGCTCGCGTGTGAAATCGATGAAGTCGCTGATGAGCACGAAATCGCCCGGCTTCATTGCCCGGTTCAGCGAGCCCACTGCCGCCGTCGCAATAATGCGCGTGACGCCACATTGCTGTAACGCCAGCATGTTCGCACGGTAGTTGATGCGATGTGGGGGCAGCGTGTGTGCTTCACCGTGCCGCGGGAGGAAAATCAGGGGAATGTCGCCCAGATGCCCTTCCAGCACTGTCGCCTCGCCGTAGCGGTTACACAACACCCGCTTGCGCTCCACCGTGAAGTCCGGCAACTCGCTCATGCCGGTACCGCCGACTAGCGCGAGCATGGCAATCACCTTCCTTGCCTCTGGTAAACTATTATTCGCGATATGCCATGCTCTTTCCTGTTTTTCCATGTTTTCATCTCACCCGGAGGTTCGCCCTCCAGGCTGGCGAAGAAGCAGTATTGATGGAGTTTGAAAAAGTAAGATAATTTAACCTCTTCCCCCTCTCCTACACGGAGAAGGGAGCCTCGTAGGGAAGGGGGTCAGGGGTTAGGTTGAATACATCTCTCCCGAAACAGCAATAGGTTGACCCCCTGCGCTATCGCTCAGCATGACAGGCGGGCGAGAAACAACCTTGCCTGCCTCTAAACAATCGGGGTTGACGCGCCACCAGACAACAGAAAATCTACTGTCCCGACCTTCGCCGGCGCAGCAGCAAGCCCGCAACTCCCAAACCCAAAATACTGAGGGTAGCGGGCTCGGGAACCACCGCCAGGTCATCCAGATAAAACGTGTACGGTCCCACTACACTGCTGTCCGCAGGCATGATGGCAAGACACTCCAGCACGAACTTGCCGGTAGTGGTTTCCAGGATACCGTTGCCCGTGAAACCGACGACAGGTTCGTTGGGAATGTCGAAAACGACCTGCACCCACTGGCCTTTGGTGGTTATCAGCTTGCCTGCCGGTGCATTGCCCGACTTTGTAGGCGCACCGACAAACTCGATAGCCCCTGACGTGCCCCCGTTCTCGCCGATATTGCCTGTGGGGTTGGTTTCGCGCACGCCCAGCGTCAAACGCAAATCCGGGGTGCTGGCGGGCACATATACCCACAGGCTCAGCGGAAGGGTCGCCGAGATAATCGGATTGGGCAGATTAGCGGTGTTGAAGGTGGTTAGCCTCACCCAGGGATTAGTCTGGTTGGCTTTGAACTGGAACGACACTTTCAATGACTGTGTGCCGGAGAGAGCCTGCTCATTGTTGATCTGGGACAGGTTTGGGGAAGCCTCCAAAAAGGTGCTGGTGGAGCCCGACAAGGTTGGGGTACGGAACATCACCTGTCCGTTGGCGCCGAGCGTATAGCCTTCAAAGTCGGTTAGCAGCTGCGCGAAGGTCGGTACGGCGCACAGCGCGAGCACCGTCGCGAAGAAAAGGTACCATCGTCGCATGGTATAGATGTCTCCTTTCACGAACCGAATAGTAAGATGACTATACGCCTAACCGGGTCTGTCAAGCAACGAAAAAAGAATCCCGTATTATTAACAGGTAACGAGCGAGGGCAGACTGCAGACTGTTGTGTTTGACTTCCGGTGCAAATTGGGGTAGAATAAAGCGGTTCGAGCCGGTAGCTCAGCAGGCAGAGCATCGCCCTTTTAAGGCGAGGGTCGTGGGTTCGAATCCCACCCGGCTCACCAGGGCCCTCATCAGGGTTTCCCCATTTGCCGATATAACCTGATGGTATGAAAAGAGGAGTCATTGCCAGATACCGTCCTTTTTTACCTGTCAGCGACCGCACTCCTGTGGTGACCCTGCTGGAGGGCGAAACGCCGCTGATACCTGCGCCGCGTCTTGCACAAGCCATCGCTCCGCAGTTGCAGATTTACCTGAAGTACGAGGGCGCCAACCCTACCGGCTCTTTTAAGGACCGGGGCATGACGATGGCTATCTCGAAGGCGGCGGAAGAGGGCGTACGGGCGGTGATCTGCGCCTCCACAGGGAACACCTCTGCCTCCGCTGCCGCCTACGCTGCCCGCGCGGGGATGCGCTGTTACGTGCTGTTACCTTCCGGGAAGGTAGCGCTGGGCAAACTCACTCAGGCGTTGATGCACGGCGCGAAGGTGATTGCTATTGACGGCAACTTCGATGCGGCCTTAGAGATGGTGCAACAGGTCGCCGCCGAATATCCGATTACCATCGTCAACTCTATCAACCCCTATCGTGGGGAGGGGCAAAAAACCGCTGCCTTCGAGATTTGCGACGAGCTGGGCGACGCCCCCCACTACCACGCGATACCCGTCGGCAATGCACGCAACATCGTCGCCTACTGGCAGGGCTACAAGGAGTACTACCTGCACGGCAAAACCACCCGCCTGCCGAAGATGCTGGGCTTTCAGGCGGTGGGCGCAGCGCCTCTGGTGGAGGGGCGCATTATAGAACATCCCGAAACAGTAGCCACCGCCATCCGTATCGGCAACCCCGCCAGCTGGAAGGAAGCCATCGCCGCGCGCGACGAGTCGGGTGGGCTGATTGAAAAGGTCACCGATGAGGAGATTTTAGAAGCGTACCGCATGGTGGCTGCACTGGAAGGGGTGTTTGCGGAGCCTGCCTCTGCTGCACCCATTGCCGGACTGCGCAAGCTGGCGGCGCAGGGTTACTTCCACGAACCCGCCGTGGTGACGGTTACCCTCACCGGACATGGGTTAAAAGACCCCGATACTGCATTAGAGGCATCGCGCGTCGCGCCGGTGCACGTGCCGCCGCAGATGGACGCGGTGTGCCGTGCTCTGGAGTTGTGAGTGGAGGGCGACCATCCACTCAGCAGCCGATGCCAGGAGGGAACTACACTGGCGTAGCAGGAGAACGCCTTGCCCGCGCTGAATTCTGCGGGCAGTATGTACTTCCAGCGGACGTATCAACCCTCTTTGCGGCGAGACTGGGGCTTGTTCGGCGCCCTTACCTTCTGCTTCGCCTTCGGCTTTGCGGTATACAACGGCATCTTTCAGAACTTCATCCGCGAGGTGCTTCACGTTTCCCCATCGCAGCTGGGCGTGCTCGAATCGTTGCGTGAGACGCCGGGTTTGCTTACCGCGCCTATCGCGGGCACGCTGGTGGCATTTGCCGAGCCGCGGCTAGCAGGGCTGGCGTTGCTGGTGTGCGCGCTGGGTATCGGTGTGATGGGTATGGCAGGGGATTACTGGACGCTGGTTGCGTTCAACGTATTCTGGTCTGTGGGGTTTCACCTGTGGTCGTCGGTATCCCCATCCATCACTCTCGCGTTGGCTGGCGGGCGCGAGGGAGGCAGGCACCTGGGGCGCATGGGTGCCATTGGTTCGGTAGCGGTGCTGGTGGCGCTGGGTTCGGCAAGGCTATTCAAAGCGTACCTCTCTTACAAGGCGCTGTTTTTCATCGCAGGCGCAATGATTGCCTTGGCTGCGTTTCTGGCGTTTCTGCTTTCCTCTCACGCTGCCAGCGGTCAACGCCAGCCTATTATCCTGCGGCGGGAATACAGCCTGTATTATGTGCTGAGCTTTCTGGAAGGCTGTCGCCGCCAGATATTCAGCACCTTTGCTTCGTACGTGCTGATACTGGTCTATCAGACGCCGGTGCAAACCATGCTTTCGCTGGCTTTTCTGAACGCCGCGCTGGGAACGGTCGCCGCGCCAACGGTTGGGCGGCTGGTGGACCGTTATGGGGAACGGCGGATGCTCACACTGTACTACATCCTGATTGCCTGTATCTTCGCCGGGTACGCTTCTTTTCGGGATGTGCGTCTGTTATATGTGCTTTTCGTCACCGACAGCGTGCTTTTCGCCTTCAGTATGGGGATTACCGTGTTTTTGAACCGCATCGTGCGCAAGGGTGACCTGACGCCCAGCCTGGCGATGGGTACCACCATGAACCACGTGGCAGCGGTGGTCATGCCCGTGCTGGGAGGTGTATTGTGGAAGACGCTGGGCGACTACCGTATCCCGTTCTGGATAGGCTTTGGAGTGGTGTTCTTCTCGCTGATTGCGGTGCAGCGCATCCCCGCACCGCGCGAATCACTTCTTGCGACTGAGCAAGTGCATGATGGCGCTGGCTAGTTTGTAGGGGTCGTGGCGCACCACATCGCTCTGGCTGATGAAGTCGCCGGCAATGGTGCGGTAGCCCATAGCGCGAATGCGGTCGATATCGGGTTCCACGAACTCCGCCCCCGACTGCCGGTATCGTTCCAGCAGTTCCGGTGAGGGGCGCGTGGTGTTTACCAGCACATAGTCGAACAGGCGAGGTGGGCAGTGCGCCTCGATAGCGCGCACGTGGTCGCTGGCGGTGAAGCCATCGGTTTCGCCGGGCTGGGTCATCACGTTGCACACGTACACGCGCAGGGCGTGGCTGTGGCGGATGGCGTTGGCAATGCCTTCTACCAGCAGGTTAGGGATGATGCTGGTGAACACGCTGCCCGGACCCAACACGATAACGTCCGCCTCGCGAATGGCTTGCAGCGCTTCGTCCAGCGGGCGGACGTTAGGAGGGTTTAGCATCATCTGCCGGATTTTGAGGGGCGAGCTGGCGATGGCGGTCTCGCCCTCGATGTAGGAGCCGTCTTCCATCCTGGCTTTCAGGCGCACACGGTCCAGCGTAGAGGGCAACACGCGCCCCCGTATCGCCAGAACTTTGCTGGTTTCGCGGATGGCACGCTCGAAGTCGCCCGTGATGTTGGTCATGGCAACGATGAGCAGGTTTCCGAAGCTGTGTCCGCCCAGCCCCTCGCTGCCGCGAAAGCGATACTGGAACAGCTCGGTCATGATTGGCTCTGCGTCGGCGAGGGCGACTAGACAGTTGCGGATGTCTCCCGGAGGCAACACACCAAACTGCTCGGTGAGCCTGCCCGAACTGCCTCCGTCGTCGGTTACGGTAACGATGGCGGTGACGTTGCTGGAGTACTGTTTGAGACCACGCAGTAGCGTGGATAGCCCTGTGCCTCCACCAACCGCTACCAGTTGCGGACCGAGCTGCAGGTTGCGTCGGTTGTAGATGATATGCGCGAGACGCCTGCCCGCCACGGGGTCTATCGCGCAGGCGATGGTGCGCACCAGCCCACGCACCGCTATCGCACTCATGGTGAACCCCAACAGCGCGATGCCTGCTCCCGTAAGAACCAGCACAAGATGTCCGTGAGCACCCAGGTGGAAACGTCGAGGAGCTGCCTGCACATGCCGATGGAGCCACGCAAGCCATTCGGGCGATTGCACATCGATAAAGATGAGTAGACCCGCGAACATAATGACCGTGCCCAGCATCGCCAGCAGAAGCCAGCGTTTGACCAGCATCCCGGGCATCAGCCAGCGGGCGCTTGGCAAACGAAGGATATGCTGCAGGCTCCATCCGTCGCGCATAGGTGTTTACTCCGCTTCCGGCACCGGCTGCGGCTGGCGTCGCACATCCCGATGCTGTAGGTTGACACGGTAACCTTTCTCTCTCAGGAACTGTACCACCTGCTCGGCAATAACCACCGAGCGATGTCGTCCCCCTGTGCAGCCAATGGCGATGGTGAGGTACGCCTTGCCCTCCCGAATATACTGTGGCAACGTGAACTCAATCAGCTCTTGCAGTTTGCGGATGAAATCGCCAGCCAGCGGGTCGGCAAGCACGTAGTCGCGTATCGGCGCGTCGCGCCCGTCCAGCGGGCGCAGGTATGAAATGTAGTGTGGATTCGCCAGAAAGCGCACGTCGAACACCAGGTCCGCCTCCGGCGGAATACCGTACTTGAAGCCGAACGAGACCACATTGACCGCAATGCCCGCCGTACGCTCCATGATGGCGTATTCGGTTTCGATGATGGTACGGATCTCGTGCGGCAACAACAGAGAGGTGTCCACTACCCTGTCGGCGTTGGCGCGTACCTCTTCGAGCAGGGCGCGCTCCGCCCGGATGCTCTGCAAGATGGTAGGGTGTTCCCGGAATAGAGGATGTTTGCGGCGCGTTTCTTTGAACCGTTGCACCAGCATCTCGTCACTGCAGTCTAGGAAGAGTATCTGGATGGGCACGCCCTGCTCGGCAACGCGGCGCACGTTGGGCAGGGTTTCCGCAAACATCTCGCCGCAGCGGGTATCGATAACCAGTGCGACGTGTTGCATCTGCTGGGGATGTTCTTTGCTCAGCTCCACCAGCATCGGCAGCAGGCGAGGCGGCAGGTTGTCCACGCAAAAATAGCCCAGGTCCTCAAAGATATGGGAGACCAGCGTCTTCCCCGCCCCCGACATGCCGGTAATCAATACCCAGCGCTTGCTTTTCATGAGCTTTCTCCTGTATGACAGGTACTGGTGGTCTGTCAAGCGTGAATCCTCGCTTCGCCGTTCTGGAGGGCAAACCTCCGCGTGAGCCGGGGAGGGAGCTCTTCCTCCCCCGTTCACGGGGGAGGTCAGGAGGGGGCACTCACACATATCGACAGGAGCCTCGCCCTCCAGAGAAACTGTCCCATTGCCACCTGAGATTCTTCGCTCGCGCTCGGAATGACAGGCGAGTCAAACCACCCCGCTCACATCCGAACAATCACGCCTGACAAACCAGCACATTTGCTAAAGCGCAGGCTACACTAAAGCGCAGGCTAAAGCCTGCGGCTACACGGTCAGCTACTAAAGCCTGCGGCTACACGGTCAGCTACACGGTCAGGCTTCCATCAGGTATTATTCCACACACCTACCGGTGCTTCTCCGGTGCAACGGCGTGACTGAGTACGCTGCTGAAGATGCTCATCACGATGGAGCCGAACAATGCAGCGCCGAAACCGTTGACGTCAAACTCCGTCAGCATCTCGCCAGCCAGCCAGAACAGGAAGGCGTTAATCACCAGACTGAACAGCCCAAAGGTCAAGCAGTTCAGCGGCAGGGTAAGCATCACCACGATGGGGCGGATGAATGCGTTAATCAGACCGATCACCAGCGCGGCAATCATCGCGCCCCAGAAGCCGCTGACATACAGCCCCAAGCCCAGCGTTTTACCAAGCCACACGGTCAGCAATAACGCCACGGCGTTCGCAACCCAGCGTAATATCAGCCCGACCACGTTTGCTCCTCCTTGTGTAGTTCAGTGTAAATGGTCTGTGCCAGAGCACGGGGGATAGATGGCACAGCTGCAATATCCTCGACACTTGCCTCTTTCAAACGTTTCACCGAGCCGAAGTGCTTGAGCAACACCTGCTTGCGTTTGGGACCGACGCCGGGAATCTCGTCCAGTATCGACGAGGTGCTGCGTTTAATGCGCACCTTCCGGTGGTATTCTACCGCAAAGCGGTGCGCTTCATCTCGTATCGCTTGCAGCAGGTGCAGTGCGGGCGAATCTTTGGGCAGCATCAACGGCTCCGACCGCCCCGGCAGGTATATCTCTTCGAACCGCTTCGCCAACCCGATGGCGGGAACCTGCAAACCCGCCTCGCGCATCGCCTCCAGCGCGGCGTTCAGCTGCCCCTTCCCGCCGTCAATCAGCATCAGGTGGGGCAGTTCGGCGAATTTGGGGTTGCCTCTTTGTGCCTCCTGCAAGCGTCGGGTGACTACCTCTTTCATCATGGCAAAGTCGTTAGGCGTCTCGGGGAGATACTTGATGCTAAAGCGCCGATAGTCGCTTTTGGACGGCTTGCCCTCTTTGAGCACCACCATCACCCCCACTGGCGCGTAGCCCTGGATGTTGGAGATGTCGTATGCCTCGATGCGCCGGGGCGGGCTTTCCAGCCCCAGAGCCTCCTGTAGCGCGAGCAATACCGCCTCTTGCTGCGCCTTTTTTTGCAACCACTGCTGGCGAGCCTGCTCCAGCGCAAGCTCAGCATTGGTCACTGCCATCTCCAGCAGCTTCTTTTTGCTTCCTCGCTGTGGCGAGTGCAGCTCTACCTTTCTGCCTTTTTTCTGACGCAGCCACTGTTCGATGATGTGCGCTTCCTCAATGGGGGTGGGCAGCAGGATTTCGCCCGGCACGTCCTGCGCCTGGTCGTAATATTGCTTGAGAAACTCCTGCAGTGCAGCGCGCTGGTCCTCGCCGCCCGCTCCGTCCAGGAAAAAGTGTTGCTGTCCGATGAGCTTGCCCCCTCGAATGAAGAACATCTGCACCAGCGCACGCTGTTCGTCCGCCGCGTACGCCAGCACGTCTTGGTCCACCATGTCTGTCGAGACCACCTTCTGCTGCAGCATCACCTGCTCCACAGCACGTATCTGGTCGCGCAGGGCGGCGGCGCGTTCGAACTCCAGCCTTTCCGCCGCCTCTTCCATCTGCTTGTACAGACCTTTGAGCAGCTTCTCGTGCTTGCCGCTCAGGAACATCTCCACCTCACGCACCGTTTCGCGGTAACGCTCCTTGTCGGCGAGACCAGCACAAGGAGCAGGGCACTGGCCCATGTGATAGTACAGACACGGCTTGCGCACCGGCTCGCCGGTGAATGCTTCACCACACGTTACCAGAGGAAACAGGCGGTTCAGCAGATGAATAGTTTGGTATACCGGTCGGCTGCCGGAGTAGGGGCCAAAGTAGCGGTTGCCGTCGTTCTTGGCGCGGCGCGCCAGCAACAAGCGGGGGAACGGTTCGGACGTGGTCAGGCACAGGAAGGGATACTGCTTGTCGTCGCGCAGGCGGATGTTGTACGGTGGGCGATGTCGCTTAATCAGGTTGCACTCCAGCACCAGCGCTTCCAGTTCGGTATCGGTGACAATCCATTCTACATCGGCGATTTTCTCCACAAGGCGACGGGTCTTGATGGAGCTTTCCGCGCTTTTATGGAAGTATGAGCGCACCCGCGAACGCAGAGAGACCGCTTTGCCCACGTAGAGCACCGCTCCCTGCGCGTCCCTGAAGAGGTACACCCCCGGCAGGGTGGGGATTGCTTGCAGCTTTTCGGTCAGCGTGTCGTTCACGCTATCATTTTAGCACAACTGAGGCTCACAGCAGATGCTCGAGCCCGACTACCAGACCCTGCACCTGCCGTGCTTTGCGAACGGCGAGCAGGACGCCGGGCATAAACGATTGTCGGTCCATCGAGTCGTGCCGGATGGTGAGTATCTCGCCCTGTCCGCCGAAAATCACCATCTGGTGCGCTACCAGACCGGGCAGGCGGACGCTGTGTACCGGCACGCTGGCGACGCTGGCGCCGCGTGCTCCCTCAAACTTTTGCTCCTGCATCACCTGGCGTGGGCGTTCTGTGCGCGCCGCGGCTATCATCTCGGCGGTGCGGATGGCGGTTCCCGACGGAGCATCACTCTTGCCGTCGTGATGCAGTTCGATAATCTCCGCGTTGGGGAAGTAGCGGGCGGCTTCCTTCGCGAAACGCATCATCAGCACCGCGCCGATGGCAAAGTTGGGCACAATGATACACGCGGTGCCGGTGCGCTCCACCGCCTCGCGGATGTCGGAAAGCGTCTGCGCGGAAAATCCGCTGGTTCCCACGACCGGTATCACCCCATGCTCTAGGGCGGTGTAGATGTGACTCACCGCCGCGCCCAGGGTGGTGAAGTCTACCAGCACGTGAGGTTGGGTTTGTGTTAGCGCATCGGCGAGGTGGTCGGTCACCGCGATACCGATGGGATGTTCCACCGCGACGGTGCCGATGTCCTCGCCCACGTGTTGCTTATCAATCGCACTCACCAGAGCCATGTCGGGCTGTTTCAACACCGTCTGCACCACCAGTTTCCCCATGCGCCCGCACGCTCCCGCGACGGCGACGCGAAGGATGTCTTCTGTATCAGTCGTTATCATCCTCACCCATTCCTCCCTTCGGAAAACTTCCGATGGCTGCCAGAGCCATCCTGCCGTTGCCGAACAGCTCCCGCGCCACCGACACTACTTTTTCGGCATCCGCTGCTTCCACTTGCTCGATAATTTCGTCAACGGTAATCACGCGCCCGTGAAAGAGCAAACTTCTGGCATTGGCGGACATACGCCCGTTCACGCTTTCGGTGCTCATCAGCAGGCTTCCGCGTAGCTGGTGTTTGGCACGCTGCACCTCTTCTTCGGTCAGGTCGCCCTCGCACACCCGGTGCAGCTGTTCGCGCGTGACCGCGATGACCTGTCTGTAGTTTTCGGGACTGCAATTCGCGTGTACGGCGAAGTATCCTCCTTCACGATATGCCATCGCCGTCGTGCTGATATGGTACACCAGCCCGCGCTTTTCGCGCACCTCCTGAAAGAGGCGGCTGCTCATATTGCCCCCCAGCAGGGTATCCAGCACCGCCAGCATATACTTGCGCTCATCGTAGAGATTGTATCCTGCTGTGCCCAGGCAGAAATGCACCTGCTGGGTGGGGTGGCGCAACAGCCGTTTGCGTGCAGTGGCGCGCGCAGGGCGCAGTTTGGTGTTGGGCTGGGCGGCGGGCATGTTCCCGAAGTACTGCTCCACCAGCGGTAGCAGCTGCCCGGCATCGACCTGTCCCGCTACCGACACCACCGTGTTCGGAGCCACGTAGCGTTCATCCATTACCCAGCGGATGTGCGACCGGTCCAGCGCAAGGATTGCCGGTGCTGTACCGATGACCGGATGCGCTAGCGGATGGCGTGACCATAACGTTTGCGCGAACAGGTCGTACACGTACTCTTCGGGATAGTCTATCAGCTCGCGCAACTCTTCCAGCACCACGCG
Organism: uncultured bacterium; assembly: GCA_938027655.1. Taxonomy (GTDB): domain Bacteria; phylum Armatimonadota; class HRBIN16; order HRBIN16; family HRBIN16; genus HRBIN16. The sequence goes on along the minus strand of CALJAP010000054.1, from coordinate 9,619 downwards.
CTTCTCACGTTCGATGTCTTCCGGGTGCAGGCGAGGCGATAACAACATATCCGAAAGCACATCCAGCGCAACCGACAGGTCTTCGGGCAGCACGCGCGCATAGAAGGCGGTGTGCTCTTTGTCGGTTTCGGCGTTGAGATAGCCTCCGCGCCCTTCGATCTCGCGCACGATATCCAGAGCATCCCGATGGAGTGTGCCTTTGAACAGGATATGCTCGATAAAGTGCGAGACGCCATATTCGGAGGAGCGCTCGTCGCGCGAGCCGGTACCGATATACACCCCTACCGCTACCGAACGGGCAGAGGGCATCGGTTCGCAGACAACACGAAGGCCGTTAGGCAGTGTAAAGGTTTCTATGGGCATATAGCAAACTAATCCTTCACCCCTTGCCCCTCTCCCGACTCGGCGGGAGAGGGGGAGGTTGTGCCTTGTTGGGGCGAATAACCATTCGCCCCTTCAGCGTTTCGGGCGGAATCGCGCTCGGGGCGTATCGTCGTCGCCGCGGTGACGACGTACGTCTCCACCTCGTGCGTAGCCGGGCTGTTCGTGTCCGCCACCCGTGCGTGCACCGGGAGTCTGGGTTGCACTTGCTGCCTGACCGCCGAAGACGTTGTGCAAGCCGCGTGCGCTCAGGTTGATTCTGCCGAGGTTGTCTATCTCGACCACCTTCACCAGAATCTCGTCGCCCACTTTCACCAGTTCGTCGGCGCGACGCACGCGTTGCTCGGACAGCTGCGACAGCGGCACCAGCCCTTCCTTGCCGGGCAGGATTTCTACAAACACCCCCAGCGACGAGGTTCGCGTGACTTTTCCGAGGAAGGTTTCACCGACCGCCACGTCGCGCGTCAAATCCTCGATCATCTTGCGGGCGCGTTCGCCGCTCTCCTCGTCGTCGGCGGCGATGTATACACGCCCGTCCTGCTCGATCTGGATGCGCGTGCCGGTGTCGGCGAGGATTTTCTTGATAATGCGTCCGCCGGGGCCGATGACATCACCGATTTTGTCGGGATGAATCTCCATGACGATAATGCGCGGCGCGTAAGGGCTGATATGGTCGCGCGGCTTGTCGATGGTCTCGAGCATCTTCTCCAGAATGTACAGCCTGCCCTGTCGCGCCTGCTCCAGCGCACGTTCGAACACCGGACGCGGGATGCCCGAAATCTTGGTATCCAGCTGCAGGGCGGTGATGCCCTTGGCGGTGCCGGCGACCTTGAAGTCCATATCGCCGGAGAAGTCTTCCATTCCCTGGATGTCGCTGAGCACGACCCACTCTTCGCCCCCTGTCATCAATCCCATCGCTACACCCGCAACGGGGGCTTTGATTTGCACGCCCGCGTCCATCAGCGCCAGTGTGGAGCCGCAGACGCTCGCCATCGAAGTAGAGCCGTTGGACTCCAGCACCTCCGAGGTGAGCAGGATGGCGTAAGGGAACTCCTCTTCGGGCGGAATCACAGGGCGCAGGGCGCGCTCTGCCAGCGCACCATGACCGATTTCGCGCCTGCCGGGACCGCGTAGCGGGCGCGTCTCGCCGACGCTGTAAGGCGGGAAGTTGTAGAAGTGCATGTAGCGCTTGAACCCGTCCTCCTCCAGCGTGTCGATAACTTGCGCCTCTTCCATCGGGCCCAGCGTGACGCTGGTCAATACCTGCGTCTGCCCGCGCGTGAACAGGGCGGAGCCGTGTACCCTCGGCAGCAGCCCGACCATACAGCTGATAGGACGAATTTCGTCGTACTTTCGTCCGTCGGGGCGCACTTTGAGCTCGAGAATGAGCCGGCGCACCTGCTCCTTGACCACCTTGTCGGCGGCTTCGCGCAAGTCGGTCTCCTGCTCCGGATACTCCGGTAGTAGCGCCTGCACGATCTCCTCCTTCAGCAGTTCAATGGCTTCCTCTCGCGCCGACTTATCGGGTTGCTGGATGGCTTGCAATACCTGCTCGGCGAACTGTTCGCGCACGCGGGTCAGGATGTCCTCCGGCACGGCGTAGAAGGGCAACTCTGCCTTCACCGTGCCTACCTTCGCCGCGAGCTCCTCCTGAACAGCGCAAATGGGCTTGATGTGCTCGTGGGCAAGGTCCAGCGCTTCGAGGATTTCCGCCTCGCCCATTTCGTTCGCGCCAGCCTCGACCATCACGATGTAGTCCTTTGTGCCCGCGACCACCAGGTCCAGGTCGCCGTTTTCCACCTGCTCAAACGAGGGGTTGATGACGAACTCCCCGTTCACCTTGCCGATGCGCACCGCGCCGACGGGACCATGAAACGGGATGTTCGAAACGGTCAATGCGGCAGACGCACCGATGATAGAGAGCACGTCGGGCAAGTGTTCATTGTCCACCGACAGAGGCATCGCGATGACCTGCACCTCGTTGCGCATACCGCTGGGGAACAGCGGACGCAAAGGGCGGTCGATGAGGCGGGCGGTCAGCACCGCTTTGTCGCTGGGGCGTCCACCCCGTTTGATGAACCCGCCCGGTATCTTGCCGACAGAGTATTTGCGCTCTTCATAGTCCACCACCAGCGGGAAGAAATCGATATCGGTGCGCGCTTCCCGGCTCATGGTGGCGGTGCAGAGTATGATGGTGTCGCCCGAACGCACAAGAACGGCACCATTTGCTTGCTTGGCGACACGGCCGGTCTCAATCTGAACCAGTTGACCGGCGACTTCCACTTCGACGGTGTGTATCATGGATAGATGGAACTCCTCTTGGTTGAATCTTCATATCTGGCTACACAGGTAACCGCTACTGCTTGCTGCGGATGCCCAGTGAGCTGACCAGCGCGCGGTAGCGCTGAATATCCTGACGAGCCAGATAGTCGAGCATTCTTTTGCGCTCACCAACCAGCATCATCAGCCCGCGCCGCGTGTGATAGTCATGCTTGTGCTGGCGCAGATGCTCGGTAAGCAGGTTGATGCGCGCGGTCAGCAAAGCCACCTGCACTTCGGGCGAACCGGTATCGCCCTCGAAGCGCCGGTATTTCTGGATAATCTCGGCTTTCTGCTCTTTGGTCAGCGGCATTCTCCGTGCTTTTCCCCCTTTCCGAGGTTGGGATTGTGGTGCGTCGCCTCGCTTTCACCGTCTCCGTGCCGTTCTACGGTTGTCCCCGGGGGGACAACGGCACAACGGCAGAAGGCGATGCATGGCGTACGCACCATGATAGTTTAGCACATACGCGGGCAGAAGTCAATCGGCATGGAGGTTTCGCCCCGGACAGAGGGGCAAGGCAGAACGTGACCCTCCGGTGCGATAATCGCCATTCACCCCGCTATTTACCACCGCTTTTAGGCTTCGCCGGTTGAGCGGGTGCACTCGGTTTAGAGGGCTCCTCCTTTTTCTTGGCACGTTCTACTGCCAGCTCCGCCGCGCGCCGGCTTGCTTGCTCCACCAGGGGTTTCACCTGTTGCCCGGGAATAACGAACACCCCGCCCGTACCGGAGCTGCCACCGCCCGAAAGCAGGCGCATAAACAGCGTAAAGCCCATGGTGTCGCCGCCTTCATCCTTCACCTCCGGGGCAATGGTGGTTAGCACGCCGACGAGCTCGCCGTTCAGGGTGAATACCGGCAAACCCAGCTGGGAAATATCGCCCAGAAGCATCCACGCGCGGCGCGGTTTGGCGATTTCGCCGCAAATCTGCCCCAGGGCGAAGTAGGGTGCGTAGTCATACCCCTTGGTCAGGCGCGAGACCGCAATGACCTGCTGTCCCAGCTTCACTTCCACCGCGCTGCCGAGGTCCACCGGCGTGAGTTGCCTGTCACCCAGCCCTTCCACCTTAACGAAAGCAAGGTCGAGCTTGGTATCGGTGGCGGCGAGGAAAGCGTCATACTCCTTGTCCTCGTTGCCAAAGGTAACCTTGATGGAGGTGGGTGTCATCTTGTAATCCATACCTGCGGGCATCGCCTCTCCGCCAAGCATCTCCATCATCCGCTTCGGGGAGAAAGGCGAGTTCGAGAGCATAATCAGTCCGTCAGCCGTCACCACCACGCCCTGCAGGCTCATTTTGGACTCTTCATCCATGCTCTCGCCGCCCATCTTCATGGTGGTCTTTATGACTACCTTGACGTTGGCGATGGAGGGAGCCACCTTTTCTACTACCGCCCGCACGCCCGCCGTTTCGTCCTGCGCAGTCGCGGCGCAGAGTAGCGTCAGGCTGATGAAAACGGCCCAGAGCCATTTGCTCATGTTTGCGTCCTCCTTTTTGTATCATACCCTATTAGGTGGGCTTCTGTGCCCAAACGACTCGGACGGAGCCTCGCCCTCCAGATAGTTTGTTATGGCAGGAGCTTCGCCCAATCGGGTTCGATGAACACAAAATGGGTGCGTCCGCCGCGCCGCAGAAAAATGCGCGTGACCTTCGGGCGTTCCTTTACCACGCGCTCCATCACCTGTTCGAAGGCGTGGGTGTCCACGACGGGTGTGCCGTTGATGCTCAGTATCAGGTCGTCTGCACGTAGACCAGCCAGGTTTGCCCAGCCGCCCATTATACATTCTACCACCAGCACACCGTTCTGGTCGCGCTCCCAGCGGTTTTCCATGCGGTCGAGCGGGGTGATGTCGCGCACCACGAACTCGAACTCCTTCTGGCGCACCCGTCTGGCGGTCTCGCCGGAGGCAGGAGTCTCTTCCAGCGTAACCGACACCTTCTGCGTTTTTCCTGCGCGCAGAATGGTCAGATCCACCTGTTCGCCTACGGACATGTCCTCGATAATCCGGCGCAGTTCATCAGCATCCTGCGGGCGGGAGGCTTCCAGTTCGGTATCGTTTATCGCGAGGATAATGTCACCGGTGCGCAGCCCCGCCTTGCCCGCCTCGGTCCAGGGGTATACCTCGGTGATGCGGAACCCGCGCGCCTCTTCTACGCCAACCGCTTTTGCCACCTCAGAGGTAACAACTTGCGTCTTGACCCCCAGCCAGGGTTTTGCCAGCTCACCGCCCATTGTGTCGGGAGGCGGCGTGGTTAGCTTCGCGACGGTAACCAGATGTTCTTCGCCGCGGCGGAAGTGTATAATCGCCTCTCCACCGTTTTTGGCCGCCGCTGCAATCGCTTTGCGTAGGGCAGCCAGGTTGGGGGTGGCAACACCGTTGACAGAGGTGATGATGTCTTTCCGTCTCAAGTTCGGACGCGCGCTGTCGAACGGATAGCCCGGTCGCACACCTGTCACCAGCACGCCCTGCTGCGTGGCGAGTTTTCGCGCGACGACCATGGCGCGGGTAATGTTTTGCGCGGTAATGCCTGCCTCGCGAAACTCCTCCTCATCGCCGCGCGATCGCTCCCACTGCGCGGTCACCACGCTCACTGTGCGTTCCTTACCTCCGCGCAACAGACGGATGGTCACCTTCTTGCCCACAGGTAGAGAGGCAATCCGCTGGTAGAAGAGGGGTATCTCCTCGAAAAAGCGGGCGTTTGTGGCTGCACCATCGACAGACAGGATGATGTCACCGGGCTGGATGCCCGCTTTCTGCGCGGGCGAGCCAGGGAATATCGAGGAGACCAGCACGCCCGTTTTGCGCCCCAGCTTCTCTACCGGTAGAACCGTCAATCCCAGCCATCCGCGCTGGATACGCCCTGTCTTCAGTACCTGCTGTAATACCTGCCTGGCGAGGTTAGACGGGATAGCAAAACCCATACCGCTGCCCCCCAGCTCGTTAATGCCCACCACCTCGCCGTTGAGGCTAACCAGCGGTCCGCCGGAGTTGCCGGGTAGTATCAGCGCATCGTGCTGAATCCAGCGGGTGAGCAAACCGGTGCTTTCGCCCTCATCCAGCTCCAGCTCTTCGATCTCGGTCTGCGTGAAGTCGGTAAAGACGCGCCGCGTGTTGGAGACGATGCCCAGCGTTGCCGACGAGGAGAGCATCAGCGGATTGCCCATTGCCAGCACGTATTCGCCCACCTTCAACGCATCCGAGTTGCCGAGAAGGGCGTACGGGAAACGGCGTTTGGGGTCAGCGCGTAGTTTCAGGATGCTCAAGTCGGTCAGCGGGTCGTGCGCGACGACAGTGGCTTCCAGCGTTTCGCCGGTGGTCAGGGAGCAGGTGATACGAGTGGAATTACCCGCCACGTGGTAGTTGGTGAGCACATGTCCCTGCGGTGTGACGATGACGCCGCTTCCCCCGGAGGGCGATCGCTGGGCGCGTCCCTCGCTGAAATAGCGTGTGACTGCCAAAATATTGACCACTGCCGGGTATACCTTATCGCGGGCGCGCTCGATATCACGCCGCAGGGCATCAGGGTATGCTCGCTGGGCCGCTGCATGAGATGACGCTATAAATAGACAGAAAACACATGCGGCGATTTGGACCGAGCCATAGATACGTTTATCCATAACTTTCCCTCCAGCAAATGGGGATTTGGTTGTTCATCCTCGCCCCAGTACCAAGATTGTCTCGTAGTAGGCATCAAGCGAGCGAGGACGTGCTACCGTGTTCTGTTTGTTCAGCTCGACGTGAAGAATCTTTTCCACGTCCAAACCGTTTACCTGCGCCAGCTCTGATACGATACCTGTATTGTCAATAACCCGCACTACTTCTCGCGATTTGTATCGGTAGAAAGTATGTTGGCGAGCGATAACCATGGCGCACCGACCACCCGGACGCAGTACACGCCGAATCTCGCGCAGAGATTGCGCAAGGTCAGCAAAATAACTCGCGGTAGCCGCCGCTTTAACCTGCCGTATTTCATCAGATGCCATCCACGCTACGACCTCGCGTGCTCTGGGTGGTAATCCGTTCACGTCGCAAGACCGCTGAACTGAGCCTATCAGCATACGCTCTCGCTCCTCAATTTCGTCTGCGCCAACGATGCCTAAAGCTACCATTGCTGGCGCTTTACTCTTCAGATAGTTTTCCCGCCCGGAGGATGCTGGCATGTAGGGTGGGCTGGTAACAATCAGGTCAAAGGTTCTGTCGTCAAAGGGAAGGTGGCGAGCGTCTCCGACCCTTACCTCTGACGCAGGTAAGTGGAGATGTGCGGCAGCTCTCAACCATTCCCAAACAGCAATGGTTTTGGCAAGATAGTCGAGATTGCTTTTAAACATTTCAACGACTCGCCCCGACGTGATACTGAGCGAGAAACGGCCGTATCCTAAGCCTAAGAAGCGAAACTTGATCTTGCGCGAGATAGCATCGCTCAGAGCAACCCTTAGCGGGACATTGAAATCGCCTCTAACAGCCTCTATCGCCGACAAAGATATAGCTATGTCATCTAGCAGTTCCTCCTGCACTTCTGGAGGTACTCGTTTGGCAAGGAAGGAGGGGAGCGCGATGTAATTTGCATGCTTTTCGCGCGCATAGAAAAGGGATAGCTGTTTTGAACGTAGCATATCGACATAATCTCTGGTAATCTGTGTGCCTTCCAATAGTGCTGCTGTGCTACCTCGCAGGAGCAGTGCTTTCGCCGAGGCGATCAGTACAGAAAGGGGGTCGATATCTATCCCTGCGGATGGTATTCCTATCACCGAGGCTTCCGTGAGGGCTGTGCCGCTTCCTGCATAAGGGTCCAGTAGATACGGAGATTCGCACGAACCAAAAGTGTTTATCAGCGCGCGCACCATGCGGGGAAAGAACTTGGCTTTGTAAACGTGAAGTCCGTGGAAGAGATGTCCCGTTGTGATTCGAGCTGATAAGACCTGCTCTGCTACCTTATGCCATCGAACAGTGCTTTTACCCTCTCTGACCATCTGTACAACTTTCTGGACAATTTGTACTGCCTCATCCGGATTTGCAGCACGCTTTACCGCAATGTCAGACCACTCGGCGACCGCGTTGAGAGGCACAAGGCGAAAGAGCACCTTGCCACTTCCAAACTCTATGTGTACAAAGGAGGCAGGAACATCGGCGAACAGCTGCGATACGTGGTTGGTATGCTCTGTCTCCGCACTTGTATACCCAACCACAATTTCTATAAAGGACAATCTACGGAAAAGCAGGGCAGGATTCAGCGTCTCAACGACGGCACGATACCCCACCACAGCTCCCCTACGACAATGTTTGAGGTCTGTTGGGCTTAGAACGCCTTGCTGAACCAAATCTTCTAACTCGCAGCTGCTGATAGGAATTAAAGAGCAACCCAACAGATGCTCTGTCTCCATTTCCGCCAGCTGAAGGTCACATTCCAGTTCGATATTGTTTCTGAGTTTCAGGATCAGCATCCAATTACGTCCAAGCGAATACATTGTCTATCTCCCCTTCAGCCTATCCAGCAAAGCTTCCGGTCCCAGTTCTTCGCTCATAGTTCGGTCACGGAAGTGCGGTTGCGTAAAAGTGAACACAGCATCATACAGCCTGACAAGGTCTGCTACTCGAACCTTTCTCCAATCGGGGTCTTCCATGTCTATCAGATGTTGCTCATACGTCCATATAACTTCTTCCAATCCTGAAAGATAATCTGTGTGGTGGCGGGCGGCATGAATGTTCCCAGATAGAACGACCCTCACGGCTTTCTTCGCGCACTGTTTGGCAAAATGCTCGCCGAGCTTAAGCACCTGGTAGACGCCTTTCTTGATGTCATCGGTACGGTCAAGTCCGGGCAAGTTTTTGGAGTCATCGACTCGCCCGCCGCAGCCGAATGTCAACCATCTTAAGGAATCGTCACCTTTCTGCTTCCACTTATGCCGATAAGCGTGATACAGACGTTGCCAGAACTGGATAATACCCCGCAGCGTATCCTTATCGCGGGCGTGAGATTGACAAAAATTGCGTATGGGGAAACCGTTGTCTGAACGTTTGCCTAAGCTGAGACACCGGACAGTGCTGTCCGGAACATAGAGGAAAAGTTCATCGTCTGCGGGCAACGTTGTGCTTACATGTTCTGAAATGTTTTGTAGCTCGTCATTCTGTCTTCTTTGCTGCAGCCTTCGAGGTAGTCGCATGATAAGCGGAAAAGCAATCAGCGGAGAAGCCTTAACTTCGCAGAGTGCAATGCTTTCGTTGGCTGCAATCAGCATGTCGACATCCAGAATCTGTCGTCCTACCTGATATAACTGCCACTGATTGCCTATTCTTTTAACCAATGCATTTAGCAACCCGCCGATTGTCTTCGCTGCAATACGTCCAATTGTATCTGAGCGAGGCTTATGTGACTGTTCTAGGAGGACTTTACGTCCCGAAAGAGCACAGCGAGGACAAGCGCGGACATATGTGTAGAACAATAGGGGGTTCTCCTGTTCAGAGGGTGGAGGACAATAAACCCATCCAGTGTCGGCAACCATCTTGGCATACTCCAGGCTAACACACAGATCGAAAAGTGCTGCCATTGCTTCGCCGATCTGCTCCGCTGTGGTTATGTCTCCGTCCCTCACCATGTCGGATAGTGTAGAAATAAGCGTGTCTGTCAGTTCATGGAAATCCGGGTCGTCTGCAGCTGGCACCATTCTGCTGTTCCAGAGTAATGCAAGATCGTCCCTTATCTTGCACTCGTAAGCGCAGTTCAGACAGGATGGCGAATTACTCATTTTCCTCCAACCTATACACCCATACCCAACCTCTACTTATCTATTCCCCCTCGCTCTGCCTGTTTCCTGTGCTTGCGAAGGAATTCGCCCGGCGCACAGCTAAGCGTGAGAAAGAGTAGCAACGCAGGAGGTAGAGATGGACTTCGACCTGTTGAAACGGCTTTGCGAGACACCGGG
>CALJAP010000053.1 GCA_938027655.1 uncultured bacterium | reverse complement strand
CGCCAAAGAACGCAAATCATCCCCTGTGTCTGCCCCCCAAATCGCGACGGGACACAAATCATCCCCTGTGTCTGCCCCCCAAATCGTGAAGGGAGGCGAATTATCCCCTGCGTCCGAGGTAGTACACGTCCTCCGACATCTGTTCACGTCGGTTATCGGGCAGGATACGCCACACCGTTACCTGCAGGGCGGGCACGCCGTCGCGTGTACAACCGCTGGCACGACGCAGGAGACGCACCCGGCTGGAAAGCGGCTTCTGCCCCCAAACCTCCGCCTGTAAACGTCGCCCCTGCACGCTCAGGCGGATTTGCACCGCGAAGGGATGCGGGTTCTTTATCCGGAGGTCCAACACACTGCTTACCGTCGCATCCAGACCGGGCTCGAGGTAGGGCACGGGCATGGCATGGGCGTGCCGTTCCAGCACCTGCAGGTCGGTCAACAGCACCGCCGCGTACAGCGTGCTGGATACCTGACAAACGCCTCCGCCTGGGGCGCGCGCACGCCCCTTGTCCGTAAAGACCGGCGCCGCCCCGAAGCCCGCTTCGGGAGCTTGCCGAGAGCCGACCACCTGATTGAACGATAGCATCGCGCCGGGCGGTAGCACCTTACCGTCCAGCTTCTGCGCTGCGATGCGGATGTTTTGCACCCTGACGCGGTCGGCGGGGTCAAACCGCGTGATAGCGCGCGCCCACAGGTAGCGAAACTCCGGCATAACCTTCCCTCCGCTATCCGGAATCCAGCACCTCACGCACGCGGCGGGCGAGCTCGGCGGGGCGATACGGCTTGGGCAGGAAAGCGGTTCCCTCTATCAGCACGCCGTGATGCACGATGACGTTCTCGGTATAGCCGGAGGTGTAGAGTACCTTCACCTGCGGTTGTATTTCGCGCAGTTTCATGGCAAGCACCGCTCCGCTCAGCCCCGGCATGATGACGTCGGTCAACAGCAGGTGTACCGGCTCTGCCAGACTCTGTACCAGCTCCAGTGCCTCTTCGCCGTTCGCTGCCTGCAGTACACGGTATCCGCGTGCTTGTAAGGCGGCTACTGCCACCTCCCGTACCGCATCATTATCTTCTACCACCAGCACGGTTTCGTTACCTCCCTCTACCCTTCGCCTCTCCACCCGCTCGGGCAGGGCAGTGGGAATATCCGTTGCACGGGGCAGGTATACCTTAAAGGTCGTGCCCTTGCCCGGCTCGCTGTACACCCAGATACTGCCTCCCGCCTGCTTGACGATACCATAGCAGGTGGACAACCCTAAACCGGTGCCCTTGCCCACCTCTTTGGTGGTGAAAAAGGGCTCGAACACGCGAGCAAGCGTGCGTTCGTCCATGCCGATGCCGGTGTCACTCACCACCAGCAACACGTACTCGCCCTGTTGCACCTCCGCGTGGTGGGCAACATACGCTTCGTCCAATGTCACGTTTGCCGTCTCGATGGTGATCACCCCACCTTCGGGCATGGCATCGCGTGCGTTAATCGCTAGGTTCAGGATAACCTGCTCGATCTGGGTGGGGTCAGCGTGCACTTGCCAGAGGTCTGGGGATAGCACCGTCACCATCTGGATGTTTTCGGGTATCAGGCGCCGCAGGAACACCTCCGCTTCCCGTACCAGTTCGTTCAGGTTGAACACCTGTGGAGAGATGATGCGCCGACGTGCGAACGCCAGCATCTGGTTGGTCAGATTGCTTGCCTGCTCAGAGGCTTTGAGGATTTGCCCGACGTACGTACGCGCCGAATGTTCCTCCGGCAGCACAGATTGTGCCATCTCGGCGTAGCTCTGCATGACGGTTAGCAGGTTATTGAAGTCGTGCGCGACCCCACCTGCCAGCCTGCCCAGACTTTCCAGCTTGGATGACTGCACCAGTTGCTCACGCAACCGCCGCGACTCGGTCACATCTATCGCCACGCCCAGCAACTGCCTCGCACTGCCGTCGGGGAGCCTGTCGAACACCGCCGCACGCAGCGCCAGCCATTTCCAATCGCCCGCTCGATGTTGCACTCGACACTCCGCCTCCACCATAGTACCATCGGAAGCGCGTTGAAGCTTGAGCATCTCTTTCTCTAACAGGGGCAGGTCATCGGGGTGCACCAGTCCCTCCGGCGGCGTGTCGCCTGCGGTCAATTCGCCGGGCAGGTATCCAATAATCGCAAGTGACTCGCGGCTGACGTAGCGTAGCCGTTCGTTTTCGATGTCGTAGACGAACAGCACAGCTGGTAATGTGTCAGAGACATGTCGAAGCAGGCGTTCGTTCTGTCGCAGCGATTCCTCCACACGCCACACGTCGGTCACATCGCGCAGTACCGCCATGAAGTACATGATGTTGCCCGATTCGTCGCGCAGGGGGGCGATAGAAGCCTCCATCAGAAACTCCTCACCGTTCTTGCGGTAGTTGAACGTGCGCCCCACGAAGGGCTGTCCCCTCTGCAGACAGCGTTTCAAGTCGTCGAGTACCTCGCGCTGGGTGCGTTCGCCTTGCAAAACACGAGGCGTTTTGCCCTTCATCTCCTCAGGCGAATAGCCGGTCAGACGTGTAAACGCGGAATTGACGTACACAATGAAGGGACCGGGCGGGTCTAGGTCGGCGGTGGTCACCATCACAGCGTCGGGCGCCTGTTCCAGTGCCATCCGGTGAAATCCTTTACCTGTCTTCACCTTACAAAGTCCTCCCCATCCTGAAAATGCATTCACTGGAAATGCACAGGTGCATAAAAGACTGAGGGAGTGGGTGAGAAGGAAGCGGGGCGATACTTGTTCGCCTCACCCACACGTTTCCCCTGCAAGAGGAGGCGTTTACACGTGCGCGCCCATGCTGTGCGTTTCCAGTGCATTATAGCAGGTTTTGCGGGTTGTTTGCTATGTGCATTGTGAAAAAGTCAGTTATAATGAAGTTGCGCTGTGCTGACAGAGCGGGAAGGCGAAGCTCCTGCCGAGCCGTCCCACGCAAATGAAGGCATGAGGGAGTCGCTTGCATCAGGAGGAGGTAGACAATGTTTCAAAAGAACCAGCCGAAAGTGCGTCCGAAAACCTTCAACGTGATAGTGATAGTGTATGACCCCATCCTGGGCACGCGCGGCAACCAGCGATTGACGCAATACATGAAGTGGCACGACCCGCGCCAGCTCACGCAGGCGATGATCGATGACGCCCGCGAAACCAGCGGCGGTTACGTCAACTACCGCGTGGTGGAGTATATCGATTACGACGGCTTCCCCACCAAGCGCACCGGCTTTACCTACACCGAAGAGCAGTTTCTGGAAGTGTGGGAAAAGGACAGGAGCAAACACGTGCCGGGCATGACCAGCTTCAAGCGCATGTTCGACCAGTTTGACCTGTACCGCAAAATCCGCAGCAAGAACGTGAGCGAGATATGGCTGTGGGGCGCGCCGTACTTTGACTGGGACGAGTTCCACTGGAAGACCCCCGGCGACCGCATCCCCTACCAGACCGACAACCCGTGGTTCTACCGCCCTTACGACATCCCCGACGTGGGCAAAACGCTGTGGATTATGGGCTGGAACTACGAGCGCGGCGAGGGCGAGATGCTGGAGAGCTACTGCCACCGTATCGAAAGCGTGCTGTCGCTGACCGTTGGCAAGGGCATCTGGGACCACAAGCGCAACGGCGACAACATCTGGAACCGGTTCACCCGCGTGGATAAGCACTTCCCCGGCGAATCGGAGGTGGGCAGCGTGCACTACGCGCCCAACTCGCGCAGCGATTACGACTGGGATAACCCTGCCCCTGTCTGGAGCTATGCGGACGATTGGTTGACCTATCCCCACCTGCCGCGCAAGCGCAAACTGATGAGCAATAAAGACTGGGGTTCTCTGCCGGGCGTGCCCGCCATTGTGCGACACCACAAATGGTGGATGGAGCGCATTCCCAAAGCGCCGGGCGTCACCGATGGCTTTTACAACAACTGGTGGGAGTACATCGTGAACTACGACGAGGCGATGAGAAGGCTGCCACCGCCGGGAGCGACCTTCCAGAAGGCGAAGGTAGCGATGTATGCAGAGTAAAAAAGATGGCGCCCTCGGAGGGATTCGAACCCCCGACGCCCTCCTTAGGACGGAGGCGCTCTGTCCACTGAGCTACGAGGGCGCACCCGCACCATTAGTGTAACACGATTCGGCAGAAGCGTCAAGGTGAGACGACCTGCTTCCTGCCCGCGTTCGGTGGAGAACAAGCAGGAGCTATTGTCGGCTCACCGCGAAGTTTGCCCCAACAAGCTGACTCTGCCGGAGTGCTACACCGTCGCCTCCGAGGTGAAGTGGTATCCGCTCTCGCCGTGCAAGGTGAGGTCAAGTCCTGTTACCTCTTCCTCTGCCTTCACGCGTAAGCCCATCAGTGCGTCCAGCACTTTGAGTATCACTGCGGTCACCGCGGCGGCGTAAAGCCAGGTGGCACCGATAGCCAGAACCTGCACGCTGAACAGGGAGAAGCCCCCGTATATCAATCCGTCCGCCCCCGCAGGGTTTATCACCTTGCTGGCGAACACGCCGGTAAGCAGTGCGCCGGTGGTTCCACCAACGCCGTGAATACCGAATGCGTCCAGCGAATCATCATAGCGCAGGCGCGGTTTCGCAATCACCGCTCCGTAACACACTGCTCCGGCGATGAGCCCGATAATCAGGGCGGATTGGGGGCTGACGAAACCGGCAGCCGGGGTCACAGCAACCAGCCCAGCGACACAGCCGGAAACTGCTCCCAGTGCACTGGGTTTACGCCGATGTAACCACTCCACAATAATCCATGACAGCGTGGCGGCTGCAGAGGCAATATGTGTGGCAACGAAAGCGGATGCTGCTAACCCGCCTGCGGCAAGCGCACTGCCTGCGTTGAAGCCGAACCATCCGAACCACAGCAACCCCGCGCCCAGCACGGTGAGGGTCAGGTTGTTCGGTAACATCGCTTCGCGCAAGTAGCCGAGCCGCGGACGCAGCATTAGCGCAGCTACCAGCCCCGACACGCCACTGCTGATATGCACCACCGTGCCGCCGGCAAAGTCCAACGCGCCCATACTGCGCAGCCATCCGCCAACGCCCCATACCCAGTGGGCAACAGGCGCGTACACCAGCGTCAGCCAGCATATCACGAAAACCACGAAGGTAGAGAACTTCATCCGTTCGGCGATGGCGCCGCTGATGAGCGCAGGGGTGATGATGGCAAACATCATCTGGAAAGCCATGAACACCACATGGGGAATGGTGGCGGCGTAGTCGGCGTTCGGCTCCTGTCCTACCCCGCTTAGGAACGCCCAGTCCGGTCTACCGATAAACCCACCAAGGCTGGGACCAAAAGCCAGCGCGTAGCCGATTACCGCCCAGTGTACGGTCGCTACCGCGAGGATGGTGAAACTGTGCATGATGGTGCTGAGCACGTTCTTCTGGCGTACCATACCCCCGTAGAACAGCGCCAGCCCCGGCGTCATCAACATCACCAGGGCGCACGAGACCAGCATCCAGGCGGTATCGCCAGTGTCAATCTTGCCAGCAACGTCTTGTGCCGCCGCTCTGGTGGTCGCTGCCATTCCGGCAAGCGCGATAGCCACCAATCGCTTCCATAACATGGTCGTTCCCTCCGTTTTCTGGTGAGATGTTGCGAATGGATACGACCACTTCATTGGGGAGATTGCGCTCGAACAACGCGCCGGGTACACGCTCACTGTGGCTGATTGCGGCGGCGACGCCATGCAAAAGGTTGAGGCAAACAGCAGCGGTTGCCCGTGACATCTTTAGTTTAGCAGAAAAAAGGGTTTTTGTCAAGGGCAGCCGCGCGCACCCGCTTCACAGCAACTCCTGGTGGTGGGCGATGACCTTCTCGAATGCCCGGGCGATTTGTTCTACCAACCCCTCTGCCGGTTCGATAATCGGGCGGATGTGCAGGATGTTGCCCGCTACCTTTTCCGCCCGCGGGAAATCGCCGTCTTTGTATCCAGCGAACGGCGGTAACCCCAAGAACTCTCCGCCGAGTGGTCCCCTGCCATGTCCCCACAGGTCGAAGCCCTTGCGGAAAATGGTCTTTTGGTGCTCCGGCTTTCTGCCATAGAGGGATACCGGCACGCCTTCCGCTTTCAACGCCTCTACAAATCGCTGAGCAGGCAGTCCGTGCAGTTGTTCCGGATGATAGACCAGCGGATGCCCTGCGTAGAACCCCGCCGGTTTGGCTTTGGGGTACGCACATACCGGTTCGATGCCGGGCATCTCCTGCAGAGCCTCGAACACCTTCTGTCGGAACTCGGCGCGTTTGGCGTTGCGGTAGTCCAGCGACTGCATGGTGACGCGGGCGATAGCCAGAGCGAGAGGGTGCGCCCGCCATTTCTGCCCCAGAACCTGCGAGTCCAGCTCGCGGTACTCTGGCAGGGTCAGCTCTTCGGTGATGCCGACGCGGTGCAGGTGGCAGTGTGCCAGCATCCGCTCGTAGTACTCGCGGTGATTGGTGGTGACCAGCCCGCCCTCGCCGCCGCATATCGGCTTGCCGTAAGGGGGCGACCCCTGCAGGCTGAAACAGGTGACGTCGGAGATGTTGCCCACCTTCACCCCATCCCACTCCGCGCCGTGCGCGTGGGCAGCGTCCTCGATAATTGGGATGCCGTAGCGAAAGCTGATGTCGCGCAGAGCGTCCATCTCGCACACGTTGCCGAATAGATGAATGGGCACAATCGCCTTCGTGCGAGGCGTGATGCGCTTCTCGAGGTCGTCGGGGTCTGCTAGTAGCGTGTGGGGGTCAATATCGCAGAAGACGGGACGTGCGCCCATGTGCAACGCTCCGCCATACGTGCCGATGTAGCCCAGCGTGGGGGTAATAAACTCATCGCCGGGACCGACTTTCACCGCGAAGAACGCGCTGGCAAGAGCGGTAGAGCCGTGATTCACGGAAAGGCAATACTGCGCCCCAACATACTGGCGGAACTCCTCTTCAAACTGTTTGCACAGACCGGTGCCCGAACCGGACAGGAAGTCGGCGTCAATCAGTTCGCAGACCGCGCGTTTCATCTCCTCTTTAGGCGGCTGCCACCCGTCCAGCACAGACACCGAAACGGCTGGGTTTCCCCCGTGCAAGGCAAGTTTGTCGCTCATCGCGCCTCCTCCTGATAATGGGTATCAGTGACCAATTCGACCAACGCTGCACAGTTCCTGCCAGGTGGTGATTGCGAACGCCTGTGACGACAGCACTATTACTTGACCACTCGTCATCCTTATAGTCACGTGCGGTCACGCGCTATGCCGCAAGAAGCATCTCCCTTTCCGTCTGCTCAGTTTCAGGTAGCCCCACTTTGGCGATGACCTCCTGTAACGAGGTAACACCTGCCAGTGCTTTTGCTAGGGCGTCCTGCTGCATGGTAACCATGCCTGCTCGAATAGCCTCTTCTGCAATGCGCTGCGCTTCTGCACGTTGCAGAATCAGCTGCTGGATGGTATGGTTGACTATCAGCACCTCGTGCACCGCGAGGCGCCCCCGATAACCCCGCTGTAGACACTGCGAACACCCCCGCGTGCGATAGATGTGGGAAACGCCCCTGCCAATAGCCTGCCGCTCTTCCGGTGTGGGGGTATCCTCATAACGGCAAGAGGGACAGAGCCTACGCAGCAGACGCTGTCCGATCACCCCAATCACCGAAGAACTGATGAGGAAAGGCTCTACACCCATGTCGATAAGGCGTGGGAACGCACTGGCGGCATCGTTGGTGTGCAACGTGGAAAATACCAGATGCCCTGTCAGTGCAGCCCGACAGGCAATCTCAGCGGTTTCACGGTCACGTATCTCGCCAATCAGCACCACATCGGGGTCCTGTCGGAGGATGGAGCGCAACTGGGCCGCAAAGGTCAGTCCAACCTTTTCGTTGACGTTAGACTGACTGATGTCTTCTATCTCGTATTCGATGGGGTCTTCGCAGGTCATGATGTTTATCTCTGGACGTGAAATCTCGCGCAGGGTGGCATACAGGGTGGTGGTTTTGCCTGAACCAGTCGGTCCTGTAATCAATATCATGCCGTATGGCTGGCGTATTAGAGACTGGAAACGCTCAATGTTCACGTCGGAAAAGCCTAACGAGTCCAGCCGATAGTTGACCTGGCTGTTGTTCAGCAGGCGCAGTACCACCCGTTCGCCGTGTTGATTCGGTAGTGTGGAAACGCGCACATCGATGCGCTTCGCCTGCACCTGAAAAGAGAAGCGTCCATCCTGAGGCAAGCGGCGTTCAGTCAGGTTGAGTTCCGCCAGCACCTTCACGCGGGCAATGACCGCGGGCATCATGCTGGTCGGTATCGTACGAATATCTACCAAGTCACCGTCGATGCGGTAGCGCAGACGCAACCCCTTCCGCTTCGGTTCGAAGTGGATGTCGCTGGCGCCCATTCGCACAGCCTGTAGCAAGATGTCGTTGACAAGGCGTACTACCGGCGCTTGTTGCACCAGCTGCGCGACGCGGTCGGCTTCTTCCTGCTCGTGGGTTTCCTCCTCTGCACCCAGCAAAACGAGATTGTCTTCTGGGGGCTCCCCTTCCGCTTCAGCTGGGCTATCCACACTGTAGAGCAGTTCAATCGCCTGCTGTAGTACCTCAGGGTCGGTGTATACCGGCTTGATATAACATCCGGTAATGCGCTGCAGGTCGTCGCGGGCGATAATATCTAAAGGGTTGAGCATCGCCACCACAACACGATGTTTCTCCTTGCGCAAAGGCAGCACGCGCAGTTGACGGGCTAGGTAGGCGGGAATGATGTTGCGCATCTCGGACGAGATGCTGTTCAGGTTGATGTGCTCATACTCTACCCCAAACTGATACGCCTGAGCACGAGCCAGCTGCTCACCGTTAATGTAGCCCAGCCGTCTCAGAATCTGTCCAAGCAGTTCCTGAGTGCTCTGTTGAATCCGCAACGCTTCGTTCAGCTGCTCCGGTGTAATGTAACCCAGTTGGATGAGAATCTCTCCGATGCGTAGGCGGCCTTTATGCATGGCTATTCACTCCCTCAGCGATAAAGTGAGTAACTTCCGCTTCGCTTGGGACAATAAACCCGCGAGAAACGTATCCTGTTCTGCTATAGCGCGATTGGACATGCTAATTTATTATCGGAATAATCGCGCGAGGCTACCAGAGGTGCCCCCCTTTGCGCTATAATGGTGGTGGTATACTATCAAGAAGGAGGGTGCTGGAGATGGCTGCTAAGCGGATTTTAATGCTAGTCGGGGACTACGTGGAGGACTATGAGGTGATGGTGCCGTTTCAGGCGTTGCTAATGATAGGGCACCATGTGCACGCGGTTTGCCCCGGCAAGAAGGCTGGTGAGAAGGTGCGTACCGCCGTGCATGACTTCGATGGTGACCAGACCTACAGCGAGAAGCCTGGACACAACTTCGCGCTGAACTACACCTTCGACGAGGTGAAGGCGGAGGAGTATGATGCGCTGGTCATCCCCGGAGGGCGCGCGCCGGAGTACATCCGCCTGAATCCGCGCGTGGTCAATATCGTGAAGCACTTTGCGGAGGCGGGTAAACCTATTGCCGCGATTTGTCACGGGGCGCAACTGCTTGCCGCCGCAGGGGCATTGAAGGGCAAAAAGGCGTCTGCCTACCCCGCAGTAGGACCCGAGGTGAACGCGGCGGGCGGTGAATACGTGGATGTCCCCGTCGACAAGGCGGTAGTAGACGGCAACCTGGTCACCGCGCCCGCATGGCCTGCCCATCCCGATTGGCTGGCGAAGTTCCTGCAGGTGCTGGGCACGAAGATAGAGCCTTAAAGGCTCTCGCCGAGCTGTCAGGGCTGCTCCATGCGCTGACCAGACCGCGTGATATAGTACAGGCAGGTGAGGCAACATGGCAGTGCAGCAACTCGCAACCGAAATCCTCTATCCAGATTCAGACGGTCAGCCTATGGCAGAGAACACGAAGCAACTGGAGGTTATCGTCTACCTCTACGATAATCTATGTGCCCTCTTTGCCGAGCGCGGGGACGTGTTTGTGGCGGCGGACCTGCTGTGGTACCCTGTGGAGGGACATCCTGAAATCCGCACCGCGCCGGGTGTGTTCGTTGTCTTTGGACGCCCCAAAGGGCATCGAGGCAGATACAAACAGTGGGAGGAGGATAATATCGCGCCCCAGGTGGTGTTTGAAATCCTCTCACCCGGCAACCGCTACCGCCCCTTGCTGGAGAAGTTCCGTTTCTACGAGCGCTACGGGGTGGAAGAGTATTACCAGTACGACCCCGAGTTCGGCATTCTGGAGGGCTGGCTTCGCCGCAACGGCACGCTGGAACCGATAGAGGAGATGCAGGGTTGGGTGAGCCCTCGTCTGGGCACGCGCTTTACCCTCGAGAAGGGTGAGCTGGTGCTGTATCGCCCCGATGGGGAGCGGTTTATTCCCTACGTGGAGTTGCGCCAGCGCATGGAGCAGGCGGAGCAACGAGCGCAGGAGGCAGAACAGCGAGCGCAGCGTCTCGCTCAGCGTCTGCGGGAACTGGGTATAGAACCGGAAGAGGGCTAGTTCCCCTGCGCTCGCTCCCACTCCTCCTGCTGGCGAATCGCCTCTTCTAAGGTATCCAGCGTGGGCGATGGCTCCAGACGCGCCTTGCGGTAGTCGGGGTCGTTGGGGTCTTTCACCTTCTCGGGGTCAAAGATACGCGGGTCTACCGGCAACGCTTTGTAAGGTGTAAAGTCCGGCTCAGTGGTAAACATGTCCGCGAGGTCGTTCGCGGCGGCGTCGCACAGGTTCAGGTAGGGAATACCCAGTATCAGGTACATTGTCTTCATGATGCTGGCGATACTGCTCTGCCGGTGCGAGATGTAACCGCGCTTCGCCCAGGGGCTGACCACCAGCAGGATGCTCCGGTGGGCGTCCACGTGGTCTATCCCGCTTTGTGCATCGTCTTCGGTGATGAAAATCGCCATCTCCCTCCACCAAGCGCTGTGAGATAGCGCCTCAATCACCCTGCCCAGCGCGAGGTCGTTGTCCGCCATATAGGACTCGAGATAGGGATAGCCCTTTTCGGGGCGGGCTCGGGCGCCGTGGTCGTTGGGCAGATAGATATACAGGAAGCGGGGCAACGGCTCCCTGCCCGACAGGTACTTCTCACGAAACTCTTTCAAGAACTGGTCTGCCCGATACTGGTCGGGGATGTTCATGTTGTATTCCGGATACTCGCGGCAGGTGTTTTGGAACAGCACCATCGGCATGGGGATATTCACCGGCAAACGCGCGCCGGTGGGTTTGGTGTCCTCGTCTTCTGAGATACCGGCGAATTCGAAGCCCTCGCCGTAGTTGCGGAAGGTCACCCCGTTGCGGTGCAGATGTTCCCACATGGAGCCGTGCTCCAAATAGTCCTCTGGGGTGAGTGCGGAGTTCGACTCGAAGAGGGCAAGCCGTCCGGGCGCTTTGCTCCGGCGGAAATCCGCCCCTCCACCGTAGCCAGCGGAGGTAATGGTCTCCACCCAGTGGTTGGGGTAAACACCAACCAGCCAGCGGTGTCCGTCCGCCGAGTGGTCGCTGTCGGTGTAGAAATTGTCGCTGATGGCAAATCGCTGCGCCAGCGCACGGTGGTTGGGCATCACGTTCACCCCCTCGTGCTCGCCCACCTTGCGGTTGGCGCCGAAGCGTGCCAGCGTGGGGTCGCCGTTGACGCCGGGCAGGTCGCCGAAAACCTCGTCGAAGGTGCGATTCTCCTTCGCGATAAACACCACATACCGGATTTTGTCGGACGGCACTCCGGCAACGGCGGGCACGGGATGTCCCTTCGGTCGGGCAATTTTGACCGGCACAAAGCCGTTGTTCTCCACCACCCGGCGGGTCAACTCGCGCAACTCCCTATCTGCAGGCACGTCCATGAGCGACACCGTGCCCTTCATCAGCCTGCCGATACTGCGCCCCTCTGGACCGGGCGTGAAGTTCGCTCCACCGTTGGGACCTGCACCGAAACCTTTGGCGTTTGCCACATACAGCCTCTTGCCGTCCGGTGACACGCATACCCGCGACGGGTACCAGCATACGGGAATATGCCCCAGCACCTTGCCTGTGCGTGCGTCCAGAACGCCTACCGCATTAATGCCCGACTCCGCCACATAGAGCCGCTTTCCATCGGGCGAAATCGCAAGACCGAACGGTGCAACGCCACGTAGGTGGCGCAGGAAAGGTACAGGCGTTAAAAGGGTGCGCCACTTCCGGCGGTGCGTGGTGATGTCGTAGGCTTCCACCGTATCGTTGGTGGAGTTGCTCACATACACCGTGTCCTCCGACACCGCCAGCGCGGCGGGTGCGCTGCCTCCAATCGCTTCACCTACCGGCAAACCCGTCTTGAACCGCACCACCACCTGTGGCCCTGTGGGGTCGGCAAGGTCTATGCCCCACACCGAGCAGGCTTCGGGCACGTTCGGGTCGCCCAGGCCGGGCACACGCCTACCATCCACTACCGTACCTTCCCGTGCCTCGCGGGAGGGGTAGCCGAAAGGTGGGAAGGGGATACCGCGCGGGTCGTCACCCGGTCGGGTCTCGATGAGCGAGTACTGAAAAGTGCCCATATTCGCCACGTACGCACGCGAGCCGTCTGCCGTCAGCGCAAGGGCAAAGGGGTTCCTCCCCACTCCTGTAGAAGCGACAGGTTTCAGGGTGCTCGCGTCCAGCACGACGAGACGGTAGTTAGCAAGGTCCAGCACATACAGCCAGCGTCCGTCGGGCGACAGGGCGATGTCGGTGGTGAAGGCGTCGGGGTACTCTTGGGTGCTCAGGTCGACGCGATCCAGTCGCTCGCCTGTGCTGAGGCGAAAGACGATAATGCTCCCATCGTTTCCTCCGGAGGCGTACAGGCGGTCGCGCACGGTGTCCACTGCCGCGCCGATAAAGGTGGCAGGTAATACCTCCCTCTCCGTGTTCACCGAAGGCGGTATCTGCGTTACCTGCGGGCTGTCGCTATCGGGGTTGCGGATGACCGTCAGCGAGAAGGGCGCTGTTCCTCCGTTCACCGTCACCAGCACCTTGCCGTCCGCGCTCAGCGTCATGCCGTAGGGGTGCGGGGCAACGCGAATCTGCCTGCCACGTGGGGTGAGCAGGCGTCCGTTGGGCAATATCGTCGTGCCTTCGGGGTTAATCTGGGCAGTACGTTCGCCCGCAGGCGCTTGCAGCAAGAACCTGTCTACCCGCGTGGGACCGGCGATGGCAGGATGAATCGTAGCCAGTATGAGTGCCAGAGAGAGTATCCGGCGCATGTGTCGTTCTCCTCGTGTGTGGTATGCGTGAAAAAGGTTCGCTTCTCGCGGAGGATTACCTGCAGGCAATTGTTAAGGCGTGGTAAAGACCCCACTCAAAACCGCTTCCACCGCCACTTGAGTAGCGTCCATATCGCCTCTACGCCGTCCCACCAGCGAATTTTCTTGCCCTGCAGGGTGGTACGCGCCTCATAGGAGATGGGCACTTCCAGAATCTTCACCCCGCGGCGGATGACTTTAGCGGTCACTTCGGGGCAGAACTCAAACCGCTGGCAGGTGAGTGGCACGCTTTTGAGCAGGTCCGCGCGGAAGGCTTTGTAGCAGGTAGCTTCGTCGGTCAGCGGATGCCAGTAGAGCCAGCGAACCATCCCTGCCAGCAGGCGGTTGATTAGCCAGTTGGGTAGGCGCATTCCCTTCGGGCGTTTGGTGGTAAGGAAACGCGAACCGTATACCACCTGCGCCTTTCCTTCCGCGATGGGGGCAATCACGCGGGGAATGTCCATCGGGTCGTATTCTAGGTCGGCATCCTGAATAATGATGATATCGCCGGTCGAATGGGCGATTGCAGTGCGTATCGCCATACCTTTGCCCATATTCCGCTCGTGTCGGAGCACCACCACGTCAGGCTGCTGCGCTAGCAAGGCGGGGGTTTGGTCGGTGGAGCCGTCGTCCACCACGATAATCTCCTTCTCCAGAGGCACTGCGCGCACACGCTCAATTGCCTGCACAATGGAGTCGGCTTCATTGTAAGCCGGAATGATGATACTGACGACCGGATTATCTCGCACCGAATTATCTCACCTTTGCCTGTACTACTCATAGTGTGCCCTATAGATAGTAGGGCTGTCAAGCCTGTTGACGGGGACAAACGAACCGGTTACAATAGGATGCCCAACCCATCGCGAAAGGGGGGGACAGCGATGCCTCCGAAACCGTTAACGGCTGAGGAGATTATCCAGCGTTGCGCGCACACCTACAGTAGCGTGCGTTCGTTCACCGGGCGTTCTCGGGTGAGCACCACCATTGCCATGCGGGGTATGCCGAAAACAACGATGCAGGCGGAGGCAACCATCGCCTTCGTGCGCCCGGGCAAGCTGCGAGTGGAAGGTTTCACGCTATCGGGTATCCACAGAACCACCTATCTGGTGGTCAGCGACGGCAAGAAGAGCTGGCTCAAAACCTCTCTCCGCCCGCAGGTCGAGGAATCCACCGATGTTTCCATTCACATCGCTGCCGTGACCGGCATCGGTTATGGAGCACCGACCACGGTACCCGCATTGTTGATGCGGCAAGCATGGGGGTATCCGTTCGTGGGCAGTGCTCGCCTGTTGGGACGCGAACGTATGCAGGGCGTGGAGTGCTATAAGATACGCATCGAATCGCCGGTTGCGCAGATAACGGTCTGGATTGACACCGGTCAGTTCCTCCTGCGGCGGATGTATCAGAAGCATGATGTGAAGGCGTTAAGAAGCATGATGCCTGAGGAGGGGAACGCCAACTTCGACCAGATGGAGAGTACGCACGATTTCGTAGAGCAGAAGGTGAACCAGACGGTGCCGGAGACGCTTTTCAGGAAGCCGTGACCGGATGCGTCACCGGGCGCAGGGTACAATGCGCCATCATCTCGTGCATGCAAATGACGACTGGTCGCGCTTCGAACAAACACAGCCGCAGGAAAGTTGTTCGACGCCTTCGAAGTCAGAAAGCGCGCGGGCACAGGTCAGCTGAGCGATAGACCACATCCCAGGATGAAGATAAAAGGAGGTTCTTTCATGCAAACTGTCAAAGCGATAGCCTCTATTGCCCTGCTGTTGATATTGTTCGTCTCGGCAATCGCCCAGGAACAGGTCACGGTGCAGGCGCTACTCAACGAGGGCAAGAAGTACGACGGTAAGCAGGTGGTGCTGGTAGGCATCGTGCGCGACCTCAAAGAGAAGGTGAGCAGAAAGGGGAACCCGTACTACACCTTCAAGATAGGTGAGGGCAAGCAGACGGTTAATATCTTCAGCTACGGCAAGGCGACGGTGAAGGAGGGTGACAAGGTGCGGGTGACGGGCAAGTTCATGGTGGAGAAGCGCGTCGCCTATGCCACTTACCGCAACGAGATAGACGTGACCAAAGGTAAGGTGGAAGTGCTTACTCCTGTCCCAACGGAAAAGGAGAAAGATTCTTCTGCGGGCAAGAAGTGAGGAGAAGGATGTCGCAATCACAAGATAGACCCTACGCGGAGCACCGTCCTGCGTACCACTTTCTGCCGCCGATGGGGTGGACGT
>CALJAP010000052.1 GCA_938027655.1 uncultured bacterium | reverse complement strand
GAGTTCCTTCGTTGCCCAGCAATCCTGCGCACCACCAGGTCCTGTCCGCCAGCAGGTATCACCTCCCCGCAACGAGAATCTGATGGATACCCTGTGCGAAGAAGCGAGACCGATGTCAGGCTGGAAGCGAGAAGGTACCCTGATGCTATTGGCAGGAATAATCAACCTGCTGGCAGGACTACTCGCCTGGCTGGGCATTCTGGCAACGCGCTCCCTCCCGGGTGGTCAACACCTCATTGTGATATTATGCATCCTTCTGGTCGCGGCGCTACCCTTGTTCGTGCACGGGGTGATGCGTCAGCGTACCGCGCCGGGCGACCCCGTCCTTCTGCCTATCACGTTCGTGCTGGGCGGGGTCGGTCTGGCGAACCTGCTGGGCGCAAGCAGCAACGCGGTAACGTTCGCTACTCAACACAGTGCGGGGTTGTTTGCAGGAGCGGTACTGGTGGTATGGCTTGCCGGCATGACACACTCCCAAAGAAGGACGATGCTCGAAAACCGCTACCTGTGGGTACTGTTGGCGTTACTGCTGGGAGCACTTTTACTTCTGTTCGGCAAGGGACCGGGTGACACGCGCCTGCAGTTGTTCGGTTTCCTGCCGGTGGAGGTTATGAAGGTTCTGCTGGTGCTGTTCGCTGCCGGGTACGCCTCCCGACGTTTTGGAGCACTCGCCCCCGCGCGCACCGGAACCCACTGGTGGCAGATACGCTGGCAAGAGGCACTCCCGTTGCTGGTGATGTTCGCCTTGATGCTGGGCATCTTTATCCTAGCGCGAGATTTCGGTCCCGCTCTCACCCTGTATCTGACGCTGCTGGTGATGCTCTACCTGGTGATGGGCAAAGCGGTTGTGCTGGCGGCAGGTGCGGTCTTTATGCTACTGGGCATCTTATTTGCGGAGGCATTGGGGATTGGGGTGCTACCCACTCGCGTGGCGATGTGGCTATCCCCATGGCAGGTTACGGAAGACCATGCCCGGCATCTGGCACACAGCCTGTGGGCATTGTCTACCGGCGGGTTGTTCGGCAGCGGCATCGCTCTAGGGAGACCGCAGTATGTGCCTTTCGCCCGCTCAGATTCGGTGTTCAGCACATGGGGCGAGCAGATGGGGCTGGTTGGTACGTTGTGCTTGCTGTGTCTGTACGCCCTGTGGCTGGGGAGGGCGATACGCATCGCGCAAAGAGCCCCCGCTACCGAAGACCGTCTGCTGGTAGCAGGCATCGCGGTACTGCAAGGCACACAGATGGTGCTTATTTGCGCCGGTATCACCGGTCTACTGCCGATGACCGGCATGTCGCTCCCCTTCATCGCACGAGGCAATTCCGCCTTGCTGGCAAACTTCGTAATGGTGGGTTTGTTGTACAATGTGACCGCACAGCCGTCGCCGCAGCCTGCCCCCTCTGCCTCCAGCAGATACCTGCTTCGCCTGCGCGTGCTAGCCTGGGCGTTTACTCTACTCCTGCTGGGCGTTATCGGAGCACGCTGCTTCTGGCTGCAGGGAGTAAAAGCGGACGAAATAGCCACGCACTCGCTGTTAGTGCGTATAGCAAAGGACGGACCCTACCGTGTGAATAACCCCCGACTGGAGGCGATCGAAAAAGGTATCCCTCGCGGGCGGATTCTCGACGTCACCGGCGCGGTGCTGGCGGAAACGCAGAACGGGCGACGGGTCTATCCCTGCGGCGAAGCCTGCGCTCAGCTGGTGGGCTGGCTGGATACCCGATTCGGGGGTCCTTCGGGGGCAGAGGCACGCTATAACCGACACCTGCGCGGATATGGTAGCCCGCATGACCTGCTGCGCCTTTACCGCCGAAAAGACCTGCCGTTCTTCCTCCTGCCAAAAGGGCAGGACGTCACGTTGACCGTTTCTCGCGAGGCACAACAGCGCGCCCTGCGCACTCTGCGTCAATCATATCCTGAGGGCAATGCCACCTTCGTGCTTCTGGAGCCACAATCCGGGCAAGTGCGGGTTGCGGTGGGCACGCCCACCTTCGATCCCAACCGCCTCACCCCCGCCCTGTGGCAGCAACTTCGGAATCGCCAGGACGCCCCACTGGTGTTTCGACCGGTAGACGGACTGTATGCGCCCGGCTCGGTGTTCAAGGTGGTGACCGCCGCCGCTGCGCTGGAGAAGGGCGTACCTTTTCGCCACCTGTGTCGTCACAGCGAGCGTAACGTGCGCTGGAAGGTGGGCGATAAAACTTTCGTCAAGGCTCGCCTCAGCGACCATCCCTCCATGCGAGCACACGGCAGGGTAGGCTTGCGAGATGCGCTGAGACTGTCCTGCAATCTCTACTTCGCGCATTTAGCCATTGCCTTGCAACCGGACGCGCTGCATGAAACCGCCCGTGCGCTCGGATTTCAGCATCTCCCTTCCCCCGACCAGATGGCTACGGAACTGCCCGACTGCGGTTTCGGACAGGGCAAAATACTGGCATCGCCCGTGCAGGTGGCAAACCTGATGGCAACGATAGCGCGCGGTGGCGTATGGCGCAAGCCAGTGTTCACCTCAATTGCCAACCCGTCCGAACCGGTGCTGAGCGAAGCTACCGCCGAGGCGCTCCGGCAGATGCTGGGCGAGGTCGTGCAAACGGGCACGGCGTACGGCATCTTCACTGGAACCGGCTGGGAGGTATACGGCAAAACCGGAACCGCCGAGACGGACGAGGGCAACCGTAAACCGCATGGATGGTTCGCCGGCGTGGTGCAGAAGGGCAACCTGCCGCCGCTGGCGTTTGCGCTGATACTGGAACATGGCGGCAGCGGACGCCGGGCAGCTCGCGCCTGCCGTCAGATATTGCAACAGGTATTGCCCGCGCTGGAGGGAAGATGAGAAACACCGGACTTCCGCTTGTCCTCTTCTGCTTGCTGGCAAAGGGTTGCCTATCATCATCTGGAGGTCTGTCTATGCATGTGGAGACCGACCCGCTCACCCGCTACGTGCATATCACGTACTCTGTACCGAGCCACGCACCCGATACAGTGATAGTGGAATGTGCCTGGTCGTCTCTCAACCGCGAGCAGTGGCGTCCCGCGAGGGTGATGCCTCTGCTGTCTGAAACAGCATACCGTTTCGCCACCGGTCAGCAGTGGCAAAGCTGGACGGTGAAAGGTGTGGTTACCGAAAGGCGGGCACAGGGATTACAGCGCACGATAATCTTTAATCCCTACCCGGAGGCACAGCAAAACGGCAAGGTGAACCTGCGCTTCCGCGTACGCGTGCTTTCGCCTGCTGGCGAACTTCTGGCGCAGGACGAGACGCAGATCGATGCGGACAACTCCGATGTGGTGTACCTCGAAGACTGGTCACAGGTGGTACAGCACGACGCCATCTCCACCGCCGAGCCCAGAGGTGAGCGCAAATGGTGGTGGCGTACCGACATGGATACAGGTATTGCCACCTTCGGCAACCTGCTCACAGGTAGCTCTGCTCCCGATACACCGTTGCCACAGATGACCTACCCGTTGAACCTGCAAGGCTGGTATGCCGTTTTCGTGTGCACGCCGCCGCGTACGGGGGTGCGAATGCGCCTCAGCGGAGACGAGCGATTAGACCTGCTGACCTCACCCCGCCCCTTTCAGGAAGTGCTAGGGGGATGGCGGCGGATGGACCGGCAAGACTTGGTGGTCGCGCAGCCGCACAGCTACACAGGATACGTCACCGGACAGATCGACTATGTGAAGTTCGTACCGCTGACCGAGAAGCAGGTGCGCCAGCTGGAGGCGCAGTTCGGCAAGCCCGACCGCACGGTTGTTGCCTACTACGAGCCGTATTCGTGGGCGTTCTTCGAGCACATTCAGCACACCTGGCAACATCGGGAGCCGCTGGCTGCTTTCAAGGAGGCGCGCGTGTCGCTGGTGGATGTGCAGATTGGACGCTTCGGCGCGAAAGTGGTCTACGAATCCCGCCTGACCGACAGGCTACTCACCTCCACTATCGGCGACCCCATCGAAGGCGTTACCCCTCACACCAGCAACGTCGGGCGGATGCAACAGTTTACCAACACCCTGCAGGCGAACCTGCAATACGCCAGAGAGCTGGGAGTGCGCATTCACGCCAACTTCGGCGCGACCAACTGCTACCCGGGGACACCCCTGCAGGGCGATTTCCCTCAAAAGCACCCCGAATGGGTGCGCGGACACGCGCTGCGCTACGAAGTACCCGAAGTGCGTCAGTACATTCTCAGCCTC
The DNA here is from genome assembly GCA_938027655.1 of uncultured bacterium. Lineage (GTDB taxonomy): Bacteria > Armatimonadota > HRBIN16 > HRBIN16 > HRBIN16 > HRBIN16. Next base: position 3,015 of record CALJAP010000052.1, on the reverse strand, counting down.
ATCCGCGAAGCACTGGATATCGGCGCAGAAGGCATCTCCCTCGATTTCTGTCGCTATCCCGAAGGAATCGACAAGCCCGAAACCTGCAACCAGTTCTTGCGCGAGCTCAAAGCGCTGCGTCAGCAGTACGCGCGCCAGCGCAAAAAGCCTGTTCCGCTACTGGTGCGCTTCCCTGCGAAAGGCGTGAGGCTATGGCAACACTTCGATTATCAGACGTGGGTGCGCGAGGGGTTGGTGGATGCCCTTTGCCCCAGCAACATCCAGGGAAGGCACATGCACTTCGACGTCACCGCCTACGTACAGGCGGCAAAAGGCACATCGGTGAAGGTGCTGCCGGTGGTGGACGGGTTGAGCTGGGGGCTGGAAATGCCCGGTCCCTTCCTGTGGCGCGTACATCAGCTGTATCAGGCGGGCGCAGACGGTATCTATATCTATCAGGCAGATGCCCGCGTGTGCACGCACAACCGCCCCGAAGACCGACGCACCGTGCGCATGGTTTCCAGCAGCGAGGCAGTGCGTCGCTACTGGCAGAAGCAGCAACGCCTTCGCCCTCGCCATAGCAAGGGTATCTACCTGCAACCGTCCGAAGACGGAGACTACAGCTACCACCCTTGGGAAAGGGCGCGCATCTGGCTGGAAGGCATAGAGATGGGCGAGGTGGAGGTGTATCTGGACGGCAAGCTAGTCAGCCGGTTCTCGCAGCCGCCCTATCTGGTGGGCACGGAGGAGTACGAGTCGGACAATGCGATTCCCCCCGGCGAGCATACCTTGCTCATCCGCGCCCGCGACGGGGATGGGTGGATAGTGGAGGAGTTCACTATTACTGGAGCGCGTTAAGGAGGCGAGGCGCGAGTTTTTTCTGCCGCAGGTGTTTGACTTTCTCGCCAGAGGGGCGTAGAATGATGCTGAGTAGGAATATCCTGTGTTCATGGTATAGATTTTCGCTCAGTCTCGGCACTTTTTCAACGGGAGCTTTTAGCCAGCGAAGGAGGTAACAAACATGGCGTATGACACTGCCTGTCGGCTCTGGCGGCGATCAGACGAATCGTTCTTTCGCGATAGAACCTTCAGGGTCATGAGACAGCACGGTCCTCACTGTGTTGCCACCGTTCTCGCCATCCTGACTGGAACTTCGCCCGAGCAGTTTTACGTAAAAATCAACACACAAGACCCTGTGTCGTGGTCAGAAGCGCTTCGAGAGGCAAATATGAAGCTCGCTTATTGCCCAACCGATGTGAGAAAGCTGAAACACTACATGAAAGAACTGGTTGATTTAGACGACCTGTTTACCCTGAGTTACTACACCACGAGGGACCCAAACGCCATACTTGGCGATCCAGACGATAGCGGTTGGGTAACCGGTTCCCACATCGTTATTCTGCACCGGAGCACGATATTGGACCCGAAGTATGGTGAGGAAACAGACGCCTTCCAGCACGAGTGTAATGAGTACCACACCAAGCGCATATTTCGAGTGGTGCCAGCAGACCACCCAAGGGGTTTATGATGGGAAGTGGCTAACAACGCGCTGCACCTGAGCGCCATTCCGCTGCGTTCGGTAGCAGCAGGTGAGGTTCATCGCTGTGTGCCCTAAGAATTCACGGCAGGTGTCCACTGTTGTCGGCCTGTCCGTTGCGTTGGGGTTGCCTTTCGTCCTCAGCGGACTGGGCTTGTTGCTGGGCCGAGGACGTGAGGACGGGCTAACCCCTTCGCGAGCAGGGCTTCTGCTGGTGCAGGAGTGGGCTGTAACTCTCGTTCTACTTGCGATTGTCTTGGTGTGGGAAAGGCAGTCTCTGGCATCCATCGGCATCAAGAAAATGTCGTGGCAGGATGTATGGTGGGGGGTGATAGGGTTCATTGTCGGTGCGCTCTCGTTTATTCTTACTGTCCCTGTAGTGAAAGCACTGGGCTTGGGCACCACATCGGGGGGCATTGCACAATTGGCGCATATGCCGATGGCTCTGCGCATTGGGGTGGTCCTGACGGCAGGCATCACAGAGGAAATACTCTCCCGTGGGTATCCGATTGAGCGCCTGTATGGTTTGACACACCGTCTTGGTCTCAGCGCATCCGTCGCCTACGTGGCATTTGTCCTCCTTCATCTTCCCTTCTGGGGGCTCGGCGGCACCATTCAGATAGGGGTATGGAGCATTGTAGTCACGATTCTTTACGTCAACCGGAGGAATCTGCTCGCTTGTATGCTGATGCACATCCTGAACGATGCCTACGCTTTTATTCTCCTGCCGACGTTTTTCGCGCCGTATCTACCGCAATAGGAACGTCGTGCTAGGGAATCACGCGGGACTAGTTGATTGCATACGAACAAGGATTAATCCCATACAAGCCGGCAGATCGACAAACATCTGCTGGTCAAGAGGATGACCCACTTGAAGGAGACGAAGAGTGAACGGCGAAGGGAAAAGAGAACTTTTTACCGAGAAGGTCGTGGCAGGCAGTCGAACCTACTTTTTTGACGTGAAAGAAGCCAAAGACGGAACCAAGTATTTGGTCATCAGCGAGACGAGACAGTCGGGTACGAGTCATGAACACGCTCGGCTCATGATTTTTGAAGAGCATCTGGAATCGTTCGCTGAAGGTCTGCAGAAAGCGCTTCGGTTTTTGGGTATCAAAAGGAAAGCGTATCAGGTTGATGTCGTGAGACAAACGTATCCAAAAGCGTACGAGCGATGGACACCCGACGAAGATGAGCAGTTGAAAATCAAGTTTCGGGCAGGTGTTAGCGTGAGTGAATTGGCAACCTACTTTCAAAGGCAACCAAGTGCAATCCGTTCTCGACTAAGAAAGTTAGGGCTGCTAACAGCACACGACAAAGCCGTGTAGTGTGTCACACCTCAATCTACGGCTACAGCCGTTCCCTTGCAAATAAAGCCCCGCCTGCGCAGGCATCTTTAGCCAGCGAAGGCTGGGTTCACCTACTAAGAAACGGCTTTAGCCGTAGATGATCCCCGTTCTACTCAGATCATTTCCGTTAACCTGCAGGTCTTTCGCACGCGA
>CALJAP010000051.1 GCA_938027655.1 uncultured bacterium | reverse complement strand
AGATCGAGCGCGAAGGGCTCATCATTCGTCGTGCCAGCGTGGACCAGGGCATTCCATGTCTGACCTCGCTGGACACGGCACGTGCTCTGCTCAAAGCGTTGGAGTCTCTGCGTCGCGGTGACGATTTTGCCGTCCGCACGGGAGATGAATACGCATACGGGATGGAGCTGACGCCGGCTTAGAACCTAACCCCCCTGCCCCCTTCCCTGCGAGGGAGTGGGGTGAGGGCTGATACGAGAATGTAGCCGCACCCTTCAGGGTGCGCAGGGTTTTTCGCAGGCTGAAGCCTGCGGCTACAGGGACAGTTTTTCTGATACGAGAATGTAGCCGCACCCTTCAGGGTGCGCAGGGTTTTTCGCAGGCTGAAGCCTGCGGCTACAGGGACAGATAGCAGAGGTCAAACGGAACGGAAAGGGGTATCGCGTCGTGGCAAAGGAACGGGTCATCACGCTGATAGAACAGGCTTTGCAACGGGCGAAAGAGGCAGGCGAACTGCCCATTGCGCAACTACCCGAAGTGTCGGTGGAACCGCCGCGCGTGAAGGAGTTCGGCGACTTCGCGACCAACGTGGCGATGTTGCTCACGCGCGAGCTCAAACGCCCACCGCGGGAGATTGCGGAGACGATTGTGAAGTACCTGCCGGAAGACCGCTTGGTATCGCGGGTGGAGGTGGCGGGCAACGGCTTTATCAACTTCACCCTGCATCCCCATTGGCTGCACGACGTGCTACGCGAGATTCAACAAAAAGGCGAGTCGTACGGCAAATGGGAGATCGGGCAGGGCAAGCGGGTGAATGTGGAGTTCGTGAGCGCGAACCCTAACGGACCGATTACCGTTGCGCACGGGCGAGGTGGCGCGATTGGCGACGTGCTGGCGAACCTGCTGGAGGCGGTGGGCTATCGGGTGACCCGCGAGTTCTACGTGAACGATGCGACCAACTCCTTGCAGATGCAGCATTTCGCGCGTTCGTTGGTGGTGCGCTACCGACAGCTGCTCGGTGAGGACATCGAACTGCCCGAGGACGGCTATGCGGGCGAGTATCTGGTAGACATTGCGCGGGAACTGCTGGAGCGAGAAGGGACGCATCTGGCGGAGGGCGAGGAGGAAGCGGTCACTGAGCGGTTCCGTGCATACGCCGAGCAGGCGATGAAGCGTCAGCAACAGCAAGACCTGGCGGACTTCGGCGTGGTGTTCGATGTGTGGTTTAGCGAGAACAGCCTGCATACCAGCGGTCAGGTGGAGGACGCTATTCGCGAGCTGAAAGAGCGTGGTTACGCCTACGAGCACGACGGAGCGGTCTGGCTGCGCTCCACCGCCTTCGGTGATGACAAGGACCGCGTGCTGGTGCGCAACAACGGACAGCCGACCTACATCGCCGCCGACGCCGCCTACCACAAGAATAAGTTCGAACGCGGCTTCGACCACCTGATAGACATCTGGGGTCCCGACCATCACGGCTACATCGCCCGTACGAAAGCGGCGGTCGCCGCGCTGGGCTATCCTGTGGAGAACTTCGAGGTGCTTATCTACCAGATAGTGCGCCTGTTCAAGGGCGGCGACCTGGTGCGCATGTCCAAGCGGGCAGGCAACGTGGTGACGCTGCGCGATGTGCTGGACGAAGTGGGCAAAGACGCCGCGCGCTTCTTCTTCCTGATGCGCTCGCATGACAGCCCGCTGGATTTCGACCTTGAGCTGGCGAAGAAGGAGAGCAGCGAGAACCCGGTGTACTACGTGCAGTATGCTCACGCCCGAATCTGCAGTATGTTGCGTGTTGCCGCCGAACAGGGATGGACAGTGCCCTCCGCTTCAGAAGCAGACCTCTCTCCCCTGCAGCACGAGAACGAAATCGCGCTGATGAAAAAGCTGGACGAGTTTCCTGAGGAGGTGCTGGAGGCGGCAACGGAGCGCGCCCCCCATCGGTTGACCCGGTATAGCATGGAGGTTGCCGACGCCTTCCACAAGTTCTACGATACCTGCAGGGTAGTGGGCGAGGAGGAGCATGTCACCCGAGCGCGGCTGGTGCTGGTCGATGCCACGCGCATCGTGTTAAAGAACGTGCTGGGGTTACTGGGAGTGTCTGCACCGGAGAGGATGTAGCGGGAAGCAGCGAATGCTAAGCGGACAACCCTAACTTTTCCCGCACGACAGCGCGCACCTTCTGGGCTGTCTGCAGTGCTGCCTCGGCGCTCTCTCGGTTGGCGCGGACACCGGGATAGCGAGCAGCAATGCCAAAAGTGCTCAGGTGAGCGAGGTCGGAGCGCATCCCGTAAAGGGATGGTGGTGTATCGCCCGTTAATTCCATCAGATACACGAGGTCATGGGTCTTGCCGAAGACAACCCCCCTGCTCTTCCAACAAAGCTTTCAGATACTTCTCTGCGCATTGCTGGGCGTGAAAACAGATGCCATCCCACACAGGCTCTGACGCTGCCATTTCACGCATTGCGATAGATATGTCGCCCTCTGCTTTCTCAATCCACTCTATCGTTCTCTGCTTCATACAGAACAATACCTCGCTTTAACACTTCGGTTTCGAACACATACCCTTGTTGTAATGCCCGTTTCAGTTCATCTGGGGTCGTCACCACCACATCAACCGGCAGCGGGTGGGGAATGGCTGCCGCGATGCGGGCAGCGGCGTGAAGGGTTGATTCCTCCGAGTTGATAACCACCATCAGGTCCACGTCACTGTCTCGTGTAGCAGTGCCGTCAGCATACGAACCAAAGAGGACGATTTTTATGGGCTGAAATCGCTTCACGATTTCGTCTACTATGCTTTGCAAATCGAAGGCAAAGGCGGTTTCGGTAACGGTTGCCATGACTCGCTAGGCGCCCCTTTGCGAATAGTTGTGCACGTTGCCGTTTCTATTATACCACCCTGACCTACCTCAGGCTACGGGAAGGATGTCCACAAACACAAATCCATCTCTCTCTACCACTTCGCCCGTGCGCACGGGGACAGGATAGGCAAACATTGGCCCGGCGTGGCAAAAAGTGTGGTATTCGCCGTTCTCGCCGCAGGGGTCTGCAGAAGGGGGCAGCTCTTTCAGCAACGCCTCGTCAAACTCGCGCCCGATAAGGGTGGCGGCTATCTGCTGGGGGTCTACGCAGGTCACCGTTGCCCGCAACCCGCAGGCAATCATCTCGTGTGCCAGCTTGGCGGTATCGGTGCCCCATAGCGGGAACACCGGCGTGATGCCTGTGCCTGCCAGCTGCCGCTCGCGGTAGTCGCGCACGTCTTGCAAGAAGAGGTCGCCGAAAGCGAAATGGGTGACTTCCGCCCCTTTTGCGCGGGTTATCAGTTCACGCATGGCGGACTCGTACGCCTCGTTCGGGCAGGGGTAGGGGAGTGGCACCTTCCACAAGGGTAGTCCAACCGCCTGTGCCTGCCGTTCCAGCAGCTCCTCGCGCACGCCGTGCATGGAGACCCTGCCGAAGGCGGTGTTCACGGTAGTAACCAGCCCCACGATGTCCCACCGCTCGCTCTGGCGTAACAGATGCAGTGTCCACGCGCTGTCCTTGCCTGATGACCACGAGAGCAGAATCTTCGGTTTCACCCGTCACACCCCCCGCGCTCGTTCATCCATCGGCGCAGGGCGTCCCCATATATACCCACCAGCCCCAGTGCCATCTGTGCTTCCAGATAGCCCTGCGGGATGCCGATGTCCAGCGCCTCGCCCGCTATCTCGCAGGCGTAGTAGCTACCTCTCTCCACCAGAATCTGCTGCGCGGTGGTGAGCTGGTATTCGCCTTTCATTCTGTGTCCCTTGGCGATGGTGCGCTCTAGGCACTCAAAGATTTCCGGGGTAAACACATTGATACCGAAGAAGCAGTAGTACACCCCTTCGGGGAGGGTGGGCATTCGCAGGGTGGCACGTGCTCGTTCCACCGTTGGTTTCTCTATCATCTCCGTCACATGCAGGGTGTTGGCGATGTGGGACAACGGTGTGCCTGCCAGCGTGCCGTACAGGTGGATGCGCTCTTCGGGGGTGCGGCGCACGGCGGAGAGCGTGCCTCCTGTCTGGGCGTAAACGTCCAGTACCTGTCGGGTGCAGTTTTCCTCCGCATGAGAGAGCAACGCATGGTCCCCCAGATACATGATAAACGGCTCGTCGCCTACGAACTCTCTGGCAAGATACACCGCATGTCCCAGTCCAAGAGGTTCGCTTTGTATAATGGTGGTAATGCGTTCGCCCAGATGCTGCAGGTGCTCCGCCTGTTCGTAGAGCAGTTGCTTCTCGTTGCCCCAGCTGGCTTCTTCTTCGGTGAGCGCGCCGAAGTAAGCGCGGATGCCTGCCTCCGATTCGGGGTTGACCACGATACCCACCTGTTCGATGCCCGCGTTCACCGCCTCTTCCACCAGCAGTTGCAGGGCGGGCTTGGTGATGCCGTCGCGGTCTACCAGCGGTAGCATCTCCTTCTGCAGGGTGCGCGTGGCGGGAAACTGGCGGGTTCCTCGTCCGGCGGCGGTGATTACCGCTTTGCGAATAGGGCTCATCGCTCCGACCCCCCATGCAACAGGTTGAGCAGCACCGGTTCAATCAGCGCACGCAAGGCAGGGTTGGCATAGCCAATCCATGCGACAGGCTCACGGATGTCCAGAGGGGTTCGCAACGGTTGCCCGTGCTCATCGGTGATGATGGCTCCTGCCTCTTGCGCAATCAGTTCCGTGCAGATGTCGTAGGGGTGCGCACACAGGGGAAAGGTGTTATATCCCAGTCGGCGGAAGGCAACCGGGCGCAGGTCGGCGATGAAACGGTCGTGCCCGACGGTGAGTTCATAAATCTGTCCGCCCGTGCTAAGGTACTGGTCGGCGAAGACCAACGGATTACCGTGTATATCCATACTAGCCAGTTCCCTGTAAAGATTCTCCTCCAGAGCGGCGAGCCACGCCTTGCCGTCCGGGAAGAAATTGGCGATACCGGCAAAACCGTAACGCAGGTCGGCGGCAGAAGAGGGTTTGGGGCGAAAGGGGGTTGTGCTACCGTCCAGCAGATTCTGCCTTTCACCGAAAACGCCCTTGCCCCGCACTGCCCACAGCGTATCGGCGAGGTGCTGGCGGGTGGTTGGCAGCTCCGTCTGAACCGCAATCTGGATGTCGGCAAGCGTGGTCTTTCTGCCGCGATTCGGTGCAATGCCCGTCAAGCACCATGCACTGCGCTTGTCGTACATAATCATGCGCGTGCCGTCAATGGGGTCTGCTGTCAGGATGAACTGCGCGTCCGAGTCGCTTGTGCCCTGTGGCAAAACCATCCAGCCGTCTTCGGCGATACCCTCTGCGACAAGTACAAAGGGCACTTCCTGCGCCCAGTGCTGGCAGAACTGTAGCAACAACTGCTCCACCCGCGCGTCGATGCGAAACTGCGTATCGCCTTCCGCGCTTTCGGTGGCATGTGCCAGCCACTCGGCGGAGTGCTGCCGAAGCTGGGCGCGCACCTCCGAGCGGATTTGCTCGTGAAGCGCGCGCACCTTGCGGATGAGGGTATCAACAGGATAGGGGAACACTTACTCCGCTACGCCCTCCGTTTGCACACTCAGGTAGTTGGCGATGCCCATGTGCTCTATCTGGTCGCGCTGCGCCTCTGCCCAGTCGATATGTCCCTCTTCCATCGTGAGAATCTTCATGAGCAGCTCTACCGTGCCCTGATCCGCCACCTGATGTGCCAGTGCGATGGCTTTATTGTACGCCTCGACGGCTTCGCCCTCTGCGCTAATCACGCTGTGTATCATATCGGACACTGTTGCACCGATGTGCAGCTCGCCCAGCTTAATCGTGGGATGCCCTTCCAAGAAGAGGATACGCTGGATGAGCCATTCGGCGTGATGCATCTCGTCGATGGCGATTTTCTGGAATGCAGCATGTAGCTTATCGTAGCCCCAGTTCTCACACATCTCCGCTTCCACCATGTACTGGTGGATGGCGGTCAGCTCATCGGAGAGCAGTTCGTTCAGCACCTTCAGGATTTCGGGGTTGCCTTTCATGGACCTCCTCCTTGTAAGGAAAGTGATTGCTCCTGCTGCACAGAAGCGCTAGGTAACAGCGGGTTCATGTGACCTCTCCCCCATCCCCTCTCCTACAAGGAGAGGGGAGCCGCGCAACACTCCCCCTTCCCTCGCAGGGAAGGGGGAAAGGGGGATAGGTTGAATACCCTTCCTCTCTGTATCATCCCGACGCTTCTGCACACCCGGTCGTTACTTTGCTAATCAGATTCATCTTCGCACAGCGGCAGTCCTGCCAGGTAGCGTTCCGCCTGCTGGAGGCGTTCGGGCGTACCGACGTCGTTCCAGTAGCCCTCAAAGCGAACCGCCCGTATGGTATCAGGGTGCTGTTGCAGAAGAACCTGCATCGCACAGGTGAGTTCATACTCTCCACGCTCGGACAGGGGCAGGTTTTGCAATACGGGCAGAATAGCTGGCGAGACGATATGCACCCCTGCGAGGTTCCAGTGGGTGTCGGCATGACGCGGCTTTTCCTGCAGGCGGAGCACCCTGTCGCCGTCCAGCCACACACCTCCCCCTTCAGAGACATCGGGCAACCAGTTGACGCCGAGCAGGGCGACCGTAGCGGGGTGATACGCCTGGAGCAGATGCCGGTAGTTTACCGGGTCGGTGAGGATGTCGCCGAAGCTCATTAACGCCGGCTCTGCAGGCAGAGCTTCCAGCGCAGTGCGTAGCGCACCGGCGGTGCCGGGCTGGTCTTCAGGCTGGTGCGCGTAGCGAATGTGTACACCGAAGGCTGAGCCGTTGCCAAAATGTTGCGTAATGCTTTCGGCATGGTATTGCACCACGATGGTGAAATCACGGATAAGCGTTGCCTCGCGGATACGCAACAGGATGTGCTCCAGTAGAGGGCGTCCGGCAAGGGGAACCATCGGCTTGGGGATATGGCGGGTCATCTCACCCAGCCGGGTTCCTCTGCCCGCCGCCAGCAGCACACATCGGCACGGAAGGTCGCTCATTCCACCGCCGCCCCCGTATCCACGCGCACGCGCCAGGCGTCTCCACCCGCGCTTTTGAACGCCTCCACCACCTCTTCCTCGCGCCCCGGCGCGTAAGCGAACAGGCAGCCGCCTCCACCGGAGCCGTTCACCTTACCTCCCAGCGCGCCTGCCCGTAACGCCGCTTCCAGCATCTTCTCGATTTTAGGGGTGGAAACCTCCAAGCCGTCACGCAGTTGGGCATGATGCGCCAGCAACAGGTCGCCCAGAGCTTGCGGTGACCAGCTGTCGGTTCGCAACAGCTGCAGGGCGCGGCGGGTGAGGTCACGATTGACCAGGTTGGCGCGCACGCGGCGGGCGTTGCGCTCAGGAAGGTATTTCAGAGCCTCTTCTGCCTCCTCCAGTGGGGTGGTGTGCAGGTCAAAATGGGGTATCTTCTCCCTCAACAGCGCAATGCCCTCGGTGACATCCTGTCGTCTGGAGGCAAGCACCTCTACAGTGGCTTTCGGCTGCTTTGAATCTGCCAGCACCAGCCCGTTTAGCTGAACGGGAAGCCGCTCCGCGCGGTAGGGCGGTATGGTATCGATATACAGCACGCCTCCCAGCGCAGCGCAGAAGTGGTCCATCATGCCGCCCGGCTCGTGGAACTCCAGCACTTCCGTCCGATGCCCCCACCGTGCCAGCGTTTCAGGGTCTGGATGCAGAGAGGGTTCCGCCATCTGGCACAGCAAGCGCAGCCACATGATGACCAGCGCGGAGGAGCTGGAAACACCCGCCTGCATGGGGATGTTGCTGGTGATGCGGATATCTGCTCCTCTGGGGAAGCGCGCTCCCTCACGGCGCATGACGTTGACGCCAGCACGCAGGTAGTCGCGAGAATGAACGTAAGCCTGCTCCTGCGAGGGGTTTATCTCCATTTTCTCGCCGATATCAGGCATATCCAGCTTGAGGATGCCATCGGACGACGTACACACTTCTGCCCGAATACGTCGGTTGATAGCGGCAGCGATAACAGGTAATCCAAGATAGTCCTGATGCTCCCCGAAAAGGCAAATCCGCCCAGGGGCGGAAACGACAAAATCTCTGTTGCTCATACTTTTAGTATAGGAAAAGAGAGGGGGCGAAGTCAAGGCGATAGCCTGCCGTACTCCTCCACCGCCTCGAAGAAAGCCAGGATATTCTCCCACGGCACATCGGGTTCTATCACGTGCGTCGGGGCGAGCACCAGCCCGGGCGCGAAGCGGTCTATCATCTCTTTGACGGCACGCTTGACATCCTCCGGTTTGCCGAAGGGCATGACCGTCTGCGTGCCGATAGTGCCCCAGAAAGCCAACCGGTCGCCGAACTTGTGCTGCACCCAGTCCATATCCAGGCACTCTGGCTGCACAGGGTTCAGCACGGTAACGCCTACCTCGATGAGGTCTTCGATGATATCGGCGATGTTGCCGTCGCTGTGGTACCACACGGGGATGTTGGGGCGCACTTCCCGCGCGGCGGCGATTTCGCGAGCGAGACGGGGTTTCAGGAAACGTCGCCACACCTCCGGGCGCATCATCAGCCTGTCTTGCATGCCTACATCGTCGCCAAACTGTATCATATCCACACCCGCTTCCGCGAGGCGGCGCGCTTTGAAGCAATTGTCCTGCGTGATTTTCTCCAGCACCCACTCCACGAACTCGGGGTTCTCAATGAAGTCGCGGAAGATGCGTTCGAAGCCGATAAGTTGCCATGCGGTTTCGAAGATGTGTCCAGCGAACCCGGTGACGAAGTAGCCCTTCTCATGCCATGCCTGCACCTCCGCTTCCAGATGCTCGTGGCGGTAGGAGGGGGTGAAATCGGGCCAGGGATACTCTTCCAGCTCGCGGATGGTGCTGGCATGCTCCAGCGGAAACACGTACCGGCTGAAATGGTAGAACGTGCCCGGAATGTGCGCCGTACCGTACTCACTGCTGATGCAGCTGCCGGCGGGCAGCTTTTTCAAGTACGGGGTGAAGTCCGGTAACTCACGCGGCGGGCGGAAGCCGACATAGCGACTCTCCATGCCGAAGTACTCCGCCGGGTCGGTGTGACCGGTTTCTTTCACAAACCTGTCGTACGCTGCCGGGGTAAAGCCCATCTCTTTCGGAACCCTGTCCGGCATTTGGCGGTGGATAGCGTGTAAAACACGTTCTCTAGGTGTCATTCTTTCCTCCGGTTACATCTGGCTTCTCACGTACCGCGCTAGCGCAATGAAGTTGCGTGCAGCATGTTCGCCGTAGGTGCCCGACGCAGTACCGCTCAGCACAAAGCCGTCGGGACCTGCTTCCTCAATAAGCTTTTTGCCGATGGCAAGTATCTCCTCCGTGCTAAGTCGGTTCATGACCTCCATATCGTCGACATTGCCCACGATGCACACGCGCCCCTGCAGGATGTTTTTCGCTTTGGGCATGTCGCAATCGCCCCAGGGCGGCGCCTCCAGCGGGTCCAACGCGTCTACACCGATGTCCACAATTGCCTCCAGGTAGCGCATGATGGGACCGTGATTGTGGAAGTAGGCAATGGCTCCGTAGTCGTGCATGAGCGCGACCAGCTCCTTGTCAGGTCGGCGCACCAACCTGTCGTAAGCAACCGGCCCCAGCTGGGTAGAGGCGTACTCACCGCCGACAATGCGAAACACGTCCACCCCCGCCTTCAACACTCGTTCCACAAACGCTAGCAGTCGCTCGTTGCCCACCCGCACCATCTCCTCCATCACGTCGGGGGCGTCTGCCCACAGCAGGCAGAAATCCTGTGGGGAAAGCCATTCTGCCGGAAAACAGAGGGCGTTCGGCAGTTCGAAGAGCACGACCCCTTCGTCACCCAGCCAGTCCTTCCTCTGGAAGAAGTGATGTAATGCCTCCTGCACCGTCTGCTCCGTCGGTGGCTCGTATGGCGTGGCAAGTAGCTTCAGCACGTCATCGGCGTTTTTGCAGGGGAACTCGGTGCATGCGGAGGTTACTGGCGTGCGTGTGACGACACGGGTCAGGTCGCCATGTGGGGTATGGTAAACGGTGCGGGTCATGTTGCCGGTAGTCTCTACCTCACGCGGCAGCGCGGAGCCGACAAAACAATCGCATGCCCACCCTGCGTAGAGCATGATGTCGGTCTCGCGCACCAGCTGGGCAGCAAGGTCGCTATCCGGGGGGATGCGCCCGAAATGCTGTGGGGAGACCGGGACACGGTCAGGCGTGCCCCGGTGAAATGCGCATAGCACCCGCTCTCTAGAGGTCACTGCTGTCGCCACCTTTGCTCCGGAGGGGAGAACCCGCCGACGGTGTTCAGCTCGCTTGGGCGCAGATTTGCGGCTAAAGCCACACCCTTGCAAACCGGCCAAACCCTGCCTGCGTCTGAGGGGGAACGGCTTTAGCCGAGAAAACACCCCCACCCAGCCGAGTCTGCTCGGCAGGGGCTTTGCCCTCCAGATTGACAGTGTACTTACGCTGCGCCCAGCAGCTCTTTGCACCTATCGACAGCGGTGGCTGCATCGGGAGCGTAGGCGTCGGCGCCAATCTGGTTTGCCCATTCCTGGGTCACCGGCGCGCCGCCCACGATGAGCTTCACCTTTGGACGCAGTCCCTCCGCGTCGAAAGCCTTAATCACTTCGGGAATATAGGTCATGGTAGTGGTCAGCAGGGCAGACATCCCCACAATCTGGGCACTATGCTCTTTGGCAGCGGCGACAAACTTATCGGCGGTTACGTCCACGCCTAGGTCCACGACCTTAAAGCCCGCCCCCTCTACCATCATGGCTACCAGGTTCTTGCCGATGTCGTGCAGGTCGCCTCGCACGGTACCGATGACCATTGTTCCTATCGGCTGTACGTCGGTAGCTACCAGCAAAGGGCGTAGAATCTCCATCGAGGCTTTCATGGCGCGCGCCGCCACCAGTATCTCCGGCACGAAATACTCGCCGTTCTTGAACTTCTCACCGGCGACAGACATACCGGCGATGAGCCCCTCGTCCAGTATCTGTTTTGGGGTGACGCCGGCGTCTACCAGCTTCTGCGTGAGTTCCACTGCCTCATTGCGTTTGCCTTCCAGAATCGCCTGGGCAAGTGCTTTGAGTTCCTCCTGCATCATGGGTCCTCCTGTGTGCGTTGATGGCGCAATTATTGTTTTTTGCGCTCTGAGCGTTCGAGCCAATCGGTTATCTTCAGTGATTGTATAAGACAGATTCCCTCCTGTCAAGCCGAATCTCCTGCCTCAGCCGGAGCAAACAGTAAAAATGCTGGGGAATTGAGGCAAGCACCCCCTGTGTCAGACAGGTTTTTGCCGGGCGATGCCGAAAGAAAAAAAGAGACTGCCGGAATGGAGGCGAAGTGGTGAAGGACCCTCGTTTTGAACAGTTAGCGCAGGTTCTGGTCGAGCACAGCACGCGCGTGCAGCCGGGGGACAAGGTTCTGGTGGAAGCGACCGATGTGCCCGAAGAGTTCCTGTGCGTGTTGATAGAGCAAATCGCGAAAGCAGGCGGCGTTCCGCTGGTGGATACAAAACACTCGAAGGTGATGCGCACGCTACAGATGCACGCCACCGAAGAGCAACTGCAAACGGTCGCCGATGTGGAGAGGTACCGTATGGAGAAGGTGCAGTGCTATATCGGGGTGAGGGGCACGCTGAACAGTGCGCAATTATCGGATGTGCCGATAGAGAAGGTGGAGATGGTGCAGAGGCTATGGTGGAAACCGGTTCACAGCGAGATTCGCGTGCCGAATACCCGGTGGGTGGTGCTACGCTGGCCCAACGATAGTATGGCGCAACAGGCGAACATGAGCACCGAGGCGTTTGAAGATTACTACTTCCGGGTATGTACGCTGGATTACAGCCGGATGGAAAAGGCGGTTCAGCCACTGGTGGAACTGATGAGCCAAACCGACCGAGTGCGTCTCGTCGCGCCGGGCACCGACCTGACCTTCTCCATCAAGGGTGTTCCGGTCATCCCCTGCTACGGGTTGCGCAACATCCCCGATGGGGAATGCTTTACCGCCCCGGTGCGTGACTCGGTGGAGGGCGAAATTACCTTCAACGTGCCCTCGTTGTACCATGGCAAGACCTTCGAGAACATCCGGTTGGTGTTCCGTGCGGGCAAAATCGTGGAAGCCTCCTGCAACATCAGCGAGGAGTTGAACAAGATACTGGACTTTGACGAGGGGGCGCGATATGTCGGCGAGTTCTCGCTGGGCTTTAACCCACACATCCTGCACCCAATGAAAGACACGCTGTTTGACGAGAAGATTGCAGGCTCTTTGCATTTTACTCCCGGCAACGCCTACACGACGGCAGACAACGGCAACCGCTCGCAGATACACTGGGACCTGGTGCTGATCCAGCGTCCCGAGTACGGCGGAGGGGAGGTCTACTTCGACGACCGCCTGATACGCCGGGATGGGCGGTTTGTGGTGCTGGAGCTGGAGGGGCTGAACCCCGAGCATCTGGGATAGGTTTTTTGCCGTTTAGCAGGAACCTCGTCCTTCAGGGGATTGTCTGTTCACTAGTTGGCAAGTGAACCTCCCTTAGCCCTCACCGCGAGCGGGAAGGGAGCGGTTCCTCCCCCGTCCACGGGGCAGGTCAGGTGGGGGTACTTCGCACGGCTCGGCAGGAGCCTCGCCCTCGAGGATGATACAGGTGTGGGTGAGATGTGCTCAATCTATCCCCCCAGCCCCCTTCCCTACAAGGGAAGGGGGCGTTCGGGGCGAGGCTCTCCTCTCCTTGCAGGAGATGGGACGGGGGAGAGTTTTCGCTTTTGACCGGTCGCTTGGTGTTACACGTCAAAGTATAGCACGAACTCGTAGGGGTGCGGGCGCAGCGCTACCCCTTCCACTTCGCGCTTCTGCTTGTAGTCGATATAGGTCTCTATCACGTCCTCGGTAAACACCCCGCCGCGTAGCAGGTACTCATGGTCCTCACGCAACGCCTGCAGCGACTCCGCCAGACTTGCCGGTGTGTGCTGGATGCCTCTACGCTCCTCGGCGGGCAGTTCGTAAAGGTCTTTATCAATCGGGTCGGGCGGCACAATCTTGTTCTGGATGCCATCCAGCCCCGCCAGCAGCATTGCAGCGAAGGCGAGGTAGGGGTTGCAGGATGGGTCGGGCGCACGGAACTCGATGCGCTTCGCCTTCGGTGAGGAGGAGTACATCGGGATGCGGATACATGCCGAGCGGTTGCGCTGGCTGTAAATCAGGTTAATCGGCGCTTCATACCCCGGCACCAGTCGGCGATAGGAGTTGGTAGTTGGCGCGGCAAAAGCGAGCACGCTGGCAGCATGCTTCAGGATACCGCCGATGTAGTAGATAGCGGTCTCCGATAGCCCGGCGTAACCGCGCTCGTCAAAGAAAATGTTCACGCCGTTTTTCCACAGGCTCTGGTGCACGTGCATTCCTGAGCCGTTGTCCATAAAGATGGGCTTGGGCATAAAGGTCACGGTATAGCCGTTCTGGAACGCAGTCTGCTTGATTACGTACTTGTACTTCATCAGGCTGTCGCCCATCTGCACCAGCGGTGCGAAACGGATATCGATTTCCGCCTGCCCTGCTGTCGCTACCTCATGGTGGTGCACTTCCGGCTCCACGCCAACCGCCATCAGGTTCAGCATCATTTCGGTGCGCAGGTCCTGCAGGCTGTCCATGGGTGGCACGGGAAAGTAGCCTTCTTTGTAGCGTACTTTGTAGCCCAGGTTCGGTTTCTCGTCGCGCCCCATGTTCCACGCGCCTTCATCGGAATCGATGAAGTAATAGCCGGAGTGCTGATTCTGGTCGAAGCGCACGTCGTTGAGGATATAAAACTCTGCCTCCGGTCCAAAGTACGCTACGTCTGCGATGCCGGTAGAGCGCAGGTATTGCTCCGCCTTCTGCGCCACGTAGCGCGGGTCGCGGGTGTACCGCTCGCGCGTGAGGGGGTCTACCACGTCACAGATGAATACCACGGTGGGGTGCTCGGTGAACGGGTCCATAAACACCGAGCTGGGGTCGGGCATCAGCAGCATGTCGGACTCGTTAATGACCTGGAAGCCGCGAATGGACGAGCCATCGAAGCCGATGCCCTCCTCGAACAGGCTTTCGTCCAGAGCTTCCACCGGCATGGAGAAGTGTTGCCATGTGCCCGGTAGGTCGGTAAATCGCAGGTCTACGATGAGCGCTTCCTTCTCGCGGGCGAAATCGATCGCCTCTCTGGGTGTCATATGCACATTCCCTCCTTGTGTAATTTGCGCAGCGGCTTACCTCAGACAAGCCAAAAGGGACGCCCCCACAGAATCGTTCTGTTTTCTGAGGAGCGTCCCTCTTCACAAACTCTGAGGCTGCCTCGCCTTGTAACTTCGTGTGTAGTATACCCCCTTTTTGCGCAGGAGTCAAGTTTTACGGCACGTAACCTTACCGGTGATGCATCGCCCTGCCAGCTAAAGGAGAGAAACACATGAGAAACGCCCTGCGCGATTTGCGCGAA
Organism: uncultured bacterium; assembly: GCA_938027655.1. Classification (GTDB taxonomy): domain Bacteria; phylum Armatimonadota; class HRBIN16; order HRBIN16; family HRBIN16; genus HRBIN16. The sequence continues at coordinate 6,471 of CALJAP010000051.1, read as the reverse complement.
CGTGTCTACGAAGCCAATATGGCGCTGGTGAAGCATGGGCTGGTCATCCTCACCTGGGGCAACGCCAGTGAAATAGACCGCGAGCGCGGCATCTTTGGCATCAAGCCCAGTGGCGTTCCGTATGAGGACTTGCGCCCAGAGCATATCGTGCTGGTAGACCTGCAGGGCAGGGTAGTGGAGGGCAACCTGCGCCCGTCTTCAGATACACCAACCCATCTGGTGCTGTACCAGCGGTTCGAGGGGGTTGGCGGCATTGTGCATACCCATTCGCGTTACGCCACCGCGTGGGCGCAGGCGGTGCGCCCCTTACCTTGCTTCGGCACGACGCACGCCGACGCCTTTTATGGGGCGGTACCCTGTACCCGCCCGCTTACCGACGAGGAGATTACCGACGATTACGAGCGCTATACGGGACTGGTCATCATAGAGACCTTCGAGAACCTGCACCTGAACCCTCTGGACATGCCGGCGGTGCTGGTCGCTCAGCACGCGCCCTTCACCTGGGGCAAGGATGCGGCGCAGGCAGTGGAGAACGCAGTGACGCTGGAAGAAGTGGCGGCAATGGCTTTGTGGACACTGGTTGCCCAGGAGGCGTGGCAAAAGCTTCCCCCTGTTCCCCAGTCCCTGTTGGATAAGCATTTCTGGCGCAAGCACGGAGAGGAAGCGTATTATGGCCAGGGGTAACATGACAACACGTCAACGAACAGTCATACATCGCAGGAGAGCACCTGTACGTCCGCCGTGGCGTGAGATGGGGCAGGTGGCTCTGTTGGTGTTAGCGATCATTACAGTGTGGTATCTCGCGTGGGGACGGTATCGCCATCAGCCGCCTCCCAGAGTGCAGTACCATTTCCAAAATGTCGGGAGGGTGAAGCCATGAAAGTGGGTATCATCGGCTTGCCACAGTCGGGCAAAACCACGCTGTTTCATGCGCTGTTGCACGGAGCACACGAGGGAGCAGTGCCCGGTGTCGCCGGGGCACATCACGGTACCATCGCCGTGCCCGACCCGCGCTTTGATTATCTGGTGAATCTCTATCACCCCAAAAAGGCAACGCCTGCCACGGTGGAGTTCATCGACGGCGCGGCACATATCAGCACAGAACGCCACAAGCCTGCCTTTGGCACCGACTTCTTTCAGGGCATTCGGCAGGTGGACGCGCTGGTGCACGTCATAGATGCCTTCAGCGGCACGGTAGACCCTCTGCAGGCGGCGCGGCGCGTGGACGAGGAGCTGCTGCTGGCGGACATGATGATGGTGGAGGGACGGATAGAACGGCTGGAGAAGACCCTGCGTGCCCGTAAGGATGCGCTGCCCGAACGCGCCGAGCATGAGCTTTTGCTACAGGTGAAAGGGTTGCTGGAGGGCGAAACCCCTCTGCGTCTGGCGCCGCTTACCCCTGACCAGAAGAGGATGTTGCGCAGCTTCAATTTCATGACGCTGAAGCCGGTCGTGGTGGTGGCGAACGTGGACGAAGCGCGTTTGCAATCGGGCGAGCCGGTGTCGGAGCTGGAAGCCTATTGTCGTGAGCAGGGCGAACGGTTCGTGCAGCTGTGCGCCGAGATTGAATGGGAGATTACGCAGCTGTCGCCCGAAGAGGAGCCAGAGTTCCTGCAGGCAATGGGCATCGAGGAGCCGGCTCGCTTGCGCGTGGTGCACGAGGTGTATCACGCGCTGGGCTACATCACCTTCTTCACCTTCAACGAGAACGAAGTGCGCGCATGGACTCTGCCACAGGGCTCTACCGCGCTGGACGCGGCGGGGCGCATCCATTCCGATATGGCGCGAGGGTTTATCCGCGCAGAGGTGCTCTCGTGGGCACAGATGGAACAGTATGGCTCGTGGGAGAACGCCAAACACGCAGGCGCCATCCGCCTCGAGCATAAAGAGTACGTGGTGCAGGATGGAGATGTGATTTTCATCCGATTCAAGGTATGACCGCAGCCTTGTTACCTGCGGGTTGACATGTTCCCCAGCCTGCGCCAGGTGTAGCGGTGGCGGGGAGTTGGGCAGCAGGGCAACGCCGCGACCGTTCCGCATGCGGGGCTTCTGCAAAGGAGGCGAGCAGATAGTTGTTTCGGATTCCGACGCGCTGAACTTCTACAGCGCGGCAGATGGGCAGCTAGTTGCCCGCTACACACGTTCTTACGAGCCGTACTACCCTGCAGAAGCGGTATCGTCGGACGGCAGACTTTTCACGTATGAACGGGGCTTGAACATCTTTGCGTTGTCCGACGGTGGCACGCTGGAGCCTGTCCTGGACATTCCGACCTCAGACCTACCTGCTTCGGCATATCAGATGCATTGAGCAGCAGATGGTTCGTGGCTATTATGCAGGTGGGTACGGACAGCCGGTGTTCCGCGTGCGCGTGCCAGAAGGCGGGATCGAATTCGGACAGATGGTGGCAGCGTTCGGTAGCGTAGCGGGCGAACAACATTATCACATTAACGCCGACCCGGACGGCGACGGCGAAATCAGCCTGTGGGACTCGCGCTGCTGGTGGAGTATTTTGGCATGGTGGGCGACGACTAGCTCGCCGCAACCATTGCCTCTTTTGGGGCGCGGTAGGAGATAACGCGCGAGACGCCCTGTTCCTGCATGGTGACGCCGTACCACACATCGGCGCACTCCATCGTCACCGGATTATGGGTAATGATGATGACCTGGGAGTGGCGGGAGTAATCGCGCAGCAATTCGGCGAACTTCTCGACGTTCGCGCCGTCCAGTGCGGCGTCTACCTCGTCCAGCACGCAGAAGGGGCTGGGTTTTACCTGCAGGAAGGCGAACATCAGTGCAATCGCTACCAGTGCCCGCTCGCCGCCGGAGAGCAGGGACAGGTTCTGCCGACGCTTGCCCGGAGGTTGTACGATAATCTCCACGCCGGTTTCCAGCAGGTTGTGCGGTTGCGTCAGCTGCATCTCCGCTTTGCCTCCGCCAAACAAGCGGGTGAATACGTCCTGGAACGCCCCCTGCACCGCGTGAAACGTCTCCAGGAACAGGTCGTGTGTGCTGGCATCTATCTCCTGAATGGCTTGCAGGAGGTCCTCCCGCGCCGCTTCGAGGTCGGTGCGCTGCTTCTCCAGGAACTCATAGCGTTCGGTGAGGCGTTGATATTCCTCTGCCGCGCCGGTGTTCACATTGCCCATCTGCCGGATTTCCCGGCGCAATCGGTTGATTTCCGAAGCGGTTTCAGGGGTGAACTGTGAAAGGTCGGGCGTTGTGTGTCGCAAGACATCTACCTCATACTCATCCCACAGGCGGGTAACCGCTTGTGTGCGCTGCATCTCGATTCGCGCCAGCGTGAGTTCCAGTTCATGAGCCTGCTGTGAAAGCGCGGTTTGTTGTTGGGAGAGAGCCTTCAGTCGCTCGCTGTTTTCCAGGTTCTGTTGTAACAGGTTCTGGCGCACGTTACGTTGTGCGGTGAAGTCCTTCTCGATCTGCTCGCGCTGTCGGGCGATACGTTGCAGTTCCTGAAGGGTCTGTTCCAGAGCCTGCCCGTCCTGCGCGATTTGCGCCTCCAGCTCCGCGATACGCGCTTTGCGGCTCTGCGCTTGCTGGTGCAGGTCGCGCTGCAGCTGGGCGAGTGCCTCGCGTTCGTGCTCCAGGGCATGCAGTTGCTCCGCCAGCCGTCCCAGCGTCACCTCCGCTTGTTGCAAATGCGTCGCCGCTTCATCTCTCTGCTGCTGGTAACGGCTGACCTCTTCAGGCGAGATTGCCTGCCCCGTCTCAGGAGGCAAACGTCCCTCCAGTTCCAGAATCTCGTTGTCCAGCTCGTAAAGTCTTTTCGCCTGTTCGGTCTGCTCCTGCCGTAACGCCTGCAATTGCTGCAGGAGTATCGTCTGTTCCTGGACAGCCGCTTGCAGGGCAGAGTCGGCTTGTACTGCTCGTTGTTGTGCCTGTTCCTGTTCTTTTCGCGCCTCGCGCCAGCGGTGCTGTGCGGTTTCAGCGGCTTGCGTGGCTTGCTGTAGTCGCAGGCTCAGGTGCTCTTCCTCCTCTTCGCCAGCACGCAGGTCGCGCTCCGCGCGTGAACGCTCCGCCTTTCGGGAAACAATGCCCGTTGCCTTGCCCGGCATCTTCCCTCCTGTAATCGCACCGCCCGGCAGGAACAGTTCCCCTTCCAGAGTAACCACCTTACTCCAGCCGTTGTAGCGACGCACTATCTGCACTGCGCTATCGAAGTCCGGCGCCACCAGCACACGCCCCAGCAAGTACCGAGCGACTACCTCTAACTCCGGCGCGCACTGCACCAGCTCACTGGCGAAGCCGACTGCCAGTCCCTCCCGAATGCATTGTTGCAGGGATGGTGGTGGCTCCGATGGACGCAGTAGGTTCAGGGGGAGGAAAGTGGCCCGACCGCGCGCGTGCTGTTTCAGCCACTCGATGGCAAGGCGTGCCTCTTCTTCGTTAGCGGTCACAATGTCCTGTGCGCTTGCGCCGAGCGCAACTTCGATGGCGGTAACGTATGGCTCCTGCGGCTGCAGAGCATCCGCTACCATGAGGTATGTGCCGGTCAGGCGTCCCTGTGCGGCAGCATCCAGCACCGCCCGTACGCCCCCGAAAATCCCCTCCTGTGCCGCTTCGCTTTCCAGCAATGCCTGCAGACGTGCGCTCAGGCGTGCGTTCTCGCGAGCACGTGCTTCCAGCTCCTGCCGTCTGCGCTGAACCTCCGCCTGCGCTTTCTGCAATTCCGTCTCGCACCGCTGTACCTCGCGTGCTGCCGCCTCTGCCGCGCCGACCGCTTTATCCCTCTGTGCTTGCGCGGCTTTGAGCCGCTCCTCCGCCTTGTGCAAGCTCCGTTCGGTTTCCTCTGCTCGGTTCTGTAGAGCCTGCAAGGTCTGTTCGGTTTCGGTACGGCGCATCCGCAGTCCGTCCAGATACGCTCGCGCTCGCACCACTTCCTGCGTGCGTTGCACGTAATGCTGTTGTGCCTGTTGCAAGGCATGCTCCGCCAGTCGCAGCCGCTCGCGAGCTACCTTCCGTTGTTGCTCTACCTCCGCAACACGCTGTTGCAGTTCCAGACGACGCTCCTGCCATTGCTGTGCTTGCTGTTGAATCTCCGCTAACCTGCTATCGTTTTCCGCCAGCTCTTCCTGCAGGCGGTTCAGGTTGTCTCTGCTGTTTTGCAGTCGCTGCTCGATGAGCGCGCGACGGCTCTCGGCGCGTTCGTAGGCGGTGAGAGACGCCTGTTGCAGGGCACGTAGCGTGTCCAGGTCCGCTTCGGCATTGGCTATTTGTGCCCCCAGCTTTTGGGATAGTGACTCGCATTCCGCCAGCTGTGCGTTCACCTCTAGCAGGCGACGGTGAAGTCTCTGTTGTTCCTGCTGAGCCTGCTCGCGGGCGCGTTCGCTCTCCTGCACTTGCGCCCACAGTGCGGCGACCTCAATCTCGCGCAGACGGCTGACCAGCTGGTGATAGCGGATAGCCACCTCCGCCTGCTGGCGCAGAGGCTCGCGCTGCGCTTCCAGCTCCGTTAAGATGTCGTACACGCGGGTGAGGTTCGCCTCGGTGTTCTCCAGCTTACGCAATGCCTCGCGCTTGCGGTGGCGATATTTCTGAATGCCTGCTGCCTCCTCAAACAGCGCGCGGCGGTCCTCGGGTTTGGCGGAGAGCACGATGTCTACTTCGTTCTGGGTGAGGATAGCGTACGTGGCTCGTCCCAGACCGGTGTCCATAAACAGCTCGACAATGTCCCTCATGCGACAGGGGGTCTTGTTGATGAGGTATTCACTCTCGCCGGAGCGGTAAAGGCGGCGGGTGATGGTTACCTCCGCGAAGTCTATCGGCAGCAGACCGGCGCTGTTATCCACCGTCAAGCTCACTTCTGCCATGCCCAGCGGTTTGCGCCGTGCACTGCCCGCGAAGATGACCTCGGTGCTATTTTCCGCTCGCAAGGTGCGCACGTTTTGCTCGCCAAGCACCCACTGGATGGCGTCGGCGATGTTGGATTTGCCGCTGCCGTTGGGACCGACAATAGCGGTGATGCCCTCGCCGAAGTCAAGACGCACTCTGTCGGCGAAGCTCTTGAAACCGAGTATGCTGAGACTCTTCAGAATCATTGCCAGAATGATACCGGGCTGGTAATAGGTTACGTTTTTGAGGTGGCTTTCTCCTGCCGGACGCGCAGTATGTTCTCAGGGCGAAGGGGCGTGGTATAATATGGCAAGGAGGCTCGCTGTCAATATGGTGATTGACACACTATCTATCTATGAAAAGCTAAAAGAGAGCATGGATCCTGCTGCTGCGAGGAAAGTGGCAGGGGTGCTAGGGGAAACGCTATCGCAGGTGGAGCGGTCTATGCGGGAGGCCGCAGAAGACCGACTTAGTCGTGTTGAACAGACATTAGAGAAGCTAGTTCAGGTGACCGACCGCCACTCGCAGGAGATAGCAGAGTTGCGCCAGATGGTGCGCGAGAACACCGAAGCGATTGCGGAACTGCGGGAGGCGACCCAGCGCAACACCGAAGCGATTGC
>CALJAP010000050.1 GCA_938027655.1 uncultured bacterium | reverse complement strand
GCGAAGGTCATCGCGATGGCGACACCCAAGCCGATCAACAGACGTTTCATCGTACCCTCCTCCTTGTTCCTTGATGGAAGTGTACTGTACCGCTCGGAGCATCACTTCCCGGAACAGAGAGGGCACTCTCAGGCACAGGGAGTTCGCTACGCGGAGCCTCCAGGGTTACCTCGCGCGCTACGTCTCCCATCCGCCTTCCGGTGCTCTTCTGTTCTTGTCAGAGAATGCTCCGATATGCATTCACCGCTTTCGCGGTGGGAATGCCATACCGAGTTCATTAACTACTATACCACGACCTTGCGCAAACGTCAAGCAGTTTGCCAGTGATTTTACTGAAAAAGTTGTTTCTCTGCACTTTCTCGTCGTGCTGTTCCGTTTACATCGACGAGGTGAGAGCGAAATCGGTTATCATGATGTTGGCGGCTTTTTTCGCCGAATATCTTAAAACGGAGGAGAGTTCTCACGTTGATGCGTCAGGTGATAGAGTGCGTGCCGAACTTCAGCGAAGGACGCCATCGCGATACAGTGGATGCGCTGGCGGCAGCTGTACGTGAAGTATCCGGCGTTCGGCTGGTAAACGTATCGGCAGACCCCGACCACCACCGTACCGTGTTGACCTTTCTGGGCGAACCGGGCGCGGTGGCGGAAGCCGCCTTCCGCTGTGCCCGGGTGGCGGTGGAACGTATAGACCTGCGATCCCATCAGGGAGTGCATCCGCGCATCGGCGCGGTGGACGTGATGCCCTTCATCCCGCTCCGAAACGTGGAAATGCCGACGTGTGCGCAAGTTGCACGTGAAGTAGGGTATCGTATCGCGCGCGAACTGGATGTGCCGGTGTACTTCTATGAACACGCTGCGCTGCCCAGCAGACCGACAGACCTGCCGACCATCCGCCGAGGAGGTTTTGAACGATGGGCAGGGCGTCCGCTGATCGGCGACCGTGCACCGGATGCGGGTCCGGCTTTCCTTCACCCAACGGCAGGAGCGGCAATCGTGGGGGCGCGCGGACCCCTCATCGCTTTCAACGTCAATTTGAGTACCGACCGTTTGGAAGTAGCCCAGCACATTGCCCGCACGATTCGGCAAGAGCGGAAACGCATCCCTCAGCTGGCGGGCGTGCGCGCGCTGGGTTTATTGCTTGCCTCGCGGGGCATTGTGCAGGTATCGCTTAATCTCACGCAACCGGATCGCAGCCCGCTCTGGTGGGTGCTGGAGTACGTGCGAGAGCGCGCGGTGGAACAGGGCGTGCAGATACTGGAAACGGAGCTGATAGGCGTCGCGCCTGCATCTGCAATCGCCGGGGTAGCGGCACACTATCTGCAAAATCCGGCACTGGGTGAGGAGCACATTCTGGACCTGTGGCTGGACCCGGAATGGAAACCCTGAGTATATGGCAGATGGCTTTTCGGCTGGTACTTGCGCTGGCAGTGGTGGCGTGGAGCTGGTACGCCTCGCCACTGCAGCAGCTCGTTACCGGCATCGCAGGCGGACTGCTACTGCTCACCGCAGCGAAGCCGAAAGGGCGACCAGCCGCTTGTCTGGATGTGCTGGCGGTATCCGTCTTGCAGGCGTATTCCCCAGTGTGGCTACCACTCAGTGCATGGGTGATTTCCATCCACCGGCGATATGCACGGTCGGTGGCGATTCTGCTCACTCCGGCTCCCTTTATTTATGCCTGGCGGGCAGATGGCAGTTTTTGGGGGTGGGCTGCACTGTCTGCGGGAATATGGCTGTACCTTGGCTTCGCGCTGGCGGAACAACCGACGGGGAACGAAGAAACAGATTGGCTGTTGCCCCTGCCCGACGACCTGCGCGAGCAATGGGAACAGGAGCGCGAAGCGCACCGTCAGCTGCGTTATCAGTATCAGCAACTGGTCGCTGCCCATCGTGATCTGATGGCACAGCGTCAAACGGAACATGTTCGGCTGCAAATGTTACGGATAGCCACTCTAACGGATGAGCCGGGTGCAGTAGCGCGGCAGATACTATCCATACTGCGTGAATATGCTGGGGCGAGCGAAGGCGCCCTGTGGCTTTACGAGGAGTACGATTCGTCGCTGCGACTGGCTCATGCCACAGATTCGCGAAGTATACCCGCCAGTATTGCCATATCGTCACCTTCTCGCATACAAGATGAGGCGGTATCTCTTCGGGCAGCTCTGGGACAGTTCAAAACCGCTCTGCGCTCGTCGCCTGGCGAGGGAGTACAGGCGTTCCTGCTGCATGACGAGCGGGGCATTGTGGGAGCGGTAGCGCTGTTTGGCTGGCAGAACACCGATGGGGAGAACATTGCCCGTGAGCGGTTTCAGCAGGTTCGTGATATCGTTACACTGGCTCTGCGCACTGCAGGGCGGCGCTATCTCCTCCGGCAGGAAAACAGGATGCTGAATGCGCTCTATGAGATTGGCAGGTTGTCCTTGAGTGCTCAATCTATAGAAGATTCGGGCAAAAAGTTTGTCTCTGTGGTTGCCGACCTGCTGCCTGCTCCGTTTGTTACGCTCTATCTTCGCGACCACGAGTCGGGCTCGCTCCAGATTGCAGCCGCGGTGGGTGAGCCCGTTCGGCTGATGGAACAGGAGTTTGACACGGATGAAGGGATTGCCGGTTGGGTAGCACAACAGGCTCGGCCGCTCTATCTTCCCCATGTCTCTGCGGAGCCGAGGCTCGTCCGCACCGCCTCAAAGCGCGTGTTTGCCAGCCTGATAGGCGTGCCTCTACCGGTGCGGGGGCGTGTGGAGGGCGTGTTACTTGCCGCACATAGCACACCGGGCTACTTTGGCGAGCGCCACCTGGAACAAATCACCTCCGTTGCCAGCCAGTTTGCACAGGTGATGGAGGTATCGCGCTTCACCCGTTCGATTGGACTGCTGGCGCTCACGGACGGCTTGACGGGCGTATTCAACCGTCGTTACATGGAGGTGCGGCTGGACGAGGAGATTCATCGCAGTCAGCGATACGGTAAGCGGTTCAGCCTGATTCTGGTGGATGTAGACCACTTCAAACAGGTGAACGATACCTGGGGACATGCTACAGGCGACATGGTGCTACAGGAGGTAAGCCGCAGGCTGGTGGAGAACCTGCGGGAGACGGAGATGGTTTTCCGCTACGGGGGCGAGGAGTTTCTGGTGATTCTACCGGAGACTACACTCCAGCAGGCGATGGTGGTTGCGCAACGGTTATGCGACGCGGTGCGAAAACACCCCTTCCCTACGCTGGGCGGAACGTCCGTTTTCCGTGTGACGCTCAGCGCAGGCGTTGCCGAGTATCCGGCACACGGTTCCGATAAGATGACCCTGCTTGCTGCTGCCGATCAGGCGCTATATCTGGCGAAGCAGCGCGGGCGAAACAGGGTGGAGCAGTTGCCCGTTGCCGCTTGATAGCTACTGCAACAAGACCTCCTCCAGTGTGACCAGCTTTGCACCTTTGCTCTGCATCTCCGCCAGCGCCTTCTCGCTATCGCCCGGCTGTACGTCCACCCCGCGAACCGCATCTCGAAGTAGCAGCACCTCGAATCCGCGCTCCAGTGCGCCCAGCACCGATGCGCGCACGCAGTAGTCCGTAGCCAACCCACCGACCACCAGCCGCTTGACCCCTTTTGCTTTGAGCACGCTTTCCAGCGGTGCGCCGTCTTCCGCGCGGGCGTCGAACGCGGAGTAGGCGTCCTCGTTCTCGCCCATCCCTTTGGACACAATGATGGCATCATCGGGCAGACGCAGGTCGGGATGGAACGCCGCCCCCTCGGTGTTCTGCACGCAATGCACGGGCCACTGCCCACCATACGCTGCGAAGTGCGTGCTCTTTGGGGGATGCCAATCGCGCGAGGCGATAACAGGTGCGCCCGCCTGCCGGAACCGCTCGATGGCGCGGTTCAGCACGGGTACCACTTTATCGCCTTCCGGTACGGGCAGTGCGCCGCCCGGGCAAAAATCGTTTTGCACGTCTACTATCAGCAACGCGGTGTCCGCCATGTTCTCACCTCCCGTACAATCTATTGTGTCACACTCTCCGCATGATATGCAACGTTGGCAAGTTGACATCCACACAGCAAAACTGCTATGCTTACAACGACCACAGGGTAGATGCAAGGAGGCTCGAGATTTGGAAAACGCAAGACCGCTCGGTTACTTTGCCTTTGTGTTGCACTCGCATATCCCATACGTGCTGGCACACGGGCGCAGTCCGCATGGTATGGATTGGCTATCGGAAAGCGCTGCCGAGACATACATACCGCTGCTGAATACCTGTTACCGGCTAATCAAGGAAGGCATCTCACCGCAGTTTACCATCGGCATTACTCCGGTGCTGGCGGAGCAGCTGGTACAGCCGGCGTTCGCCTCCGAGTTCGAGGCGTGGTTGCAGGACAAAATCGCCGCTGCCGAGGTGAATCGAAAAGAGTTCTTGAGCGAGAAAAAACTGGGCATGGCTGCGCTGGCAGAGTACTGGCATCGGTTTTTCAGCAAAACTTTAACCGATTTTCGGGAACGCTATCGGTCGGACATTATCGGCGCATTCCGTGACCTGCAAGACGCCGGACACGTGGAAATCCTCACCAGTGCGGCAACGCACGGCTACCTGCCTCTGCTCGGAACCGATGAGGCGGTGCAGGCGCAAATCAAGCAGGGGGTGCAGACCTACAAACGGCTGTTCGGCAGGGCGCCGCGAGGCTTTTGGCTGCCCGAATGCGCGTATCGTCCGCGCTACCGCTGGAACTACCCGGTGGATTTCGAGGGCAAACCCCCGCAACCCTGGCTGCGCAAAGGCGTCGAGGAGATTCTGGCTGAAAACGGCATCGAGTACTTTTTCATTGACTCGCATTTGCTGAGGGGCGGAGAAGCGATAGGCGTCTACGCCGAGCGGTTCAAGCCCCTGCGTGAGCTGTGGGAACAGTTCAGCACGCAGTACCGCCCGGAGGAGGCAGAGAAATCGCCATATTACGTCTACCTGGTCAATTCGTCAGGCGAGCCCAAGCCACCCATCGCTATTTTCACGCGCGATCCACGTACCGGCGTGCAGGTATGGAGTGCCGACTCTGGCTATCCGGGCGACGAGTACTATCTGGAGTTCCATAAAAAACAGCCACCAGGTGGGCTGCGTTACTGGCGTATCTCCCGCCCGAAGGATGATCTGGGTAAAAAGCAGCCGTACGAGCTGGCGAGGGCGTTCGAGCGCATTCAGGAACACGCCAAGCACTTCGTAGACCTTGCGCACGAGGTGCTCAGCGAGCACGTGCAATCCACCGGTCAAAGCGGTATCATTACCGCCATGTACGACACCGAGCTGTATGGGCACTGGTGGTTTGAGGGTCCTGAATGGCTGTACTGGGTGCGTCGGGGGATGGAGACACATCCCGAAATCCATCCTGTCACCTGTGGTAATTACCTGCATCTGCACCCGCCGCAGACGGTGGTACATCTACCGGAAGGCTCGTGGGGCGAAGGCGGCTACCACTGGGTGTGGCTGAACGAGTGGACGGAGTGGACGTGGAAGCGTATTTACCCCGCCGAGCGCGAGATGGTGCGCCTGGCGCGGCAGTACGGCGATAACCCGAAGGTGCAGACCATCCTGAAGCAAATCGCCCGCGAGTTGCTGCTTCTGCAGTCCTCCGACTGGCAGTTTCTCATCAGCACGTGGTCGGCGCGAGATTACGCCGAGTTGCGGGCGCAATGGCATGCCGACCGTTTCCAGATGCTGGTGAACTTGCTGGAGCGGGTAGCGCGAGGTGAGGAACCGTCTGCTGAAGAGTGGGGCGCGCTGGGCGAGGCGGAAGAGCGCGATAACATCTTCCCCGACGTCGAGCCGAAATGGTGGGCGCAGATAGAGTTCCCGCCAAACGAGTAGAACGAGACTTGGGGCATCCGTGTGCCATGTTCCGAAGAACACGGATAAGCACGGATGAGACGGATAGGCACGGATGAAATATCTGTGTACATCCGTTGCATTCGTGTTCATCCGTGTGCTATTTTCCAAAGAACACGGACAATCACGGATGAGACGGATAGGCACGGATGAAATATCTGTGTACATCCGTTGCATTCGTGTTCATCCGTGTGCTATTTTCCAAAGAACACGGATAGGGGCAGGAAGGATTCGTTTACCGTTTACACTCCAATGGGAACACAGTATACAGAAGGCAACCAGCTCGGTTTGCGCTGGCTTCCTGCAGTGTCGCGTGTGCTGCAGGATGAGCGGGTGCAAGAGGCGATAGCTGCACACGGGCGCGAACTGGTTGTGGATTGCGTGCGTGAGACGC
>CALJAP010000049.1 GCA_938027655.1 uncultured bacterium | reverse complement strand
GCAGATTTTCGTGGCGATAGTGCTTTTCTCCACGCTCATCCTGTGGAAGATTTTTACCGCGCGGCGGGGAAAAGCGGGTTTCATCCGGCGCATCCCCGGCTTGAACGAGATAGATGAAGCCATCGGACGGGCGACCGAGATGGGGCGCCCCATGATTTTCCACCCGGGCGTGGGGGAGGTGCAAAACGTGGGCACGCTGGCGGCGCTGGGGGTGCTGGGACATGTTGCCCGAAAAGGGGCGCAGATGGGTTCGCGTGTTATCGTGACCACCGCGATACCGGTGGTCGTGCCCGTCGCCGAAGACATCGTGAAACAGGCATACACGCAGGCAGGGCGTCCTGACCTCTTCAACGCCGAGGACATCCGCTTCCTCGCCGCCTCCGGAGACCAGCTCGCGCTGGCTACCGCCAACGTGATGGAACGCGAGAAGACCGCCGCACATTTCTTCTTCGGCATGTACGACTACACCTCGCTCCTGCTTACCGAACCCGGACAGCGCACCGGGGCTATCCAGATAGCGGGAACCGACCAGTATTTTCAGGTTCCCTTTTTCATCGCCAGCTGCGACTACACGGTCATTGGGGAGGAGCTGTACGCCGCCAGCGCGTACCTGACCCGCGACCCCACCATGCTGGGCAGCCTCATCGGGCAGGACTACTCCAAGATTATCGTGCTGGCAGTGATCCTGCTCGGCGCGCTGAGCACTACCCTGCTGGGTAATCAGAACCTGTTTGTACAATTGATAGGGGTGTACCGGTAGCCATGACCAAACGCCGCTTCATCGCGCTGGTAACCTTTCTGGCAGGGTTGTACTACTTTCTGGAGTTTGTGGTACCGCCTACCGTGCCCTGGCATACCGTGCGAGGCGAGGTGGTGGCGGTGACGGAGGAGGTTCTCACCCTGCGGGTAGATGGACAGGAGCGGCAAGTAGCCATAGAACCCCGTCTCAAGGTGTATCGCGAACGTCTTACCGGCGCGCCCGAACAGGTAGAACCCTCGCAACTGCGCCCCGGAGACCGCGTGAGCGCGGGCCCGACCACCTACTTGTCAGACTGGCTGACCTCGGTGAACAGCTTCTTCATCGTGCTGGGCGCGATGGCATGGGGCATGGGATTGATTAGCCTCGCGCTGGTGCACTGGGGCAACATCCGTCGCCGTCGCCCGGAGTGGTACGGCAGCGTGCTGTTCTTTCTTGCGGTAGGTGGTGGCATCGTGGCGGGGCTGGGCTACGGTGCGCAAAGCGGCTGGCTAAAAGAGGCGAACGACGTGGTGTTCAACTACCTGCTTCGCCCGATGAGCTCCACCGTGTTCTCCCTGCTGGCGTTTCACATGGCAACCGCTTCCTACCGCGCTTTCCGGGTGAAGTCGGGCGAAGCCGCGCTGATGATGACCTCCGCGTTTATCGTGATGCTGGGGCAGATTCCCATCGGGCTGTGGCTCACGCACGGTTTGCCTTCATTCCTGCAGCTGCCTGTCATGGCGCAGTGGATACTGTATATCGCCAACTCGGCGGCAGTACGGGGCATGTGGTTCGGCATGATGGTGGGGGCGATCGCGGTGGGTTTGCGCTTCTGGCTGTCACTGGAGCGCGGCGCATTCTTTGACCGAGAGTTGTAAAGACATGCATACCGCAAGTGTCGTGCTTACGGCATCCGCACCCCTCTCGTCCTCTTGACAAAAAACATGGACTTCTGGTAGACTCATATCCGCAAGGTTCCCCGGTAGCTCAGTCGGCAGAGCGGGTGGCTGTTAACCACTAGGTCGCAGGTTCGAGTCCTGCCCGGGGAGCCAGTTTTATTCGACGCCCTCGTACATCTGCTCCACGTCTACCAGCCGCAGACCCTCCCCTTCTGCCGACGCCATCTGCTGCAGGCGCGGGGTGAAACCGGAGCGGGAGAAGAGGGTGAGGGTAAGATTAAATCCTGGTGAACGGAGCGTGTCATTGATTAAGCGCAGTTCGCGCCGACGGTTGAGAAACGCCCTTCGCAACATGGTCTGCGATTAGTATAATCGTGTTTATACTAATCATGATTATACTAATCCTGCGTCACATTGTCAACCGCCGGCGCGAAACACTGCCTACTTCAACGGGAAAGCCAGCACTTTGCCGTTTGCCGACGCCGCCACAATCACGTCGTCCGCCGATAGCCCCGAAATGCTGGGTGAGCGCATGAACGACTCGCCGTCGTTGCTGCCGTCGTAGAGGTAAAACTCCTGCGGGTTATCGGCGTTGATGGCGTAGAACTTGCCGTTGTCACTGCCGATGTAGATGTAGGGCGTGTTGCTACCGCTCTTGCGTACCACGATGGGCATCCCCAAGAACCTGCCTGCATCGCGAGGCTGGATGGGATAGCCGCTCCTCGCCGTGCCGGTGTCGGCGTGGACGGCATGAATCTTACCGTCTGTTGTGCCGAAGTACACCACCTTCGCCACCCAGTCAAAGAAGGGACTGCCCACTATCGGTGCGCCTGCGTCGTAGGTCCAGCGCACATGTGGAACCGTCGGGTCGGGTGTGGCGTTCATGGCATAGAACAGCCCGTTCTGTCCGCCGATGAACAGCGTGTTCGTGGCAAGGTCAATCCACGGCGAGCTGGTAACCGGTTGACCGGGTGACACCATCTCCGCCCACACGCCCTGCAGGTCGCTGGAGCGGAAGCACACCACAAACCCATCGCCTGTGCCTGCCCACAGGTGCGTGGTGCCGGGCGCAGAGGGGGTGGAGGAGAACTGGCTTCCCCACTGATTGGAGACGGCGAGCCGCCGTCCGTTGGCATCAAAGGCACGGATACGCCCGTCCTGCGCAGGCACGAATAGAATGCCGTTTTGCATCACCGGTGATGCGGCAATACTCACCCCGCTGGCGACAGTGCGTGTACCCTGAACCGTGCCGGAGTTCAGGTCCACCAGCTGCACGCGCCCATCGGCAGTGGGCACAAACAGTGTGCTACCTCGTGCCGAAACGCGCCCCGATATCGCAGCGCCAACATTGACCGGGGTGTCCCAGGCGGTTGTACCTGCGCTTTGTCCCTTCACCCAGTAGGTGTACAGCTGTCCGGAAGCGGAACCGATAATTGCCTTGCCGCCCGTAATGGTCACGTCACCCTGCACGCCTCCGGGCACGCTAGCTGTCCACAGGGGCGAGAAGGGGTTCACCACGTCCGCCGACACACTGTTGAGGGCGACTTTCTGGTTATCGAAGTTAGAGGTGACACGGAAAGGAATCTCCTGCACCGAGCTCCCGGTCACCGGGTCTGGCGGAGCGGTAACCGTGACAAACATCTTGTATTCCTCGCCCATTCGGAGCGTGGGCGTGCGGCTGATGGTCCTGTTTTCGTTGCTGTCGCGCTGACCGTTGCCGTTTGTATCCTCAACGAAGATGACCGACCATCTTGCAGGTAGTGTGCCTGCGCTCAGCTGATAAAAGTCGTCACCATTGCCGGTGTTCTTTACGGTGACCGGAAAGTTGTAGGAGCTTCCTGGGTTCAGCGTCGCATTTTGAACGGCAAGGGTAACCTGAACATCCGCTACCTGCGCTACGGTGAGCGTGACCGTGTTGGAGACGGAAGTGTAAGTGTTACCGTTGCTATCGGTGTACGTGGCTGTCGCCTGCAGTTGTATCTGTGTGCCAGCAGGCGTCATCTGGGCGAAAGCGGCTATATTTAACGCGCAAACGATGGCTAAAGATAGCCACACGCGATAGTGGGTTCTCATAGACTGCTCCTCGCGCGACGTGGTTCTTTCAGGGGGGTTCTTCCACAGGCTCGGAAAGAGGCTGGCTGGCAACTTTCGGGGGAGGTACCGTTTCCGGTACCAATACCGATGGTAGGAATGCGGGCGTTTGGCGAGAAGAATGTACCGCCGGTTCAAAACCGATCCGAAGGGAGCAGAGCGATGAAGGTTGCCATCGTGATGGGGGTGCTATGGATGTTTTCGGTATACGGCGCCGCGGCGCAAGACAGCTGGAACATTGCGCTGGGGCAGAAGGCGCAGCGGTTTGAGCAGGACGTCCTGCGCAAGCACTGGTTAAACGGTCTGTACATCGCGCAGATCGAATCCCCGCCAGAGGGTCAACCCGCTGACCATACCACCGAAGGCGGCTCCGATGTCGCGCACAGCATCAACTGGACGTGTTACTACCTGTCAGGGGAGATTCACCGGTATCTGCTCACTCAGCACCCTGCGATCCGCGAGCACTGTCGGCGAATCTTTCAGGGACTGCTCAGCCTCACGCAGATTTCGGGCATTCGGGGCTTCGTGGCGCGGGGGTACGTGAAAGGCAGAGGCGAAACGCGCGAGGAGCGTTTGAATCCGCGCAACGCTCGCCTGTGGCATCAGGGCGTGCCCCCCTACGAGCAATACCGCTGGCGCGGCAGTCCCAGCCACCACACCTATAGCAGTGCAGCGCACGCCTTCGCCCTCTACGCCCTGCTGGTGGCGGATGAACAGGAGAAGAAGCAGTGCGCAGAGACTCTCGATGCGATAGTGGACTACTGGCTCAGCCGTGATATGAACGTACATGACGAATATGGCAATGTCTCCGATACTATTCTGGGCTTTACCGACGGACGCACGCCCAGCCTCAATGTGGTCATGGCGCTGTCTGCACTGCGTATAGCGCACCATTTTACGGGCAAGGCGAAGTTCTTGGAAGCCCATGAGAGGCTCGCAAAGCAATACGGTGTGCGTGGATACACGGGACCGGTGCTGGGAGTGGAGAGCTTTGACGACTGTAACCACGTGTATCATCATCTGGAGGTGCTGATGCGCATCGAGAAGGACGAAGCCATGCGGGCGTTCTACCGACATGTGGCGCAACAGATGTGGCAGGCGCACCGACGCGATAGATGTCCCCTTTACACGTACATCCATTTTTCGCTGTTCCCCGACACCCCGGGCAAGGAAGAGGCACTCCAGCAAGCCCGATGGACATTACAGCACTATCCGGTAGATAAGGTCTTTCGCCCGCGCATGAACAGCCTCCGCAAGGACATTGCGATAAAGGATGGCAGGGCGGTGGAGCCGTTGCCCCTGCATGAGTCGCCACGCGATAACGAGTTCCAGTGGAAGGGCGACCCGTACGCGCTGGACGGCTGGCTGAGCAGGCCTATCGTCAGCGTGGCGGTTTCACCAGAGGACGGGCATGTGTGGTTTGCTCTGGAAGCAAACGGCAGCATCTACCGCACCCGTGATGCGGGCAAAACCTGGCGAAAGATAGACATCCACCCCCCGGAAAAGGCGCATTTTATTGCCGCGGGCAGGCGCGTGGGGCATCTCTACGCCGCCGCAGGCGGTTCGCTCTATCAGACGCTGGACGGAGGAAGCACCTGGACGAAACTGCCTCTGCCCGCAAACGCCGGAACCATCACGCAGGTTTTCACTGCACGCAGAAACCCGAACATGCTGTACGTGGTTGCGGAGGGAGGCGTCTACCGGAGCCGTGATGATGGAGAGGAGTGGATAGGGCATCGCTGGGATTGTTTGAGTGAAGATACGCCTCCGGCGAGGGAACGACTGTTTGCGGTATCGGAAGGTGAGCCAGCGCGTGTGTACGCTCTGCTGGACGGGGTGATATGGAGCAGGGAGGTACCCGACGGGCTATGGCAAAAGGGAGCTACTGTTGGGCTGGAGGATAATGCGCCTGCGTTGCCGCTATTGCTGGCTGACCCCGAACGCAGTGGGCGCGTTACTACCGCCTTTCGCGTGAACTACAGCAGTTTTCGCGGTAGCGTGCTCTGTCAGAGCGAAGATGCGGGGCGTACGCACTCGCACGAGTTGCAGACCCTCTACCGGAGGATGCGCGAGGAGGGACCTCAAGGGCTGATGCGCGACATCATTCCGGCAACCCTGCGCTCGCTGGCGGTAGATAACGGTCGGGAGGGGGTGCTCTGGGCACATACGGACCAGGGGGTGATGCGGCTGGAGCCCTCGCAGAAACGCTGGCAGACAGTTCATGAGGGGCTGGACATCCCGCTGGTACATGCTGTGTTTGTGCCGTATGGCAGTGCGTGGGTATTCTGTTCTACGCCGGCGGGTCTGTATGTTCTGGAGCCGGGTAGCGACCACTGGCGAAGCGCAAACCTAGTGTTGATATTTGAGCACAACACCCAGCGCGAGGTGGGCAGTGCGGATTTTCTCGAGGCGTACTGGCGCGGACGCTACTTCCGCTTTCTCGAGGAGGAATAACGCTAACGTGGTGTCTCCTTGACGGCAACGATGCGGAAAGAGGGAGCCAGCGACATCGTAACGGGGCTGAGAGCCTGAAAGATGAAGTTTGCCAGTCTCAGCAATGGGTTGCCGGATGCCCCGCCCAGATAGGCAACCGCCCGCGCCCGAAATCCAAACTGCTGCAGGTATCGCGCCAGTTCGAACGGGTCGAATAGCCTTTCGATGACCGCGCCGGTGCGAGGGTCTACCGGACAGCGGTCGGGGTCATATAGCGAATCGGGCAAGACCCGCGTCGTCAGGTAGTTCTGCGCTGCCTGGATGACCTGTTCGCGGGGCATATAGCTGGTACGGCGTGCCAGCTCGTCCAGCTCTTCTCCGGATAGCGTGGGAAAGTGCTCGGCGATGATATTGCGCCGAATCTCGCGGTAGCTCTGGGTAACGGTATGCCCATGTACCTCGCCGGCGGGACCGTTCTCGAAGCGGTTCCACACCTGCTTCGTGAAGCTGGCGATACGTGGATTACGCGCGTTGTTGCCGTCGGCAATGAGCAGCACTCCGCCCGGCTTGAGCACACGTGCCGCTTCCCTGAAAAAAGCATCGATGTCGTTGTAGTGGGACACCGCTTCGATGGATAAAACGAGGTCAAAAAAGCCGTCCGAGTAGCCGGTGTTGTCCACCGACTTGTATTCGGCGGTCAGGGTCTGCTCTAACTGGAGGTCTTGAATAATCTGCTGGAAGGTGTTCAACCGGCGTAGAGTGATGTCTATCCCGTACACTTTATGGGCGCCCATGGCTGCCAGCACCAGCGCGATGCGTCCGAAGCCACAGCCTGCGTCCAGAACGGTCTTGTCTGCTACATCCAGGGCAGCGAGGCGGAGCATATCCTCTACGAACCGCACCAGCTTCTCTATGGTCTTTCGCTCAGTGTAGCCTTTGCAGTATTTCCACAGTTCGGCGTCATAACGGTCGCGGTTACTATCGTCCATAATCTGGCGAAACAGCCGGTGCGTCTTGTCCACGTACTGTTCAAACTTTCGCATCTGTCCGCCCTCACAGGTAAAGCGATACTGTAGGGTATCGCATACCGACGGGGGCTGTCAAGTGGTTGCAGGTCTTTGGGTAGCAAATCTGGTATAGTGTACGGTGAATACCTGCCTGCTCTGGGCATGTCTGGGAGGAACCAATGAACAAACTATCCTCGCTTTGGCGTTTTCTTCTTGCGGTTGCTGCGGTGGTAGCTTTCGCGTTTGTCGCCTGTCCTCGAACGGCTGCCTTCTCCGGTGAGGACATCTTGCACGGCAATCCCTGGTACCATCAGTTGCTCACCGAACGAGCGGCTCAAGCCTGCGGTTTTTCCCCTGCTGCAATCGAATCCCTCAAGTGGCACGCAGACTACATCGATTCGTATGCCTACAACCCGCTCTGGTGGGCGGACGGCGGTTTGGACCGCCTGAAGGCCTCTCTGGCGACCTACGACAACCTGGCGAAGCTGCACTTTGATGACCTCTTCTCCACCCTGCAGGTGGAAGCCAACTGGAAGCGCATTCTGGCAGGCACGCTGGCAGGTCTGTTGTGGGCGAAAGAGCAGAACGACGTGTCGGCAGCACAGAACATCCTGGGTGTCTCCCTGCACGCGATTCAGGATTTCTACGCGCATTCCAACTGGGTAGATGCTCCCGACAGACGCAACCGTACCTGGTTTGAGGTTCCACCGGAGGAGCGCAGACGGATGAGTCTCTGGACGGGAGCGTATGAGAAGCCTGTGCAGCTCGGTATAAAACCGCACGGCAAGATCGAACCCGCTGCCACCTTGCTGAAGATGTCCGGCGTATCGCAAATCATGCCGCTGGTGTGTTCGCCCTTCTCACCGTTGAGCAATAGCGGTCTGTGCGAAACGTGGAAGAAAGTGCAGGATGGCACGTCCATACAGCCTCAGGTGCTTGGCGTGCGCGTGCCCGATAACTTCGTCTATCTCTCGCCACCGGGCATTGCGCTGGATAGCCGCTGGGTGGCGAACATTGCGGTGCAAGTGCGTGGGGTGACCGATGTGACGGGAGAGCAGCTTTTTGAGACCGCCCTCGCCCTGGCGGAACGCACGTCGGTGCAGTGGCTGCAGATTCTGGAAGCGCAGATGAACGCACTGGGCGCAGGCGAGTTCTGGCAAAGGGTAAAGAGCAGTGGCTTCGCCCTGAATGAGCGCACCAAGCAGTACGAGCACTACAATAAGATGCCGTACACCTTCCTGAGCGCGGGGCAGTACCCCACCCCGGCTTTTCGGGCGGCGGGCGACGACCAGTTCTTCCTGCGCGTGCGCTTGAAAACCGCCTCCCAGGCGGGTTCAGGCACCGACGCCGACATTTATTTGGAAGCGGGAGGGCAGAAGTTCCTGCTGGACTACATGCCACGAGCCAATCCCATCCTAGCGGTGAACGACTTCGAAGCGGGCGACGACATGGTATATGTGGTGGGACCGCTAGCAAGACTGCCTGAAACCATCACCCTGCGCAACGATGCTGCTACGGGATGGGATGTGGTGGAATCGCTGGGTAGAGCGTTCGTGGACGGGGTGGAATGGGCGGTCTCGAACGCGCGCACCTTCCTGCTCAGCCTGATTGGCGGCAACGCCGACCATGTGGCTACCAGCAAAAAAGTGTGGACAGCAGAGGAGCTGGCGGGCATCGGCACGGGAGGCTCCGAGTTCTCCGTTTACCTCAACGGCGGAGGCGAGGGCAAATACACCGTATACGGCAGCATTCGCAAAGTGCGTGAGGGCAGCGACGCCACGAGCGAGTGGGCGGAGTATCAAGTCCGCCTCGACCGCCTGTATTGCAACGCCGAGAGCAAGTGGGACCGGGGCAGTAACTCCGATGAACCGTTTGTGCTGGCGTTGCTGGTTCCCCTGCCCGGCAACGTGCAGAAACATCGTGCCGGACCATACGACGATGTGGACGACAAGGAGTCACGCAACATAGGGCATGTCTTCCAGACGGTGCGGCTCCCCAAAGGTTCGGGAATGTTGAGCCTTGCGCTGTCGCTGTGGGAGAGCGACGATGAAAGCGCGTCTGACCGCGACAAGCTGCTGGACAAGTTCGCAGGCGAGACCGACGAGAAAACAGGGGTTCCCCGTCGTGGTTTCCTAGACACGCTGGGGGCGGCGATAGCGGCGGACTGGCGTCTGGCGCATATCGAGGTGTACGCCTTCTCGCGGGTAGAGAGCCTGCGTAGCGGCAAGGTGCTGGATACGCCGGTGAATCAGTGGGTGAAGGCAGACAAGAGCATCACGTTCCGCCTGAATCGTTCGGCGGTGCGTGACTGGCAAGTGAAGCCCAGTGATTTAGAGAAGTTGCCTGTGCCCACCCGGTTTGATGCTCCGGCGAGAAAACTGCCGGGGTCAGGCGGGTACAGATAGTTGCATCCGGTCAGACGGAGCATAGTTCTCCGCATAAGGGGCTGGACATCTTGACTCCAGCCCTTTGTATCCGCTACACTTTTCTCATCTGTATCGTTTAAGCAGGAGGCGATGCGCCGTTCGTGAATCGGAAAAAGGAGGAGGTTTTCGGCGAATGGACGAGGAGCGTGAAAAGTTACCCCAGCATACCCCCGAAGAGGTAGATGCCTCCCGCCGACAGTTCCTGCGCAACCTCGGCGTGACCGCAGCCATGGCGAGTCTGCTTTCCTCCGGGGCGATACTGGAGGAGCGGCGGGCGAAGCGGGCGCAGGCGGAGACCTTGCAGACACCGCCAAGCGGGGCGACGGAGCTGCGCGGAACGGTTGCGGTGACCCTGCAGGTGAACGGAAGGGAGCACACCCTGCAGCTGGAGCCGCGCGTAACCCTGCTGGACGCCTTGCGCGACCATCTGGGGCTGACAGGCACCAAACGTGTGTGCGACAGGGGCAGCTGTGGAGCGTGTACCGTGTTGCTGGACGGGAAGCCGGTATACTCCTGCTCGGTGTTGGCGGTGGACGCGCAAGGCAAAAAGATTGAAACCGTAGAGAGCCTGGCTCAGGGCGAGCAGTTGCATCCGGTGCAACAGGCGTTCGTGGAGCACGATGCCCTCATGTGCGGTTTCTGCACGCCCGGTTTCATCATGTCGCTGAAGGCGTTGCTGGATAAGACCCCTCAGCCGACCGCTCAGCAGGTGAAAGAGGCGTGTGCAGGCAACATCTGTCGCTGTGGTACCTACAACCGCATCTTCGAAGCGGCGCTCGCCGCGGTGCAAAGTATGAGCAGAGGAGGCTAGTACCATGCCACAGCAGAAGACGAAGCGAATCAAGACCACCATCACCGTCAACGGGGAGACCCGTGAGGTGGAGATAGAGGTACCGGACATTGAGGCGGCATGGGGCGACCCTCGGAACATGCGCTGGCTGGGCAAGCGTATCCCCCGCGTAGAGGGCGCGGATAAGGTGACAGGCAGGGCAAAGTACACCTACGACATCCAGCTGCCGGGCATGTTGTACGGCAAGATTCTGCGTTCTCCGTATCCCCATGCGCGTATTCGCTCCATAGACGCCTCGCGGGCGCAGAGGTTGCCCGGTGTGAAGGCGGTTATCACCGACCTGACGCGCGAGGTGAAGTACGTGGGCGAGGAGGTAGCAGCGGTCGCCGCGGTGAGCGAGCAGGTGGCACGTGATGCGCTGAAGCTAATCCGGGTGGAATACGAAC
This sequence comes from uncultured bacterium, assembly GCA_938027655.1. Taxonomy (GTDB): domain Bacteria; phylum Armatimonadota; class HRBIN16; order HRBIN16; family HRBIN16; genus HRBIN16. The sequence goes on along the minus strand of CALJAP010000049.1, from coordinate 4,649 downwards.
CGTTGCCGTTCGTGGTGACGCCGGAAACCGCCCGAGAGCCAAGTGCGCCGCGCGTGCACGGCGGTCAGAACGTGAGCGGAGGCAACCCACGCGAACGAGGGGACGTGGACTCCGCCTTCCGGCGCAGCGATGTGGTGGTGCATGAAGCCACCTACAGCGTACCTGCCCGCTCGCACTGCTGTTTGGAGCCGCATGGGCTAGTCTGCCAGTGGCAGGGCGATAAGCTGGTCGCGTGGGCTTCCACACAAGGCATTTTCTCGGTGCGCGACGAGCTGGCGGGCGCGCTGGGCATCCCCGCAAGCAACGTGCGCGTTATCTGCGAGCACATGGGCGGTGGCTTCGGAAGCAAGTTCGGCGCGCGGTCGGAGGGCGTCATCTGCGCTCGGCTGGCGAAGCATGCGGGCGCGCCGGTGAAACTGATGCTGGAGCGCGAGGAAGAACAGCTGGCTACCGGCTACGGACCGGGCGTGACCGCGAAGGTGAAAATCGCTGCCACGCGCGATGGACAGCTGATTGCCTGGGAAAGCGAAAGCTACGGCAGCGGTGGAGTAGGGGGCGGTAGCGGTATCCCTCTGCCGTATATTTACCCTGTTCCCAACGTGCGCACCCGCCACTATGACATCGCCACCAACACCGGTGCCTCCGCAGCCCTGCGAGCACCCGGGCACCCACAGGCGTCGTTCATCATGGAATCGGCGATGGACGATCTGGCGCACAAACTGGGCATGGACCCGCTGGAGTTTCGCCTGAAGAACGACCCCAACCCCGTACGCCAGGCGGAGTACCGGCTGGGCGCGGAGCGCATCGGCTGGCATCGGCGCAATCGGGTAGCGGGGCAGGCTCCGGGCGTGGTGAAGCGTGGGCTGGGCGTGGCCAGCGCGATATGGGGCGGTGGTGGAGGCGCAGGCAGCCGTCCCACCGTGCGCATTGACCCCGACGGCAGCGTGGAGGTGCGTCTGGGCACGCAGGACCTCGGCACGGGCACGCGCACCTACGTGGCGGCTATCGTGGCGGAGGAGCTGGGGCTGGACATCCGGCAGGTAAAAGCGCTGATAGGCGATACCGACTACGGATACTCCGGCGCCAGCGGAGGCAGCACCACCACCGCTTCGGTCGCCCCGGCGGTGAAGATGGCGGCGATGGCGGCGAAGGAACGCCTGGTGGCGGTGGTGTCGCAGCACCTGCAGGCAAATCCCGCCGACATCGTGCTGGCAGACGGTAAGTTGACCGCGCGCGGTGGCTCGGAGAAGTCACTCACGTGGCAGCAGGCGTGTGCCCTGCTGGGCAAGGAAGGCATCGAGGTGCAGGGCGAATGGAATGCGAACCTGCAGGGTAGTGGTGTCGCCGGATGCCAGTTCGCGGAGGTGGAGGTAGACACCGAAACCGGCAAAGTGCGCGTAGTCAAAATCGTGGCGATTCAGGACTGTGGGCTGGTGCTGAACCGCCTGGCGGTGGAGAGCCAGATTTACGGCGGTGTGACGCAGGGGCTGGCGATGGCGTTGTATGAGCAAAGGCTGTTCGACGAGCAGACCGGGCGGATGCTCAATGCCAACCTCGAGGAGTACAAACTGCCCGGCTCGCTGGATATGCCCGATGTCGAAGCCATCGTGTACGACAACCCGACAGGGAAGGTGTCGGGCATGGGCGAACCGCCGGTGATTCCCACCGCCGCCGCCATTGGCAACGCGGTGTTCAACGCCATCGGTAAACGCATCCACTCGCTGCCGATTACCCCTGCCAAAGTGCTGCAAGCGCTGGGCAAAGTGTAGGAGGGACATCGATGAAGGCTTTTGCATATCACCAACCGAGAACGGTCGCCGACGCGGTGCGTCTGCTCTCTCAGCGGGGCACGATGGCAATTGCGGGCGGGCAGGACATTCTAGGGGCGATGAAGGACGGCTTATTCGAGCCGGAGCATCTGGTCAACCTGAAAAGCCTGCCCGGTTTGGGCGACATCAAGGAGACGAGCACCGGTTTGCAAATCGGTGCATTGGTCACGCTCTCCGACATCGCCGAGCACCCCGTCATTCGGCGCGATTACACCGCGCTGGCAGAGGCGGCGGAGGCGGTCGCTACCCTTCAAATCCGCAACGTGGGCACCATCGGTGGCAATCTGTGTCAGCGACCACGCTGCTGGTATTTCCGCGACCCGCACGTGCACTGCCTGAAGAAGGGCGGCGACCAGTGTTATGCGGTGCGCGGGGATAACCGCTACCATGCGATTATCAGCCCCGGTCCCTGCTACATCGTGCATCCCAGCGATTGCGCTCCCGCGCTGATTGCTCTGGGGGCAAAGGTAACCATCGCTGGGGCCAAGGGCACGCGCACGGTTGCACTGAAGCACTTTTTCCAGATGCCCGATAAGAACCTGAAGGGCGAGAACGTGCTGCAACCGGGCGAGGTGGTGACACAGATTACCGTTCCCAAGCCGAAGGCGGGCACGCGCAGCACCTACCTGAAGGTACGCGAGAAGGATTCCTTTGACTGGGCGCTGGTCTCGGCGGCGGTGGTGTTGCAGATGCAGGGCGAAATATGCCGTGCGGCAACGGTGGTGTTGGGGGGAGTTGCTCCCGTGCCGTACGACAGCGCCTCTGCGGCGAAGATGCTGGTGGGCAAACCGGTAACCGTGCAGACCGCCACCGCTGCGGGCAAAGCGGCTGTAGAACAGGCGACGCCGCTAGAGCACAACGCGTACAAAGTGCCCTTGGCGGCAGCGGTGGTGAAGCGTGCGGTGCTGGCAGCCGCGCGCGGGGTGAGGGAATAGGCAGCTGCTTGCAGATTCACAATCTCCTGGCGCATTGGCTGCAACCCCTTGCGCTACAGTAGCAGTTGTGCTATAATAGCACCGTGCGGAGAGTTGGCTGAGTGGTCGAAAGCGGCCGCCTGCTAAGCGGTTGTAGGGGCATTTAAAGCCTCTACCCCGGGTTCGAATCCCGGACTCTCCGCCATTTTTATTGGATAAGCCATACGTACTGCTCTCTTCGGGCAGGGACCCGCCCTCCGCGTGCCCGCACTGGAGGGGCGCGCTCCCGCGCAACTGCCACATTCGGGATGCGACAGAGCGCATCCCTCCACATATTCTTTGGCTACACCCCGTCGCGACCGAAAGCGGACGGCTCGGCAGGAGATTCGCCCTCCAGCGCGGCTGCAATCCATATCTATCGAAAGGGCGAGCTACGCCGGCGGTGGTGGCGGGACAATCGGCCCGTTATGCCACACCAGCGGGAAGTACTCTCCCTGCAGAATCTCGCCCGGTTTGACGGTGATGCGGTGCTCGATCAGGTGCCCACGACTGGGTTCGTAGCGGGTATGCCCCGGCATAAAGTGCACCGCGAAGCCCGGGCGTCCCCGCGAGCTGCGGTTGGGCGGCGTTCCATGCCACGTCAGGCAGTGATGGAACATCACCTCGCCCGCGCGTACGGGACAGGCAACCACCTCCACCGTCTCGCCGGCGGGCACGAAGGTGGGGTCGTGTGCCGGTGCCCAGTCCTCTTCGCGGATGCCAACCGTGCCCTCGTCGTATTTGCCCCACAGATGGCTGCGAGGCACCACATGCATACAGCCGTTCTCCACGTCGGCGTCCTCTAGCGCGAGCCACGCGCTGACTAAATCAGGTGGTTGCAGCACCGGCCAGTAAGGATGGTCTTGATGCCAGATCGTCGGTCCGCCTTTGAAGGGTGGTTTGTACTGGATCTGGTCGTGCCACACGCGCACGGTGTCGGTGTTCATCAGTCGGGCAACCGCTTCGGTCAGGCGAGGATGGAAAAGGTAGCGATAAAACTCTTCATCCGCCTCCCAGGCGTTCACAATCTGGATGACCACGCGCTCCTCATCGCCATAGAGGTTGCGCATCGCTTCCGGCTTTTTGGACGATTTGCCCTCCAGCAAGGCATAGAACCGTTCACGCAGGCGGGCTACCTCCTCCTCGCTGAGCAAGCGACGTGCAGGCAGGTAGCCGTTCTCGCGGAAGAACTGAATGTCCTGGTCTGATAACATCTCCGATTGCACCCTCCCGGTAAGGAATTTGTTTTATTTTACCACGCTAGGGGATAAAAGTGGATACAGGTATTGCCTGCCATCACCTCCAGTGTCGCGTTCTCACCGGCGGGCACGCAGGCTGCTGAAGGTCGCGGGGTCGGTTCCTTATCCATTTAGTAATCTGCCACACGTGATTATAATGAACAGAGCAGTTCCGCGTGCCTGTTGCCCCATGTAGCCGCAACCTTTAGGTTGCGTGAGCTTGGCGCAGGCTAAAGCCTGCGGCTACAACGGTGTGTTGATATTTTGAGGAAGGTTCTGTTGCCCATGTAGCCGCAACCTTTAGGTTGCGCCCCTTTGGCGCAGGCTAAAGCCTGCGGCTACAACGGTATGTTGATATTGACAGGAAGGTTCTGTTGCCCATGTAGCCGCAACCTTTAGGTTGCGTGAGCTTGGCGCAGGCTAAAGCCTGCGGCTACAACGGTATGTTGATATTGAGAGGCGCAGGCTAAAGCCTGCGGCTACAACGGTATGTTGATATTGTCAGGAAGGTTCTGCTTGCCCCTGACGCTCAGCATGACGAAATAGGGTGAAAAATAGCCTCCCGACCAATGAAATTGGAGTTTGAACAAAACTCATATGCATTCCCATTATAACAATTCTTTATAAAG
>CALJAP010000048.1 GCA_938027655.1 uncultured bacterium | reverse complement strand
GCGACAACATCACGGAGGGCGATGCCGGTGTGGAAGTCACCCCCAAAGGCGTGCGCCTGCGCAAAAACTCACCGGCGTTCAAGATAGGCTTCCAGCCGATACCGGTAGAGAAGATAGGGCTGTATCGGGATGCGTACCGCCGAAGGTTACCATAGCGCACGGACGCATTGACTTTTCGCCTCCTTCTCGGATACAATACGCATCGGTGCAGGAGGCATCGATGCAACACGCGCCGCAAGACCATATCCGGAACTTCTGTATCATCGCGCATATCGACCACGGAAAGTCCACCCTTGCCGACCGCATTCTGGAGTTCACGGGCGCGATTGACCCCCGCCAGATGCAGGAGCAGGTGCTGGACCAGATGGACCTGGAGCGCGAACGGGGCATCACTATCAAGATGACCGCCGTGCGCCTCACCTATCGGGCGCGCAATGGGCAGGAATACGAGCTCAACCTGATTGACACACCGGGGCACGTGGACTTCACTTACGAAGTCTCGCGCAGCCTCGCCGCGTGCGAAGGCGCATTACTGGTGGTGGACGCCTCACAGGGGGTGGAAGCACAAACCATCGCCAATGTCAACCTGGCGATGAACAATGGGCTGGAGATTATCCCCGTTATCAACAAGATAGACCTGCCCGCCGCCGACCCCGAGCGGGTGAAGGAAGAGATAGAGAATATCCTCATGCTGGACCCCTCCGAAGCCATCCTCGCCAGCGCAAAAGAGGGCATCGGCACGGAGCAGATTCTGGAAGCGGTGGTGCACAAAATTCCACCTCCTCGTGGCGATCCTAGTGCTTCTCTGCGCGCGCTTATTTTCGACTCGCACTTCGACCCCTATCTGGGTGTAGTGGTGTATATCCGCGTGGTGGATGGCGTGGTGCGCCCGGGGATGCGCATCCGCTTCATGTCCACTGGGCGCGAGTTCGAGGTGACCAGCGTGGGTTTCTTCACGCCGCGCCTGCAGGAAGGCGACGAACTGCGCACAGGTGAGGTGGGCTATCTGACCGCGGGCATCAAGACCGTTGGCGATACGCGCGTGGGCGATACCATCACCGATGCCGAACGCCCTGCCACAGAACCCCTGCCCGGCTACAAGCCAGTGAAGCCGATGGTGTACTGCGGACTGTATCCGGTGGAGGGTGAGGAGTTCTCCGACCTGCGCGACGCCCTGATGAAGCTGCAGCTGAACGACGCGGCGCTGGTGTTCGAGCCAGAGACCTCCGCCGCACTGGGGTTTGGCTTCCGCTGCGGTTTTCTAGGCTTGCTGCACATGGACATCGTGCAGGAGCGACTGGAGCGCGAGTTTGGACTGTCGCTGATTGCCACCGCTCCCAGCGTCGTGTATCGCATCACCACCACCAAAGGCGAGGTCATCCTGCTGGACAATCCAGCACATTGGCCCTCGCCCACTACCATCGCGACGGTGGAGGAGCCGTATATCCGTGCCACCATCTTTGTGCCCAGCGAGTACGTGGGGGCGATGATGGAGCTCGCTATGGAACGGCGCGGCGAGTTCGTGAAGATGGAATATCCCTCGCCGAACCGCGTGCTGCTCACCTACGACCTGCCTCTGGCGGAAATCCTGCTGGACTTCTACGACCAGCTCAAGAGCCGCTCGAAGGGCTATGCCTCTTTTGACTACGAACCCATCGGCTACCGGCAGTCGGAACTGGTAAAGCTGGACATCTTGATTAATGGCGAGCCGGTGGACGCGCTCAGCTTCATCACGCACCGCGACCGCGCCTACAGCCGGGGGCGCGCGCTGGTGGAACGTTTGCGCGAGGTGGTGCCGCGCCAGCAGTTCGAAGTGCGCATACAGGCCGCTATCGGCAGCAAGGTGATTGCCGCCGAGCGCATTCCGCCATTCCGCAAGAACGTGCTGGCAAAGTGTTACGGCGGCGACGTCACCCGTAAACGCAAGCTGTTGGAGAAACAAAAAGAGGGCAAAAAGCGCATGAAGCAGCTGGGCAACGTGGAGATACCCCAGGAAGCGTTCCTTAGCGTGCTCAAGGTGGCTGAGTAAGGGACGGCTGCGCGTAACCCGGTACGTTGCCGTTGCTTGCGCGGAATGGAACAACCGGGTCTGAACCAGAGGGCGCGTTCGAACATGTTGACAATCTCTGTCTGCTAAGGTATACTCCTGTTACGTGCATGATTTACATGATTTTTACGAACTACATGAGGCAGGGGGATAATGATGCGGGAGCGACCGGAAAGCTGTCTGGAAGAAGCCACTTACGGGATGGTCACCGTCGGCGAGCGCGGACAGATTGTCATCCCCGCGGAGGCAAGGCGGGAGCTGAACATCGAGCCGGGTGATAAGCTCATCATCATGCGCCACCCGGTATATGCGGGCTTCGTCGCCTTCAAGATGCAATCCATCAGAGAGTTTCTCGAAATGTTCCAGCGAGAGGTTGAGCGATTGGAAAGCCAGTTTGAGCAGTCCGGAGGTGAGAACGAGTGAGGGTGTTACGATGCTGCATGGTGTGGCTGGCTCTGGTGCTGTCGGCGGGTGGGTGGGCACAACAGCAGCCACCAGCGTTAACCCTTCAGGACAGTATTCGCATCGCTTTACAGAACAGCCGAACACTGCGCTCGGTGTTGCAGGATGAGCGCAAAGCCAACGCGCGTGTGCGCGAAGCGAGGGGAGCAGGTTATCCCCAGCTGGATTTCTCCGCGAACTATCGCCGGCTGGACCGCGTGCCGAAAGCGAAGTTCCCTTCTTTTGACCCCAACACAGGAACCTTTACCTTCAATGAGATAGAGATTCAACCCATCGATTCGGGCACGGCGACGGTAAGCCTGAGCCAGGTAGTGGATGTGAGCGGGCTGGTTCGTACTGCGACAGACGCCGCGTCGCTGTTTTCTCGCATCGCCAATCTGGACGTTCAGCGCACACGCAACGAGGTTGTGTTGCAGGTGAAGCAGGCGTTTTACGACGTGCTGCGTGCACAGGAGCTGGTGAAAGTAGCAGAAGAGGCATTGCAAAACGCAGAGGTACGACGCAGGCTGGCGCAGGCGGCGGTGGAGGCTGGCGTCAGTCCCAAACTGGATGTGATGCGTGCCGATGCGGCTGTCGCCTCCGCGCAACAGGCGGTGATTACCGCTCGGAACGCCCTGCAGCTGGCGAAGGCGGCGTTCAACAACGTGCTGGGCAGGCGTGTCGATGAGCCGGTGGAACTGTTGCCCGCTGAGGAACCGGAGCCTGAACCGGCGGAGTTCAACCGGTATCTGCAGGAGGCTCTCTCCAGACGTCCTGAGGTGATGCAGGCAAATCTGGGCGTCACGCTGGCGGAGAAGCAGGTCACCGCAGCAAAGCGCGACCAGTTGCCCAGTCTGGTAGTGCGTGGGCAGTGGGATTTCAACCTGAAAACATCCACCTTCCAGCCTCGTGAATCCAGTTTCACCACCATTGCTGCTCTGCAATTCAAGATTTGGGATAGCGGACAGACTCAGGGGCGCATCGAGCAAGCACGCGCCGACGTAGACAGGGCGAAAATCGCCATCGAGAACGTGCGCGAAGGCATCGCGTTGGAAGTGCGCAACGCCTACCTGAGCCTGCAAGAGGCACGTGAGAAGGTAACCGCAGCGGAGAAGGGCTTGCAGGCAGCTACCGAGAGTTTGCGTGTGGCTCGCCTGCGTTACGAGGCAGGCGTCTCTACGCAGCTGGAGCTAAGTGATGCTGAGCTGGCATACACGCAGGCAGAACAGAATCTTGTCAACGCCCGCTATGACCTGCGCGTGGCGTGGGCGCGCCTGGAGAAAGCGATGGGCAGATATGCACAAGCACCATAATGGAGAACGAGCAGAGGCGATTTCACAAAGGAGGGACATCGCAGTGTACCGGAAGGCAGTCGTCACGGGATTTGTCTTGCTGGGGCTAACGGGTTTACTTGGTGGGTGTGCGCGGCGCGCGTCCGTTTCTCCCGCCCAGCAAGCAGCCGCACCGGCAACCGCTGTGGCAGTGGTGAGCGCGCGTAGCGGTGACATTCCGTTCACCATCTCGGTCACAGGCTCCCTGCAGACACTGGACGATGTAATGGTCTCCGCCAAACTGCCGGGCAAGATTGCGAAGGTTTTTGTGCGCGAAGGGGACGCCGTGCAGGCAGGGCAGGTGGTGGTACAGCTGGAGACCAACGACCTCGAAGCGCAGTTGCGTCAGGCAGAGGCGACGCTGCGGTCGGCTCGCGCGCGGTTAAAGCAGGCGCAAACCGCTCTGGAGTTACAGCCGACCCAGAACGAGACCAGTCTGCGCCAGGCAGAGGCTGCGCTGGAGGCGGCGCAGGCACGTCTGCGGGCGTTAGAAACAGGGGCGCGTCGGCAGGAGCGCCAGCAGGTGGAGCAGCAGGTCGCCTCGGCAAAAGCAAATCTGGAGAACGCACAGGCGAACCTAGAGCGAGTGCGCCGTCTCTATCAGCAAGACGCGGTGTCCAAACAGCAGCTGGATGCTGCCCAAACCGCCTATGACATTGCCCTGGCGCAGTACCGAACCGCGCAGGAGCAGCTGAGCCTGGTACAGGAGGGACCGCGCCAGGAGGAGATTGACGCGCAGCGTGCATTGGTCAAGCAGGCAGAGGAAGCGGTTCGCCTGGCGCGCACGGGGGACCTCCAGTTGCGTGTGCGTCAGGACGAGGTGAACGCGGCGAAGGCACTGGTAGCGCAGGCGGAGGCGGGTTTGTTCTACGCACGCCAGCAGTATGAGAGCGCGTTCATCCGCTCGCCTATCAGTGGCACGGTTGCCATGCGTGCCGCTCAGCCCGGGCAGATGGCAGGGGCGGGCACACCGCTGTTGCGCATCGTGAATCTCGGCTCCATCTTCTTCGAGGCTCGTGTCTCCGAGACGGAAGTGCGCTACGTTCAGGTGGGGCAGCCGGTCACCGTTACCGTAGACGCTTATCCGGGCAGGCAGTTTCGCGGCGCCGTGAGCCGAATCTATCCTGTCGGCTCGGAAGGCTCGCGCGACTTTGTGGTGCGTGTGGATATACGCAACGAGGGCGGGATGCTCAAGCCGGAGATGTTCGCCCGCGGTGAGATACTGGTAGATGTGCACCGCAACGTCGTGCTCATCCCGAAAGATGCCATCCTCATACAAGACGGCAAGCAGGTGGTGTTCGTGGTGAAAGGGGATGTGGCGCGGCGGGTAGTGGTGCAGACAGGATACATCAACGGCATGAACGCCGAGGTGCGGGGTATCCCAGTGGGCGCGCAGGTAGTGGTGCAGGGACAGGAGAACCTGCGTGACGGCGACAAGGTGCGTGTGGAACAGCTGCAGACCGCAGAAGCATCAACCGCAGGCGGTTCCTAGAGTTCAGACAGGGAGGAGACAGGCAGTATGTGGCTTACCAGTGTAGCGATACGACGCCCCGTTTTCATCCTGATGGTGTTTTCCGCGCTGGCGGTGTTGGGATGGACCGCTGCCGGCAAAATGCGCGTGGAGCTGAATCCGAACGTAGACTTTCCATACGTTATCGTCACGACGATCTACCCGGGAGCAGGTCCGCGTGAGGTGGAGACGCTTATCTCGAAACGGATTGAAGATGCGGTCAACGGCATCAACGGTGTCAAGAACGTCACCTCCGTTTCGCAAGAGGGCATTTCGCTGGTTGCCATCGAGTTCAATCTGGGTATCGACTCGAGCCAGGCGGCCGCCGATGTGCGGGAGAAGGTGGATGCCATCCGTGCTTCCCTGCCGCGTGAGGTGCTGTCGCCCTCCATCTCCAAGATAGACATCAACGCCTTCCCTGTACTCTACTACGGCATGTCCAGCGACCGCCCCAGCAAGCAGCTGCGCTACATCGCGGAGGAGATTGTGAGCAACCGACTGGCGCGCGTGCAGGGCGTGGCTTCGGTTTCGGTGGTGGGTGGTGACGTGCGCGAGGTTCGGGTGGAGGTGGACCAAGCACGTCTTGATGCATACGGGCTGAACATCATGCAGGTAGTGCAGGCGCTACAGGCGGCGAACCTCAACGTGCCCAGCGGGCGCATCGAGGAAGCGCGTCACGAGTACGCCGTCCGCGTGGTAGGCGAATTCGAGAACCTGGACCAGATACGCAACGTGCGTATCCCGGTGACCAACCGGATGAACCCGATGGGCGCGCCCAACGTGATACGCCTCTCCGATGTAGCTACGGTCAAGGATGACATCGCGGAACGCACCGAAGGGGCCCGGGTGAACACCCGCAATACGGTCGCTATCATCGTGACCAAAGCCGCCGACGCCAACACGGTGGAGGTATGCGAAGGTGTCAAGCGTGAGGTAGAACGACTCAAAAAGGAACTGCCCCGCGATATCGAGTTCGTGCTCACCCAGGACGAGTCCAAATTTGTTCTGGAGAGCCTGACCGACCTGCGGGTCGCGCTGTTCCTAGCAGTCTTTCTGGCGGTGTTTGTGGTGTACCTCTTTCTGCACAACCTGCGGGGTACGTTTATCGTCTCTCTGGCGATACCGACCTCCATCGTTAGCACCTTCCTAGTAATGTATGGCTTCGGGTTCACGCTAAACACGATGACCATGCTTGCTCTGTCGCTGGCGGTAGGTATCCTGGTAGACGACTCCATTGTGGTGCTGGAGAATATCTTCCGCCACTTGACCGGCGGGGAGGAGCCTGCGGAAGCCGCGCTGAACGGGCGATCGGAAATCGGTCTGGCGGCGATTACCATCACGCTGGTGGATGTGGTGGTGTTCGTGCCCATCGCCTTCATGGGCGGAATCGTGGGACAGTTCTTCCGCGCGTTCGGTATCACGGTGGCAACCGCCACCCTCTTTTCGCTGCTCGTCTCGTTTACACTCACGCCGATGCTGGCGTCGCGCTGGTTCCGCACCGGCGAGCAGGTAGAGGCGAAGCGTGGTCTGTTCGCAGCGTTTGACCGCTTCTATCACGCGCTAGACCGGATATACCGGCGCATTCTGGAGCGAGCGTTGCGCCGTCGCTGGTTGGTTATCGGCATCGGTAACGGGTTGCTGTTGGGTATTTTGCTGATTATCGCCGGCTCGCTGGTGGGCAGGCATTTTGTGATGCCGGCCGCGTTTGTAGCAGGCTTCACTGCGGTATTCGGCTTTCTGTTCTGGCTACTCGCGCTGATATGGCGCAGCAATCGCAGACCGCTGTTCGTTGCCGGATGGGGCACGTTCATCATGGCAGGAGCGTTTTTGCTGTCGGGCTTGCTGGGTAGCGTACTGGGACGCCCGTTACTACCCTTCCGCTTCGCGCCCGACCAGGACCAGGGGTTGATTCAAATTACCGTGGAGATGCCTGCCGGCACCTCGCTGGCGGCGACCGACCGCGTGCTGGCGCGTATCGAAGAGGTGATATACAACACCCCCTCCATTCGCCGTGACGTGGATAACATGTTCACGAGCGTGGGCAGCACCACGGCAGGCTTATTCGGCACGGGCGGGCGCGGGGCGCAATATGGCGAAATACAGATCACCTGCGCGGAGAAGCAAGCTCTGGGGGACAGGTTGACCGCATGGATGCCATGGGTGAAGCATCCGTATCTGCGCACCCGTTCCAGCTCCGAGATTGCCGAAGAGATACGCCAGAAAATAGGAACCATCCCCGGCGCGAAGGTTAAAATCAACGCCGTGTCGGGCTTTCGCGGCGGCGGTGGTGCGCCCATTCAGATTGAGCTGACCGGACAGGATACCGAACTGCTGGTACGCACCGCCGAGCGTGTGATGGCAGTGGTGTCGCCCATTGAAGGCATTGTGGACCCCGACATCTCATGGAATCTGGGCAAACCGGAGCTGCAAGTGCGAGTAGACCCCGATAAAGCGGCTTCCGTGGGCATGACGGTGGCGCAGGTTGCTTCTGCACTGCGCACCTACATCGAGGGCAATACCGACACCAAGTTTCGCGAGGGTGGCAAGGAATACAACATTCGCGTGCAGCTGACGAAAGCGCAGCGTGAAGACGTGAACACGGTGAGCGGTCTGGTAATCGGCTACTTCAACGGACGCCCCGTGCGTCTGTCCGATGTTGCCTCAGTGGAGATGACTACCGGACCGACCAAGATCGACCGCAAGAACCGCCAGCGGCTGGTCACCTTCACCGCTTTTCTGAAGCCGGGCTATGCGCCGGGCAACATGCAGCTGGTGATTAACGAGGCGCTGGCAAAAGCGAACGTGCCTCCGCCCGGTGTGCAGCTGAGATGGGCTGGAGAGATTCAGTTCCAGCAGGAGGAAGGCGGTTACCTGGGACAAGCGTTAATGTTGGCTATCGTGCTGGTGTACATGCTGATGGCGGCGCTGTTTGAGTCGCTGCTGATGCCCTTGACCATCATGCTGAGCTTGCCGCAGGCGATGATCGGCGCGTTGCTGGGATTGATTGTTACCGGCAACTCGTTGAACATCGTATCGATGATCGGCATCATCATGCTAATGGGACTGGTTACCAAGAACGCCATCCTGCTGGTGGACTATACCAACACCCTGCGCAGTCGCGGGCTGCCGCGCTTACAGGCGTTGCTGGAAGCCGGTCCCACCCGGTTGCGTCCAATCCTGATGACCACCTTTGCGATGGTATTCGGTATGTTGCCGGTTGCGCTGGCGATTGGGCGCGGTTCGGAGTTCCGCGCGCCGCTGGGCATTGCGGTCATCGGCGGGTTAATCCTGTCTACCCTGCTGACGTTGGTGGTTATCCCCTGTGTGTATACGGTGTTCGATGACATGGGCAACTGGTTCGCACGCACGGTGTTCCGACGGGGTGTATACCCGAGGGAGCGAGTGCCTGTGCGCGAGCCGGAGGTCGTCGACTAAATCAGCCACTCCTCAGCGCCCGCGAGGCAGTGTGCAAGACCACCCGCGCTTCCAACGTGCGCCAGCTGGCGCAGGCACGGGTGATGTACGCGCAGCACCGGTGAACACAGGTTCCCCTTGCTCCTGCAAACGAGTATAATATGATGCAGGGGGTGACCAAATATGCAGCAGGTTCGTGTAACCGTAGACGATGAGGGACGAATGTTACGCTTAATCCCCGTCGCGTTGTAGCGATACAATTGGACATGTAGTAAGGGAGCAGTGCACATGATCGAACGCTACACTTGCCCCGAAATGGCGAAAATCTGGGACATCGAACACCGCACGCAGAAGTGGTTGGAGGTGGAGCTGGCGGTTTGCGACGGGCTGGCGGAGTACGGTTACATCCCTCGTGAAGCCGCGCAGACCATCCGCGAACGCGCCCGCTTTGACCTGCAGCGCATGGCGGAGCTGGAGAAGGAGACGCGCCACGATGTGATGGCGTTCGTGCGCAACGTGGAGGAGAACGTTGGCGCCGAGGGGCGTTATGTGCACTACGGCATCACCTCCTACGACGTGGTGGATACTGCGCTGGCGTTGCTGTTACGCGACTCGTGTGACCAACTCATCGCCCGCAGCCAGCGCCTTGCACAGGTGATTGCCCGTCTCGCCCGCGAGCACAAGCACACGCCGACCATTGGGCGCACGCACGGCATCCACGCTGAGCCTATCACCTTCGGCTTCAAGCTGGCGGGCTGGTACGACGAGATGCGGCGCAACCTGCAGAGGCTGGAGTTCGCGCGAGAGATGGTCAGTGTGGGCAAGGTGTCGGGTGCGGTGGGCATCCACGCCAATATAGACCCGCGCGTGGAAGAGTACGTGTGCGCACGACTGGGTTTGAAGCCTGCGCCTGCCTCCACGCAGATTGTCTCGCGCGATGTGCACGCCACCTACCTGAGCACGCTGAGCATCCTCGCCGCCTCTTTAGAGCGATTCGCCACCGAGCTGCGCAACCTGCAGCGCACGGAGATTCTGGAGGTGCAGGAGTACTTCGCGCCCGGACAGACAGGTTCTTCCGCCATGCCTCATAAGCGCAACCCATGGAACTGCGAGACGGTGTCGGGCTTAGCACGGGTGGTGCGCGGCTATCTGATCCCCGCGCTGGAGAACATCGCCACCTGGCACGAGCGTGACCTGTCCAACTCCAGCGTGGAGCGCATCATCCTGCCCGACGCCAGCATCCTGGTGGACTGGATGCTGTGGAAGCTGACCGATATTCTGGAGCACCTCGCCGTCTTCCCGGAGAACATGAAGCGCAACCTGCAGAAGTTCGGCGGTCTGGTGTTCAGCGAGCATGTGATGCTTGCGCTGGTCAGTAAGGGGCTGTCGCGTGAGCAGGCGTATAAACTGGTACAGCGCAACGCCGCAAAGGCGTGGGAAGGGGCGGACTTCCAGCAGAGCCTGAAAGGGGACGAGGAGGTGCGCCGCGTGCTGAGCGAGGAGGAGATTGACCGCTGCTTCGACCTGCAGCATCACCTGCGCCATCTGGATGTGACCTTCCAGAGGCTGGGACTGGAATGAGACGATGGGCTGTCTGTTCGACGATAAGGACGGGAGGTCTGGGACACGCAGTGGAGGGTTGCGACTGCGTAAAACCGCTGCTTTCTCCACCAAATCCACCGCACGCCCAAATATCTGGGACAGTTCCCTTTCCATCTTCGCCAGGTCCAGCAAAGTGGGATGTGTTCCGGGCAGAAACTCGACCAGCAGATGGACTTCGCTGTCCGAACGGAAGCGATGGGTCAACACGGAACCAAAAATTGCCAGTTCCTTAACACCCCACCGGTTGCAAAATGCTCGGATATGATAAGGATTGACCTGAAACTATATGCGTCTGATTGAACCGGGCGTTATCACCTCGCTGCAGATAGGCTATAACACATTGTGCCATGAAATTCTCTTCTCTGCAGGAGCTTTCAACCACTGCCACGAACCTCGACAGCGACAAAGGAGGGGAACGGAGGATGCTTGCCATGCTTTGCCTTGTCGCCACGCTGGGAGCGGTTCAGCAACCCGTGACGCTGCAGATTGCCAGCGGGGGGAAGAGTGATTATGCTATTGTGATACCACAAAACGCTTCGCCGTCGCTGCAACGCGCGGCAGGAGAACTGCAACGGTTCCTACAGCAGATGACCGATGCCCAACTGCCTATCGTGACCGACGAGCCTGCCTCGCTATCTCAAGTGCGCAAAGCCATCGCGCTGGGAGATAACCGTCTGCTGCGCCAGAGCGGCGTGCCGGTGGACTGGAAGGCTCTGGGCGATGAGGGGTTCGCCATCATTCCCCAACCGCCCCACCTATTTATTGTCGGTAGCCCCAAACGCGGCACCATGTACGGCGTGTATGGATTTCTGGAGGACGACCTCGGCTGCCGATGGTACTCGTCGAAGGTTAGCTTCATCCCACGAAAGCGTAACCTGACGATTAAAATCTCTCCGCGCACGGAAGTGCCTGCCTTTGAATACCGCGAACCCTACTTCACCGACGCCTGGGATAAAGACTGGGCGGCGCGCAACCGCGTGAACGGCACATTCCCTCGTCTGGACGAGAGCACCGGCGGTAAGGTCTCCTACGGTCCCTTTGTGCATACCTTCTACGCGCTGGTACCGCCTGAGCAGTACGCTAAAGACCACCCCGAGTACTACTCGCTGGTCAAGGGTGTGCGCGACACGCAACGCGGGCAGTTGTGCCTGACGAACCCCGATGTGCTGCGCATTGCCACTGAGACGGTCAAACGCTGGATACGCGAGATGCCTCAAGCGACCATCTTCTCCGTTTCCCAGAACGACTGGACGAACCCCTGCGAATGTGAGGGATGCCGTCGTGTGGTAGAGGAGGAAGGCTCGGAGTCGGGTCCCCTGCTGCGGTTTGTGAACGCGCTGGCGGAGGAGATCGAGAGGGAGTATCCCGACAAGCTGATAGATACCCTTGCCTACTGGTACACGGAAGACCCCCCGAAGCATGTGCGTCCGCGGCGCAATGTGCGCGTACGGCTGGCTCCCATCGGTGCGTGCTTTGCCCATCCGTTCGGCACGTGCGAGCAGAACATGAAACAGTTCCAGAACCTTCAGGCTTGGGCACGGATTACCGACCAGCTGTATATCTGGCACTACACCACGAACTTCGCGCACTACCTGATGCCGTTCCCCAACTTCGACGAGCTGGAGCGAAGCCTCGCCATCTACCGCGATAACGGGGTGAAAGGGGTGTTCTATCAGGGCAACTACTCGCCGGGCGGAGGTGGCGAGTTCAATGAGCTGCGAGCGTGGGTGCTCGCTAAGCTGATGTGGAACCCTGATAGGGACTTCTGGGCGCTGGTGGACGATTTCCTGCGAGGTTACTACGGCAAGGCAGCGCCGTATCTTCGTCGCTATATAGACCTGATGCACCGTCCGGTGCGTGAGGGCAAGACCGATTCCGCAGACCGTCGAGCGCACGTACACATTTTTGACCCACCGACCGCCCCCTACCTGCGCCCGGAACTGCTGGAGCAGGCACAACGGCTTTTCGACTCGGCGGAGAGGGCGGTACGCAACGAACCGGAAGTGCTCACTCGAGTACAGCACGCCCGCCTGTGGGTGGAGTATACCCAGCTGGCAGGGCGAATCGGCAAGTGGCAGGTAGAGGGAGAACAGTATGTTGCCGGGCGCGACCCTGAAACCCTTCGCCTGCGTGATACGGTGCTGGAGAAAATCCGGCGATTCGGCATCACCCACGTGGAGGAGTGGAACCCCGTTCAGAAGTTTATCGCCCGCATCACCGCGCAGGACAAACAGTCCTACCCCGTAGTGACGTTGCAGAACAGGGCGTTGCGCGTGGACATCGTGCCTGCGCTGGGCGGGCGTATCGTGCGCATCTTGCCCGTCGATAAAGGCAGAAATGTTCTGACCGATGCTGGCAGCACCCCCGAATCCCCTGCCGACGGAGGCTATGAGGAATACGCTACCCGTGAATACCGCAGCACCGGCTGGCGCGATGTGTTTACGGTCAAAGCGGCTTCGCCGACACAGGTGTTGCTGGAATTGCGTCTGCCAAGCGGAGTAGAGATACTGCGCACGGTGAGCCTGATAGGCGACAGTGCCAAGCTGGTGGTGGAAAGCACCTACCGCAACGGCGGGCAGTCTCCGCTCAAGGTCAGCCCGCGTAGCCACCCTGAGTTCGCCTATGGCGAAGGAGCGCGCTACGTGTGGCGCAGTGTGGGTGGTAGCAAGGGCGAACAGGCGGTGTTGGATTTCGGATATCTGGAGCTCAGGCAGGAAAACTTACCGGATGGCGAGATAACCCTGCAGGCGCGCAGGATGCCTACCCTCCGACTGCGCTTTTGCCGGGAGGAGGTGGAGCAGGTGTACCTGAACTGGTATGCCCCTGCCCGCCGCGCCAATATCGAACTGTTCCTGCCGGAAAAGGAGCTGAAGCCGGGAGAAAGCGTGACCCTGCGATGGGAGCTAATCGTACAGTAGTAGTTTTTATTCTACGTAATCATCCAGGATAATTATTCGGGGTGTTTCAATCTTGCCCAGCCATCTGCGGTCATTTGTTACTATTGCTTGAACTCTTGCAACACGTGCGGTTGCAACCTGAACAGCGTCAGGAGTGCGTAGCCCTGTGGCGGCTCTTACTATGGCGGTCTCCCTTGCAATGGTAACATCCAGCGGGAATATCAGCAGATGAGGGAAACCGCTTAGATAAATCTCATACTCGTGCATGGCTTGCTGATTGTTTGCACGCGCGGGGACGGTTAGCAGCTCTGCAAGTGTGATGGTAGTAGTAACGCCTTCAATATCCCCCGCTTCAATCATCTCCATGATGGCTTGTGTCAGCGGAGCGTAGCGTGGATGGTTGGAGATATGATAAGAGAAAACCATCGTATCCACAAGCACCCGATGAAGAACCTTTAGCTCTTTACGCAAGTCTTCTATTCCCACGAGGCACGTTCTTCCTCCAGCCACGTATCGGGATTATTCCAAATGTCTGCGTAAAGCCCTCGTAGGGTCTCGGTGTAGTTTTTCGGGCGCGGGCGAATTACCAGCGTGTCCCCACGCAGGTAGAATATCACCTCATCGTGAGGATGGATGCCCAGAGCATCGCGAACGCTCTTGGGAATAACGACCTGTCCTTTAGCACCTACTCGCGAACGTGCAACTTCCATCCTTTACCTCCTTGTGCTCCCAGTAACTTATTGTAGCAGAAGCGGGCGAAGTTCTCAACCGTTACTTGACAGTTCTCGTTTTTCATATTACTATGCTGGTGTTCACATTTCACGGCACAAGGGGGTGCAAGCCATGCCCGCGCGCAAACTGAAAGAGTTCCTCGACAGCCAGGGCGTGAAGTACGTGAGCATCACGCACTCGCGCGCCTACACCGCTCAGGAAGTCGCTGCCTCCGCACACATCCGGGGCAAGGAGTTCGCCAAGACGGTGATGGTGAAGCTGGACGGCAAGATGGCGATGGCGGTGCTGCCCGCAACTCGCAGGGTAGACCTGGACGCGCTGAAACAAGCCTCAGGCGCACAACGCGCCGAACTCGCCACCGAGCAAGAGTTTCAGTACATGTTCCCCGAATGCGAGACGGGCGCAATGCCTCCCTTCGGCAATCTGTACGGGATGGAAGTGTACGCTGACGCCAGCCTCTCGGAAGACGAGGAGATCGCCTTCAACGCCGGTTCGCACATCGAGGTCATTCGAATGGCCTATAAGGACTTCGAACGGCTGGTGCAACCGAAGATAGCGAACATCGCCAGGGTGTAATGATGAAAAGACACCCGTCGCTTCATCCACTAAGCCATGACCATCACCACGGGCTGGTGCAGGCACGCAGGCTCTTCAGAGCAATGGAAAAATCACCAGAGGAAGCCTTGCAGGATGCACGTGCCTTTTTAGAGTTCGCACGCTCTGCATTGAGGGAGCACTTTCGCGTAGAGGAAGAGGTGCTTTTGCCTGCTCTGTTGCCGTACCTGCCGGTTGCTTCCGATGAGCAGTGTCGGCGTATGTTGCAGGAGCATCAGCAGATTTGGCAGCGTGTCGATTCCCTGCACTCCGCCATACAGCGGGACGAGCTTCCCATGCACCTGCTGGCTGAGACCGCGAGTCTTCTGGAGAGGCACATTCGCTTTGAAGAGCGCGAGATGTTTCCTCGGCTGGAGAGCCTGCTCTCTGAAGAGGCGTTACAAGAGCTGGGAGAGATGCTACGCGGCCAGTGAGTGTATGTCATCACACCCTGACGGTACGACGGAGCGTGTAGGCTCACGCTCCGTCGTGGAGGCACTTTAGCGGTCGTATCCTGATTATCGGCGAAGCAAACTTTCCTCCAGCGCGATGGCGCGTGGGTGAAGGATATTGTTTTCCTTGTGAATGTGCAGGTGCAGGTCCTTCTCTAGCGTCTCCAGAGCCTCTAGCATCGCGCGAGTGGTAGGGCAAGCATCCTCGGCGGGCGTGTAGTTGTTGGTAAGGCGGCGCAGGTCATCCAGTGCTTGCGCTGCAGTGTCATGCTCATGCTCCATCATGCGGATAGGATTCGCTACCGTGCCGAAGTGGAAACGTAACGGCGCGTTCGCCTGCTCCATCTGCATGATGGCGGGGAAAAGCACATGCTCTTCCTTCTGCATGTGCAGATGCAGCTCGAAGCGCAGGTTCTCGTAGACCTCGCGCACCTCATCCCATTCGGGGTGCCGATCGCGGTGGGCATCCGCCACCTTCCGCGTCAGTTCACTGAGGCGGGGCAGTTCGCGCCGCAGGTACTCATGGTGTGTTGCCACGATATGCTCGCACAGCTCGGTCAGCGTGGCTTGCGACCAGTCGCGTTCCTCGTGGTCAGCGGTTTGCTCGGCATCCAGCAACGCGCGCACCACCTCATCTACCTGCAGTTGCTTTTCCTCACACGCCTGCTGCAGGCTCTTTTTGCCGCCACAGCAGTAATCGATGCCGATTTGCTCAAACACACGTGCGCGGCTCGGGCGTTCGATAACCAGTTGTGCCACCGTTGCAGTGGTGTCAATGCTGCTCATGTCCGTTTTCCTCCTTACGGTTGTCTCTTCTGTTATCTGAGAAGTACCAGCAGCATCACCACCGGTGTTTTCGCCACGACACTGTGGGGCAGATTAGGGGTCATGTAGACCCATGTGCCGGCGGTGGCGATGCGCTGGTCTGTTCCAAGTGTCAGGTCTGCCTCGCCCTGCACGAAATGAAGCAAGGCGGGCATCGATGCGGTATGCTCGGAAAGGTCTTGTCCTTTGTCGAAACCGAAGAGCACAACCTTGACGTGCTCATCCTGGTATAGCGTGCGGCTTAGGATGCCGTCGCGCGGGATTTCCACCTGTTGCGCTAGGTCGGTGAGGAACAGGTATGGGTTGTTCATTGTTTACCTTCCTTACATATCAGGATAAGAATATATTCTTGTCCTGTTTGATTTTATTATACCGCTATGATAAAATAGATGTCAAGGTCTGTAATGCGAGGAGAAGAAAGATGATTTCGCAAACGGCAGAGTATGCCCTGAGAGCGATGGTTTATCTGGCGCAGTACCCTGAGCAGTCGCACACCAACCAGCGGATTGCGCGGGTGACTCGGGTGCCGACGGGCTATTTGGCAAAAGTGCTGCAGAATCTGAGCCGGGCTGGCTTGATCACCTCGCGCCGAGGGTTGGGCGGAGGATTTGCGCTGGCAAAACCGGCAAGCGAGATAACCATCTACGAGGTGGTTCAGGCAGTAGACCCCATTCCGCGTATCACTTCGTGCCCACTGAAGCTAAAAGCGCATAAGGACAAACTATGCCCGTTACACCAGCGGCTGGACGATGCATGGGAGCTGGTGGAGCAGTCTTTCCGCAGTACTACCCTCAGCGATATTATCGACGAGGCGGGCGAAGAGGGTGTGCTGTGCGAGGAATAGAGTAGTCTCTGCGCCATCCGCTGGAGGGCGAGGCTCCGTCCGAGCCGTTAGCCCCCCTGTCGTCCCCCCGCAAGCAGGGGAGGTGTTAGCCCCCCTGTCGTCCCCCCGCAAGCAGGGGGACATGACGCTCCTCCCCGCGTGCGGGGAGGTTGGGTGGGGCGAATCGGCTCACCGCCGGGTTCGCCCCTCGGGTCAACAGGCTAGTTGATGTTGCTTACCAGCGTGAAGATAGGCGTCATCACGGAGATGGCGATGAAACCGACCACCACGCCCAGAAAGATGATGAGCATCGGCTCAATCATCGAGGTCAACCCCTTGACGGTGGCGTCCACCTCTTTCTCGTAGAAGTCGGAGACCTTCACCAGCATATCGCTGAGGCGACCGGTCTCCTCGCCCACGTCGATCATGTGGGTGACCATCGTGGGGAACAGTCCGCTGGCGCCCAGTGGCGTGCTGAGCTTTTGTCCCTCGCGCACGCTGTTGCGTGCGAGGTCTATCGCGTTCGCCAGCACGCTGTTGCCTGCTGTTTCGGCTACAATTTCCAGCGAGCGCATCATCGACACCCCGCTGGCGATGAGCACTCCGAAGGTACGGGCAAAGCGCGAAATACTCATCTTCAGCACCAGGTCGCCGATAATGGGCAGGCGAAGCTTCACCAGGTCAATCTGGTATCGTCCCTTTGGGTTCTTGCCGTATTGCTTGATGAACACCAGCGCACCCACCAGCAGCGCAGGGGGTACGTACCAGTAAGCCACCGCGTAGTCGCTGAGGTTAAACAGGAACTGTGTGGCGGCGGGCATCTTCACGTTCATGCTGGCGAAAATCTCCTTGAAGCGAGGCAGCACGAACGTAAACAGGGCGAACAGCATCACCATCGAGAAGATCAGCACCAGCACCGGGTACATCATCGCCGATTTAATTTTCTGGCGGATTTCCAGCTCCTTCTCCAGAAACTGCGCCAGACGGTCCAGTATCTGGTCCAGGATACCGCCTACCTCGGCGGCGCGTACCATATTGACGTATAGTTTGGAGAACACCTGTGGATGTTTGCTCAGTGCGTCGGCGAGAGACATGCCGCCTTTGACGTCCTGCCTCACCGCCCCGATAACCTCACGGAGCACGGGGTTTTTGGTCTGTGTCTCCAGCGCGTCGAGGCTTTTCAGGATGGGGATGCCGGCGTCAATCATCGTGGCGAACTGCCGGCTGAACATCACCAGCTCCAGCAGTTTTACCTTTTTGGGGCGATTCAGCTCCTTCAGCGAGGCGAGGCTGAACCCTCTGCGTCCGGGCTGAACGCTAAGCACATGGTAGTGCTGTTCGTGCAGCCATGCCAGCACCAGCCGCTCGTCGTCAGCTTCCATGACCCCGCGCAGGGTGCGCCCGGATGGGTCTACGGCGTTATATACAAACTGTGGCATGTGGATCACTCCCCTCGTTTATCGCGTTTGCACGAACCGCATGAAGTTCTCGCGGTCAATACAGCGCAGTACCGCTTCCTCGAACGAAACCAGCCCGTTCAGATGCAGGTCTGCCAGCGCGCGGTCCATCGTCTGCATCCCCTGCTGCGCGCTGGTTTCCATGATGGAGTAAATCTGGTGTACCTTGCCTTCCCGAATCAGGTTGCGGATAGCAGGGGTGGCAACCATAATTTCCACCGCCGCCACTCGTCCACCCCCCAGCATGGGCAGTAGTTGCTGAGCAATCACCGACTCCAGCGTGTTCGCCAGCTGGATGCGGATTTGCTCTTGCTGCTCCGGCGGGAACACGTCCACCACGCGGTCAATCGTTTGCGGGGCATTGCGCGTGTGCAAGGTGGCAAAGACCAGGTGTCCGGTTTCCGCCAGGGTGAGCGCGGCACGGATGGTCTCCAGGTCGCGCATTTCGCCCACCAGGATGACGTCGGGGTCTTCGCGCAGTACCGCGCGCAGTGCGTTGTGGAACGAGTCGGTGTCTGTGCCCAGCTCGCGTTGGTTGACCATGCAGTTCTTATGAGTGTGCAGGTACTCAATGGGGTCTTCGATGGTCATAATATGGCAGTTGCGCTCGGTGTTGATGACATCGATCATCGATGCGATGGTGGTAGACTTACCGGAACCGGTAGGGCCTGTGACCAGAATCAACCCGCTGTGGCGTCGGGTCAGCTCGCGCAGGATAGCCGGCAAGCGCAGTTGCTCCAGAGAGGGAATCGCCGAGGGGATAGCGCGCATCGCGCATCCCACCGAGCCACGCTGTCGGTACACGTTGAAGCGAAACCTGCCGACGTCCTTCACGCCATACGAGAAGTCCAGCTCCTTTGTTTTCTCGAACTTCTGTATCTGCTCGCCGGTGAGAACGTCGTACACCAGCCGCTGGATGTCGCGCGAGTTCAGGGGTTCAAAGGGCAGAGGATAAAGTCGTCCATCCACGCGCACCATCGGCGGCAGCCCTGCTGAAAGATGCAGGTCAGACGCGCCTTTCTCCACCGTCATGCGCAGCAAATCGTCGATATGCATATCATCGATGGAGAGTGCCTCTCCATCGGGGGTACGGCGTTCCGCTGTAGCGGTGGCGACTGCTACGGCGCCCTGAAAACGCCCGGCGGAATCGTCTTCATCCAATGGCATCAGTTCTTCTATTATGTCATCGCGGCGGTCCATCTCTTGCCGCAGATAGCTCTGCTCCATACGAATCTCCTCCTTGTCACGCTGCCATGTTGTGAAGCCCTGCACTGCGCTCCACTTCCACGCGGCACCCCTCTATCAGGGTTTCAATCTGCTCGGGTGTGACGTTCAAAACCTTCATGGCATCCTCATTAATGACACGATGCCAGTGTTCTTCAGCCACAGCGGCTTCGAGCGCGTTAGAAATGTCGCTGGCGATGGCGACCACGGCAACCAGCTTTGGTGCCGCAGAGGCGGCAGGGACATAATGGTGATAACCAATCGCTTCTCCCAGCACGGAGGGCAGATTCCAGTGGATGGCAAGCGCCAGCCCCACATCGGCATGGTTGAAACCGAGAATCTGTTCTTCCGCCTCGTGATGGCGGATGCCCAGCCGTTCCGCCGTCTGCACCACCTGCATCATCGCTTGAGGATAGTACTGCTCAAGCACCGTTTTGCCGATGTCATGCAGCAAGCCTGCCGCGAACGCCTCGTCGGGAACCACATCGGGTGCGTAGGCGCATACCAGGCGCGTGAGCAATGAGGTGTCTACCGAGTGTTTCCAGATGCGTCTCTTCAGCAGACTCTGGCTATCGGACTTGCCGATGAACATGTTGTAGCAGGATGCGGTCATCGCGATGTTACGCACCGTGCGGAAACCTAGGAACATCACTGCCTCACGCAGTGAGCTCACCCGTCTGGGCAACCCGTAATAGGAGGAGTTTGCCAGCGACAGCACCTTGCTGGTTAACCCCTGGTCCTGCCCGATCACGTCTTCCAGTTCCTGCGTGGTGGCGCGAGTGTTGCTGGTCATATCCAGCACTTTCATGACCACCTGCGGTAGCATAGCGATTTCGCCGATGTTTTGTATCACTTCCTGGGGCGACTTTGGGAAAGCCCCGATGTGTGAACCCATCTGTCTACCTCCGATGCGTCTCGTTTGTTTTAACCTGAGTAGATAACGCGCAACGATTCCTCCAGCGTGGTAATGCCCAGCAGGATTTTCTGCATGGCATCCTCGCGCAGGGTGCGCATTCCTGCCTCGATGGCCGCTTCACGGATGGCGTATGAAGAAGCCCGAGCCAGAATCAGTTCGCGCACCTTGTCGGTAACGGGCATCAGCTCGTAGATGCCGGTACGCCCTTTGTAGCCTGTGCCTTTACACACTTCGCAGCCGCGCCCGCGATAGAAGGTCACGTTGGAATGCCCCTCAAGGTTCATTCCCAACCGCTGCATGGCGTCGCGCGGTGGCGTGTACGGCTCCTTGCATTTCGAGCATATCGTGCGTAGCAGACGCTGAGCCAGCACGCCGACCAGCGAGGAGGCAATCAGGAACGGCTCCACGCCCATGTCCAGCAACCGCGCTACGGCGCCCGGTGCATCGTTAGTGTGTAGGGTGGACAGCACAAGGTGCCCCGTCAGCGCGGCTTCGATAGCGATGATGGCGGTCTCCGCATCGCGAATCTCGCCCACCATGATGATGTCCGGGTCCTGGCGCAGCATCGCACGCAACCCCGCGGCAAAGGTCATGCCTGCTCTGGGGTTTACGTTCACCTGTGTCAAGCCCTGCAGTTCGTATTCCACCGGGTCTTCGATTGTCAAGATGTTCTTCTCGCCCGAATTGAGCTTAGAAAGAACCGAGTATAACGTTGTGGACTTCCCCGAACCTGTCGGTCCTGTCACCAGAATTATTCCATAAGTGCGGGCTATCATCGCCTCAAACATTTCGAGCGTGTAGGGCAACATGCCGAGTTTGTGGAAATCCACGGTGATACTGCTGCGGTCTAACACGCGCATGACCACCTTCTCACCGTGTACGGAAGGCAGGGTGGAGACACGGAAGTCGTAGGTTTTGCCGTCGATCACCGCCGAGATACGGTTGTCCTGGGGCACACGCTTCTCCGCGATGTCCATATCCGCCATGATTTTGAAACGGCTGATGAGCGAAGCCTGTACTCGCTTGGGCAGCACCATCGCGTCCTGCATAATGCCGTCGATGCGGTAACGTACCTTCACGAACTCTTTGGAGGGCTCGATGTGGATATCGCTTGCCTTATCCTGAATCGCTTTGGTGATGATCAGGTTCGCCAATCGCACAACGGGCGCGTCTTCGCTGAGCTCGCGCAATTGCTCCACGCTGAGGTGTTCCTCTTCATCTTGTTTGGTGGCGGTCTGAACATCGACCTGAGCGGAGTCTATCTCTCGCACCACCTGACTTAACACGTCGGTCACTGCCGTCTCCTGGCGGTAGGCAGTGTTCAGCGCGTTGAGCACATCTTCTTCGGTAGCGATAACCGGCTCCACGTCCTTGCCGGTGATCAGGCGTATCTCGTCGATGGCGAAGATGTCCAGAGGGTTGACCATCGCCACCGTTAATCGCCCGTTGTTGAGGCTCACGGGGATGGCTTTGAACCGGCGGGCGATGTCCTGTGCCAGCAGTTTTACCGCCTCGGGTTCCGGCGGCTGCTGCGCGAGGTCTACGTAGGAAACACCCCAGTGCTCTCCCATACACCGAACGCGATCGCGCTCGGTAATCAATCCCATATTCACCAGCAACTCGCCGATGTTTTCGTGCGATTGCAGCTGTTTCTGCTTTTCAATCGCCGTCGCGAGTTGCTCGCGGGTGATAAGTCCCGCCTGTACAAATATCTCTCCCGTTGTAGACGCCATAGCTGGTGCGTGCTCCTCAGCGAGCAGTGCTGCCCGTTCCTTTCATACAGAACGCGCGAAGGGCGAGTACGATGGGGGCATCGCGGCTCGCCCTGCTGTCACACGTGTGCCTCCACTCTATTCTTTCCACAGAGTGGCGGTCAGGAAAACCATAATCTCCGAGTTGCTCCGCTTGGTGTTGGTCTGTTTGAACAGGTAGCCCAGTATCGGCAAGTCTCCCAGCAGAGGCACTTTCTGTACGAGCTTCAGGTCGCGCTGGGAGATGAGACCGCCGATGACCAGCGTTTCCCCGCTGCGCAGGCGTACCGCACTGTCGGCAAAGCGGCGAGAGACCTGCGGAATCTCACCCCCAACAGGCGTCTTTAGAAAGCCGGTGATGAGACTCACCTCGGGGTGAATCTGCAAGGTGATGTCGCCTTCGGGATTGGTTTTGGCAACCACGTTGAGCTGGATGCCGACGTTCACTTTGCCGGTGGTGACGCTGACGCCGTTTTGCGTGGACTGCACGCTCTCGATGTAGCGCACCTCGTCGCCGATGAATATCTGCGCCTGTTTGGCGTTGAGCACCAGCAATTTCGGGTTCGCCAGCAAGCGCGCTTTGTTGTCCTTGAACAGGGCATCCAGCTTCGCGCCGATGCCGATGGCGTCTCGCGTCAACCGCCCGAACACGATGGTGCCGAAGTTGCCCCTGTCTGGCGGGTTCGGGGTGTCGAGGGTGAAGTTGGCTTTGGTGCCGCTGAAGTCCCACAGCACGCCCAGCGTGTTGTCCACGTCGGTGCTGACCTCCACCACCTTCGCCTCGATCAGCACCTGAGGCGGAGCGGTGTCGATGCGAGCTAGAGCCTCTTTCGCACGCTCCACCGCGGCGCGCGGCCCCGTCAGGATGAGGGTGTTCACCCGTTCATCTACCGACGCATCGCCGCTGCCGCCGCCCTGTTGCTGGTTCCCTGCTTGCTGACCGCTGCCGGAGCCTCCGCCGCTTTGTAACGCCTGGTCTACACCCTTCTCGCCAACCGTCCTGCCTGCCGAATCGCCCAGCGGAGCAGGAGCAAGTAAGTTAAAGCCTGGGCGCGGTCCCAAAATGATGCTGACCTCCGGCACCAGCTCCGACACGATGGTGCGCAGGTCGGTGGGGGAGGCGTGTTTTACAGTGTAGGTGTCTACCACCACATCCTGCTGGGATTGGCTGAGGGTGCTATCCACCGTCTCGATGAGTTCGGTTGCGGTGCGCACCTCGGCCTCGGTTCCCGATACCAGCGCAACTTTGGTGCCAACCCCCTTGGCGGGTTGCGCGCTGGTCAGGTTCCATGAAATCTGCACTCCGGGCGACTGGTCCTGAATCACCTTGCCGAGGCTGTTGGGGTCGGCGTAGCGATAGGCGACAATCTGCGTGACACGCGCCTGCGGTGCGGAGGTCTGTATGTCACTGAGCAAGCTTTGCAATCCCTGCGGGGTAGCCACCACGTAGGTGTTGCCCAGCTTGGTGTAACGATAGCCGCTGAGGCGGGTTATCAGGTCCAGCGCTTCTTCCACCCCCACTCCTGCGAGGCTTACAGTGACCGTGCCCTTTACCTCCGGGCTGGTGACGATGTTGGTTTGTGTTTGCAGGGAAAGCGCCTTCAGCACATCGGCGATTTCCGCTCCCACGAAGTCCACCGTCACGCGCGGAGCGGGGCGTGGCGGAGCGGCTGCGATGCGCGTCTCGGCAGCGGGCTTCTGGGGCATTACCGACTTGGTTTGCGACATCTGTGCCGCCTTTACGCCCGCTGCGGGCGGTTGCGCCTCTTTCGCCTCCGGTTTCTCTACCTGAGTGGACGCAGTCGGTTCCTCTATCACTGGTGGCTGTGATTCGGGTTTTGTTGTGATGGGAGCGGCTTGTTCTACCGGCTTTTCCTCCTCAACAGGTGTTGCCCGGCTTGTGCTGGGCTTCGGTGACGCCTGCGCCGAAACGGTGTGCGCAGCCGACTTCGCGGGTTGT